>DASSZI010000225.1:0-13775 GCA_035713565.1 Acidobacteriaceae bacterium | reverse complement strand
CCGGCGCGGCTGCGGGAAGGCTCCACCTTTCCGTACAGCGCAAGCATCTGGCCCGGCTGGAACTTGTCTTTGAGATAGGTTCCATGAAACCACATGCATTTCAGAGAGGCCGTTCCTTGTCCGACCGTCATCTCAAAAATGGGCATCCGCTTGGTGCGCAGCAGAGCCGTTCCGCGCACCTCTGCGATGACGCTTGCCATTTCCCCTGGGACAAGTTCCCGCAGGGACCGGGGATTCAGGCGGTCTTCATAGCGAAAGGGAAGGTGATACAGCAGGTCTTCTACCAGCAGAATATTCTTCTCTTTGAGCTTTTCCGCCAGATTGGGGCCGACGCCTTTTACAAATTGAACCGGTGTGTCGAGGGCAATCACATTCTGGATGCTACCAGCCGGGGATGGGAAGACATCCTCCGCGCAGGGCTGGCGCGTTTCGTCATTTGCTAAACTTCCAGCAATCCGCGAAAACCTCACGGGAGCCAATCTGCGGAAAAATCAAAATACTAGACTGACGCCGCGGGTGCAGATGAGCGATGCGCGCAAGACCATTGAGTTGGATCGAGTCACCAAAAGCTACGGAAGCAAGGTTGCCGTGCACGACCTGAGTCTCGCAATCGAAGCCGGACAGATGTTCGGCCTTCTGGGACCCAACGGCGCGGGCAAAACTTCAACCATTCGCATGATGATCGGTATGACTCTGCCAGACTCGGGCACCGTCACGCTCTTTGGCCAGCCATTCACCCGCCATAGCTTGCACCGGGTTGGCTATCTGCCGGAAGAGCGTGGCCTCTATAAAAAGATGAAGGTGGTGGATCAGCTCGTACTGCTAGGACAATTGCACGGGCTGAATGCCACGCAGGCGGAAAATCGCGCGCGCGAATGGTGTGAGCGTCTGGAGATTGCTGGCTCGCTGGAAAAAAGGACCGAAGAGCTTTCCAAAGGCATGCAGCAGAAAATCCAGTTCATTGCCGCCATTTTACATAATCCGGAACTCATCATTATGGATGAACCATTCTCAGGGTTAGATCCAGTCAACGCCATAATGCTTCAGGATGTTTTGACGGATTTGAAGCATAAGGGAAAAGCGATCCTGTTTTCCACTCATCGAATGGACCAGGTGGAACGACTCTGCGATGCCATCTGCCTGGTCAATCAAGGTCAAGCTGTTTTGTCCGGTACAGTGCGCGGCGTCAAATCTCGCTACCCAAAGAATCGTGTCCGGATTCGGTACGAAGGAGACTCGACATTTCTTGCGCATCCTTCGATTGGAGGTGTAATCCAGAACAACGGAACGGCAGAAATTCGCCTGCGACAAGGCTCAGATCCCCAGGAAATCCTTATCGCCGCCATGGCGTACGCACGGGTCAGCTACTTTGACGTGATAGAGCCGACGCTGGAAGAAATCTTCATTGAAACGGTCGGAGGCAAATTCAATGCGTAATGTTTGGCTGATCGCCCGGAGAGAATTCCTGGAACGGATCCGTACAAAATCGTTTCTCATCTCGCTCGTGGGATTCCCTTTGATTATGGCCGGCGCGATCTTCGGCCCCATCTTTTTGGCTACGTCCGGCAGCCGCCAAAAGCACATCGACATCATCTCGTCCGACCCCGCCCTGGCGCGCCCGATCGCCCGCGAGCTTGAGTTGCCGGTAAATGCGCGGGAGTTCGCAGGAATGCACACCCCGAAATTCGCGGTTACGGTACTCTCCCCTGCACCGGGCCTTCAGCAGCGTTTGTCAACTGAAGTAGAGGGCAACACTCTGAACGGTTTCTTATGGCTGGATCGGGAAAATGGCAAGCTCCGGGCCAGATACTATTCCGAGTCTTCCGGCGATTTGACTCTTGCCGATGCCCTCGAATCGGCCGTGCAGCATGCGCAAGCGACGGAAGAGCTTGTATCTCGCGGATTGTCTGAAAGTCAGGTAAGCTCCCTGTTCAACACTCAGGTGGAAATGCGTAAACTCGGCAGCGGCAAAAGGTCTGGCGCCCTGGGTGCGTTTACCGCGTCCGTGCTGCTGATGATGATGCTGTATGTGTCCATCCTTGCTCAGGGGGTGGCGGTGGGTAATTCCGTAGTGGAGGAAAAGACCTCCCGGATTTTCGAAATCATGCTCGCCACGGCCACTCCCGAAGAGATGATGGCAGGGAAGCTTCTTGGCGTGGGCGGAGTGGGGCTGGCTCAGGTATTTGTGTGGGCGAGCTGCGGAATTCTTCTGGCCACGCCGGGGCTCCTGGGGCTTCAATCAGGCGGAGGATTCTCTTTTCACCTTACAGCGTTCCAGGCGGTGGCGTTCTTGGTTTGCTTTGTTCTGGGTTTTCTCTTTTACAGCGCGTTGTCTGCAATGATGGGGTCATTGGTGAACAGCACGCAGGAACTTCAGCAGCTCAATTTGTTTGTCGCAATGCCGCTTGCTTTCTGCATCGTGGTTTATCAGCGGGTCATGTCCAGCCCATCCAGCCTGCTATCTGTACTGCTTTCCATGCTGCCTCCGTTCGCTCCGATTCTGATGTATGTACGAATTTCGGTACTCACGCCGCCAATTTGGCAAATCGTTGCATCCCTCGTCTCCATGCTCGGTGGCGTGTGGTTTATGGTGTGGCTGTCTTCTCGCATCTATCGCGTAGGTGTTCTAATGTACGGCAAAAGACCTACCGTACCGGAGATCATGCGATGGCTACGCTATAGCTAAGGTGGCCGAGTCTGATGCTCAAAACTCTGAGATCCACATCTATACTGTGGGAATGAATGTGGTAGGCCAGCGTCCCCCAACGACTTGGAGCCCGGCGGGAATTCCATTTCCTTTCCTCATCGGCCTAGCCTCTAAGGCTAACTTCAAGGCAGTAACTGAGGCTTTGCGGGTGGAGGATATGAAAGCGCGGAAGGCCCTCACATCATGACGGACAAGCTCATAATTGTGCCACGGGTAAAACGCGGACAGCGATCCGGACGAGGTGGATCCGGCGACTCAGAAGGCAATCAGCCGTGCTTTCAGGGGCTTCTTGGTCTGTGAGTGAGTCAGCCTATGTTCCGCGATCCACTGCTCCGCATAAGTACACATTAAAGCAGCGGATTGCTCTCGCGCTGCTGCCCCCGATTGGTGCCATTCTGATTCGTTCACTTGGCGCGACGCTGCGCGTTCAGGAAGTTGGGGGCCTGGCGTCCCATGCCGATGCCCATCCCGAGACTCGCGTGTATTGCTTGTGGCATCGATCTCTGCTGTCCATTGCGTATCACTTCCGAAAACGGAAAATCGCCATTCTGATCAGCCCAAGTTTTGACGGCGAACTGATTACGCGGACAATCCGCCGCATTGGATACACGGCCGTCAGGGGATCGAGTTCGCGCGAAGGCGCATCCGGTTTGCTGCGAATGCAGACCGCACTTGTTGGATTGGCTGAATCGACCTGCAACTACGCCGCATTCACTGCGGATGGCCCACGCGGACCGGCCTATGTTGCCAAAGCTGGAGCCGTCAAGCTTGCACAAAATCTAGGCGGCGGGGTAGGCATATTTTATGCGGCACCCCAGCGTGCTTGGACACTTCGATCCTGGGACCGGTTTTTGATTCCAAAACCGTTCTCGACTGTTTTCCTAAGCTGGCAGCCCCCTGTTCCGGTTGCGGCAAATGCCGGCGCCTCTGCTTTGGAGAACGCCCGTCAGGAGGTCGAACTTGCGCTGGAGCGCGCTCGCCATACCGTCGAAGAGTATAGCGGACGCACCTGACCATCGCGCATCGAAGCGTCGGCGTCGTTCGCATTCGACAGTTCGCGCCGCTAAAATCAACGGGTGCAGGTTCGCGAGTTCGACTACATTCTGCCGCCGGAACGCATTGCGCAGCAGCCTTTGCAAGACCGTGCTGCGTCACGCATGCTGGTCTTCGACCGTTCTTCGGGAGCTGTTCAGGATCGCCGCTTCCGCGATCTCCCGGGATTGCTCCGTCCTGGGGATTTGCTGGTCGTCAATGACACTCGCGTGCTGCCTGCAAGGCTATTTGGCGTCCGCGCGGGCTTAAACGCGCAGCCCGTCAGCCCGCGAAATCCTGCTGCAGGCCAGCACCTTCGCGGACGCGTGGAGGTGCTGCTGACCGAGCAGAACGCTGAGTTCGAGTGGCGTGCCTTAGTGCGGCCCGGACGCAAGTTACCCGTTGGAGAGCGATTGTTTTTTTTCGCGCCGGAGTCGTTGCAGGAAGGTCAGCAATCCTCGCCCCTGCTGACCGCCGAAATCGTTACACGGGGAGAGTTCGGCGAACGAGTCTTGCGGTTTGCGCCGGTTGAGAATTTCCATGCAGTGCTGGAGCAGATCGGTCACACCCCGCTTCCTCCCTACATTCACCGCAACGACCAATTTTCGGACAGGGAACGCTATCAGACGGTGTTTGCCGAACAGCGCGGCTCCGTTGCAGCGCCTACAGCCGGGCTGCATTTCACTCCGGAGGTGCTTCAAGAGATTCAGTCACGCGAAGTCGAGATCGCCCGTGTCACGCTGCATGTGGGTCTTGGAACTTTTCAGCCTGTGAGAGTGGAGAAACTGGAAGACATAAAGCTGCATCAGGAGCGCTACACTCTCCCCGATTCGACCGCCCAGGCTATCAATCGTGCCTTGCGCGAAGATCGCCGGGTGATCGCCGTCGGCACCACCACGGTTCGCACGTTGGAACACTGTGCCCGGATTGCTAACGGTGCAGAACTGCACGGACACTCCGGCGTGACAGGGCTCTTTGTCGCTCCCGGCTTCCACTTCCGAGTAGTTAGCGCCCTCATCACAAACTTCCACTTGCCACAATCCACTCTGCTGATGCTGGTGTGCGGATTCGGTGGAACCGGCAATGTACTGGCGGCCTATAATTACGCCGTCGCGAACGATTACCGCTTTTTTTCGTATGGGGATTGCATGTTCCTCACATAACACGCCAACCTGAATTGCACTAAACTCGACCATGATGGCAACTGAAAGTGGCAAGCCCGCGATATATCTCCTCGACACGATGGGATTCATTTTTCGTGCCTATCACGCCATGCAACGCCAGCGGCCCATGTCAACGCGCAGCGGCATTCCTACGGCCGCTATTTACGTGTTTGTGAACATGCTGAACAAACTGCGGAGGGATTTCAATCCGCAGTATCTTGCCGCGGTGTTCGATGTCAGCGCGCCCGTTTTTCGCGACGAGCGCGCACGGACAATGGCCAGGATTCGCAAATTCAATGTCAAAACTCAGAAATGTGATGAGATAGACTACGCGGGATACAAGGCCAACCGTGCGGAGATGCCGCTAGATTTGGCGCAGCAACTGCCATACATTCGCCGGGCACTGGAAGCACTGCGCATCCCGATTCTGCAGCAGGAGGGATTTGAGGCCGACGACGTGATCGGTACTCTGTCACACCAGGCTTCGCACATCGGGCACCCAGTCTACATCGTGTCCAACGATAAAGACATGTTGCAACTGGTGGGCGATGACGTTTTTGTGTTGAATCCAGTGAAAGACAATCTCGTACTGGACCGTGCGGGAGTCGTGGAAGTGCTAGGCGTTCCTCCCGAGCAGGTCGTTGATGTGATGGCGCTTCGTGGAGACTCGATTGACAATATTCCTGGTGCGCCCGGCATCGGAGACAAAGGATCTGTCGATCTGATCGTGCAGTTTGGAAGTGTGGAAGCCGCACTCGATCGTGCCAACGAGGTGATTCGCAAAACTTATCGCGAATCCTTGCTGAACAATCGTGAAAATATTTTGCTCAGCAAAGAACTCGTGACCATCCACTGCAACGTTCCAGTAGAGCTGCGACTGGATGAGTTGCAGACGCGGCCCCCGGACCTTACAGCCTGCCGCGACCTTTTTACGGAGCTGGAATTCACTACTCTCATCAAAGACTTTGGCGCTGAAGAAAAGCCGAAGCAGACGGCAAATCTTGTATTAGAGCCGACCACGGAGCAATTAAGAGTCCTTCTGGCAAGCGCTCGCGATTCAACATTGGTCGTGATTGTTGAGCCGCATATCGTGTCCTCTCCAGACCAGCCAGCCGTCGAAGAGGAAATTGCGTTCCAGGAAACTGCGCAGCAATCATTTTCTCTGCTTGATGGAATGGAAAGACCGGAAGTTCAGCCTGAATCGGCGGCTGTATTTGCCTTGGGCCTTGCCGTAGATGACTCTGTAGCCTATCGGGTGCGATGCGAAGGTGAAGCCGCGGGTCTGCTGCGCTCCGCACTGGAAGATGCAACGCTGCCGAAATCCGTACACGACCTCAAATCGCTCTTGCGCATCATGCGAGATCATCAGGTTCAACTCGCGGGTGTACGGGACGAACTCATGCTTTATTCTTACCTGCTGAATCCGACGCACAGCACACATCGGTTGGAAGATGTAGCGGCTCGTTTCGATAATCAGTCTTTGCGCGGCGAGGGTCAGGAAGCTTTACCAATGGCGGCCGCAACGGTAGCACGCCTCGCGCCCCAGATGCGCAATGCGGTCGAACGCGCTCAGATCAAGAGCATTTATGAATCCATAGATCTTCCGCTGACGCCAGTTCTGCTGGATATGGAAGATGCCGGGGTACGTATCGACTCCGCATATCTGCAGAACATCTCCCGTCGTTTAGCGGCGCAGATGGCCGAGCTGGCGGAGTGCATCTACGGAAATTGCGGTCATCGCTTCAATATCAACTCTCCCAAACAGCTTGGAGATGTCCTCTTTAACAAAATGGCTCTACCCAGGCCGATCAAATATGGCCGGGGCAAAGTTGTTTCGACCGCGCAGGATGTTCTGGAGGAACTTGCCGCGCATCACGACGCGCCCCGAATGGTATTGGAGTATCGCCAACTCGCCAAGTTGAAATCAAACTACTCTGACAGTCTGCCTTTGCTCGCTGATGCCGAAAATCGCGTTCACACTACGTTCAATGCAGTGGGTACCTCAACGGGCAGATTATCTTCTACCAATCCGAACCTGCAGAACATTCCCATCCGCACAGAACTGGGCCGCGAAATTCGAGCAGCCTTCATTCCTGCAGAAGGGAATGTCCTCATTTCAGCGGATTACTCCCAGATTGAGCTGCGATTGATGGCGCATTTTTCGGAAGATCCTTTGCTGCTCAAAGCCTACCGCGAAAATGTTGACATCCACACGTTGACGGCATCTGAGGTCTTTGGCGTTCCCATTGAATCAATGGATCGGGAAACGCGCAATCGTGCGAAAGCTGTGAATTTCGGGATTGTCTATGGAATCTCTCCATTTGGGCTCGCCCAGCAACTGAATATTGAACCGGGGGAGGCGCGCATCTATATCGATCGATATTTCGAACGGTATCAAGGTGTGCGCGCTTTTATCGACCGTACTTTGGAAGAAGTACGACGGACGCAAGCAGTACGCACTCTTTTTGGCCGTGTCCGTCCTATTCCGGACATCACCAGCCGCAATGCCAACATGCGCGGCTTTTCTGAGAGAACCGCCGTGAATACGCCTTTGCAGGGGACTGCGGCGGACTTGATCAAGCTGGCGATGATCCGCCTTGCGGACGAAATTCGTCAGCACCATCTTCGCGCCCGGATGGTACTGCAGGTACACGATGAGCTCGTCTTTGACGCACCAGCGGCAGAGGTTGATCAGGTGGTCGAACTCGTTAAGACAGCAATGGAAAACGTGACTGAACTAAAAGTTCCAATCGTCGCGGATGTAGCTGTCGGCCCAAACTGGCGGGACGTCGCGTAATCTCCTGTCGGGCAGCTAGCATGCGTCCATTTCGGGCAGACGATCCTCTGCACCGCGATCCTTAGCTGCCCAGCTCGGCCCGGATTGCCTCAGCAATCCTGTCGGCGTGGTGTCTCATCGCCTGCTCGGACTCCGCCTCAATCATCACCCGCGCAAGGGCTTCCGTACCTGAATAGCGAATGACTACCCGCCCGTTCCCATGCAGAGCGGTTTCCGCTTCGCGAATCGCGTCTTGCACCCGGGGAAGTGTTTCAAGCGGCGTCTTCTCCCGCACTCGCACATTCACGATCACCTGCGGAAACACCTTGAGATCGCTGGTCAGAGAAGCAAGCGTTTTCCCGGAGCGATGCAGAACATCGACCAGCACCAGTGCGGTCAAAAGTCCGTCTCCAGTGGTGCATCGATCCAGAAATAGGATGTGTCCGGACTGCTCGCCGCCCAGGATCGCGCCTTGGCGCTGCATCTCTTCCAAAACATATTTGTCGCCCACCGGCGCCCGCAGCATAGCAATGGCATCCTTGCGCAAGGCAGTTTCCAGGCCCATATTCGACATAGTCGTGGCCACCACCATGCCGTTTTTCAATTTCCCTTGCGTCTGCAGATCTCGCGCCGCAATCAGGAGAATCGTATCGCCATTCACCACATTTCCGTTCTCATCGGCAAATAACGCTCGGTCGGCATCCCCGTCGAACGTCATCCCCATATCCGCACCGTGCGTGCGTACCTCTGCCGCAACCACCTCAGGATGCAGTGCGCCAGATCTCTCGTTGATGTTCCGGCCATTCGGGCTGGTGTGTGTGAAGAGGAAGTTGCCTCCAAAATGGTTCAGCAGTTCGGGTGCGACGGCGCTGGCAGCTCCGTTGGCGCAATCCACGACGATCGTTTTTCCATCCAGACGGAGGCCGGGTACCTGGCCGCGCAAAAATGCGATGTAGTCGGCGCGCAGTGATGGATTGGCCGGCGGCAGATCTGCCTCTGAAAATGTCGGCTCCTGGACATGCGACAACCGTTCAAAAATCTCCTGTTCGATTCCCAGTTCCACTTCATCGGCCAGCTTGTAGCCATTCCTGGCAAAAATCTTAATGCCGTTGTCTTCCCAAGGATTGTGGGAGGCGGAAATCACGATCCCTGCGTCGAAACCGCGCGTATGTGTCAGGTGCGCTATGCCCGGCGTAGGGATGACGCCCGCGCTGGTCACTTCCACTCCGTTCTCCCGCAGCCCATAGGCAAGCGCGGCGGCAATCCACTTGCCGGATTCCCGGGTGTCCATTCCGAGCAATACATGGGGAGCAGTCGCCATTTTTCGAAGAGAATGCGCCAGCGCGACTCCGATGCCGTACACGGTCTTCGGGTCGAGCGGGAATTTACCGGCAATCGCGCGAATCCCGTCTGTTCCAAAAAGCTTCCTCATTTGCGTGAAGATCCTCCTTCATTTCTCGACGCCTGGAATTCGCTTGATATCTGCGTCACCTTCGCAGTCGCTCGCCCTTTCGCAAATCGCAGGCCCAGTTCCTCCCCCGCGGTGAGCTCAGCGGAATCCTTCACCAGTTCGCCACCGGCCCCGTACACCAGCGCATAGCCGCGTTCGAGAACGGAAAGCGGAGAAAGTGCGAGCAGCCTTCCATCTGCACGGCTCCATTGCGTTCTGCGGCGTTCCATTGGCACATGGATGGCCTGGGTCAAAGCAGCTTCCACTGCTCCCAAACGTTCCTGGTATCGAGCGAATTGCCGCAGCACGTCCTGCTGCATCAATCGTGCCCGCACTAGCTGTAACTGCCGGGATGTGTTGGCGCAAGCTCGATCCCAGGCGGCCTCCAGGCGGAAGCGCAACTCGTCAAGAGCCTGCTCTCTTCTCGCCAATCCATGCTGCACCCGGGCGAAAACGGCGGAGGCGTCGAGACGCGCAAAACGCTCTCTGGCCCGCATCCTTTGGTATCGCGCCGCTCGCTCCAAGCGGGAGCACAGCGTTTCCAGGTATTCTTCGACACGATATTGTGCGTCTGTTACCAGTTCCGCCGCGGCAGACGGTGTCGGTGCTCGCAAATCGGAAACGAAATCCGCGATCGTAAAGTCCGTCTCGTGACCAACGGCGGAAACCACCGGAACCGCCGAGCCGGCAATTGCCCGCGCGACCGCTTCGCTGTTGAAGGCAGCAAGGTCCTCTAGCGATCCTCCGCCTCGGGCGACTATCAGAACATCCACTGCTGCACTTTGCTGAAACCAGTTGAATGCCTCCACAATTTCAGGCTCCGCAGCCTCACCCTGCACAACCACCGGGTACAAAAGCAGCTGCACCTTGGCGTGACGGCGCAACAGCACGTTCATTATGTCGTGGACTACGGCCCCATGTGGGGAAGTGATGACCCCTACTACGCGCGGATAAGGTGGCAACGGTCGCTTTTGTGATGCTTCAAAAAGTCCTTCCTGTTTCAGCCTGGCGTAGAGTTGTTCAAATGCAACCTGCAGTGAACCCTTACCGCGCGGCTCTATGTTGTCCGCTACCAGTTGGAGCTGACCTCGGTCCTCATAAACAGAGATACCGCCGTGCACCTGGACCTCAAGGCCGTCCTTGGGTCTGAATTTGAGTAGTTTTGCCTTGCTGCGGAACAGCACAACCGGAAGTTGGCTCTGCTCGTCCTTCAGCGTGAAGTACATGTGTCCGGATGCTGCTTCACGCAGATTGGAAATTTCGCCCTCCACGCGCACGCCAACATAGTTTCGCTCCACCTGTTTGCGTATTTCCGTGACAAGCTCGCACACCTTCCACGTCGAGCGTTCAGGAAGCATTCGCAGCGGCTTTATCTCCGGCGAGAAGCCGAGATGCATCTGAGCAGCGGACGATTTGCCGGCACTCGAAGATTGGGAACTTTCGGATTGGCTCACGGCTGGATCACGCAGGGTCTGCAACGGATGAGTCTAGCATTCCGCATCAGGGTCGAAAACGTCCGAACAAATACAGAAGCAGCGATAGCAAAGCGCTCAGCAAAAGACTGGTTGCGAGCGGAAAGTAAAACGAAGAGCGTTCACCGCGCCAGCTGAAGTCGCCGGGTAGCCTGCCAAGAGGAAGGCCCCCTTTTTCGGCCAGCAGAACTACGATTCCTGCAATGACCAGAAAAGCCCCGCTGACAATCAGCAAACGCGCAATTCCGTTCATGTATGAAGTTTAGTCCGCGCCACTGCGCGTAGCCACTTCAGGCCCGCAGAATGTCGTCCATTTCCTCGAGCAGCAGAGCGGGAAGGAGTGGCTTGGTCAGGATCCGCGCGGGTATGGTGTGGCTACGGACCCAATCCTGCGCCCCGCGCAGGTTTGAATAGCGGCCGGTCAGCAGAATAACGCGGCATTGCGGGTACAACTTTGAGATTTCGGAAATTACAGTCAGGCCGCTCCCGTCTGGCAGGGAGATGTCTCCCAGGATCAGCTCCGGGCCAGCCTTTTTGGCTGCGGCAAGCGCCTCACCCGCGGAATAGGCCACATCGCACTCGAACCCTCGCTTGCGCAGAATAATGCCGAGCGTATCAGCAATGATGCGCTCGTCTTCAATGATGAGTATCCTGTGGGGCACATTATCTCCGTTTTTTTTTGAGAACCGGCGCTCCATACTGGATTTGTTTACCGTCGGATACGGGTTCGCATTTCACGCGAGGAGGGACCGAGCATCCCCTCCTATGATCGGTCAAAAGCCAGCTACTGCCTGTGTTTGCCATACTGGACGCATGTGATTTGGAACGGCATCGTCGTCGGGACGCTCACATATCCAATCCCGGGAGGAAAAACGCGGTGAAAACGTTAGCTCTGGTCGCCGGTCTGGTTTGTCTGGCGGAGGTGCTGCTGGATGCCTTTCAGACGATTATTCTTCCGCGGCGCGCCAGCGGACGCCTACGCGTGTCCCGCCTGTTTCTCACTGGTTTGTGGTATCCCACTCGCGCCTTCGCAGGTAAACTCAAGCGCGCCAGCACCCGGGAAAGCTTCCTGAGCTACTTCGGGCCACTGTCGTTGCTCTTGCTGGTCTTTGTATGGGCTATTGGCCTGATTCTGGGCTTTGGGTTGATCTACCACGGCCTCGGCTCCCCGTTTGCCGATCCCAAATTCTTCGGACTCTGGAGGACAGACCTGTACGTCAGTGGGACCACGCTTTTTACGCTCGGGCTTGGAGATGTCGTTCCGTTGTCGCTAACCGCTCGCCTTCTGGTTACCTTGGAGGCAGGCATCGGTCTGGCCTTCGTTGCCGGGGTGATTGCCTATCTTCCTGTCCTCTATGGAGCGTTCTCACGCCGTGAAGTCAGCATTATCCTGCTCGATGCTCGCGCAGGTTCCCCACCAAGCGCAGTGGAACTCTTGCGCCGTCACGCTGGAGCAACGGGGGAATCAGCTCTGCAGATCCTTCTTGTGGAATGGGAACGCTGGAGCGCTGAATTGCTGGAAAGCCACATTTCCTACCCGCAGCTTTGTTTTTTTCGTTCGCAGCATGACAACCAGAGCTGGCTGAGCGCTCTGGTCACCATGCTCGATGCCTGCTCACTGCTCATCGCGATAGTGGAGGGCGAAGCTGCCCGCCAGGCGCAGTTGACGTTCATTATGGCGCGGCATGCCGTGCTCGACCTTGCCCACGTCTTGTCTCAGGACAAACCTGAGCCGGGGCCGGACAGATTTCCGCAGGAGAATCTTGCTGCCGTCTGCCGTCAGCTGGCGGCAGACGGATTTACACTATGCGCCGGTCCCGCCACACTGGATCGCGTGAGAGAGTTG
The DNA here is from genome assembly GCA_035713565.1 of Acidobacteriaceae bacterium. GTDB lineage: Bacteria > Acidobacteriota > Terriglobia > Terriglobales > Acidobacteriaceae > JAKAAZ01. The sequence continues at coordinate 1,329 of DASSZI010000225.1, read as the reverse complement.
CGCGCCATGTATGAGCCTGAGGTCTGGCAATTGAGCCGCATTCTAATGCAGCCTCTGCCGATGTTCTACCCGGAAGCGAATAAGCGCAGCGCTTGGGGCACCATTACCCGGCTACGCTCCCAGGCGGAAGCATCGATGCACTCCATCTCAGGTCAGGAGCAGGCTCCTGCAGCCACCATTCCGGTTTCAGAAGAGACTCACTCCTTTTAGCTCAGCGAATCTGAAAAAAAAAGCCACGCCAGCGCGACCAGCTCTACAAGGAAAACTGTCATCACAAGCCAAGGCCTTTTCTCGCTGGCTGGGGTGTCGCGCCGCTGAGTCGGCTGGCCCTGCAGTACGCTCGCGGAATAATTGCTCAAGGCAGTTTCCGCACGGCTCAGGGCTGGCAGTAGCGGAATGGGAACCGCGCTTGCCGGATTTGCGGAGCTGCCCGTTTTCTGATCCAGCGCAATGCGCAATCCCGCAAGACTTGCTCGAATCTCCAGCAGTAATCCCTGGCGGCTTGCGTCGTGTGCCGCCCAGCGATCCAGACCTTCGGAATCTGCCTGAATCTGCATCAGCTGCATCCGGTAATCTTGTCCATACCGGGCCGGATCGCCCGCTTTCATGCCGAGCGCGTCTGCGGCAGCACGAGCAGCGGCAATCTGCAACCGCAGGCTGTGCTGAAATCCCAGGTTCAGAGCTCCATTGTCCGTGGAAGGTCGAGAGGAAAGCTGGCCGTTGCCCTCATAGAGCATGAACCAGCCCGTTGCGCCAAGGGCGAGAAAAAGAAGGACGGCGAACGTGAAGGACGCTTTCAGGCCGGTTTTCAAAATCAACCTTCAGTAATGGAAAGCACATTGCCATCGGCATCGGTGAACCATGCCACCAGACTGCCCCCGGGAGAGGTCCAAATCCCTAGCGCATCCTGCTCCAGTCCTGGATAACGCTGCAACTCAATCCCGTTCTCGTGGAGTCGCTCAGCACAGTCGCGCACGTCATCCACGCTCCATCCCAGAATGGAGAATGGTGCAGGAACATGAGGTTCAATCTGTATTACGCGGATCGCCGTTCCGTTGCTATCAAAAATCAAAGCTCCCGGATCCTCGCGTAAGAAGGTGAGGCCTAACTGCTTTTCATAAAATTTTCGAGCCGACTTTGTGTCTTTCGTCGGCACGAAGCCAACGAATCTGCCGTTCGCCAACATCGCCACACCCCTGACGTTCGGAGTCGCTACTAGGCCGTAACCGGCTCCAGCAGACGCGCCCAGCGCCGCTCTTGCCGCTTCTCCTGGGCGCTTTGATGGTAGGCGTAACCCGCGATTAGCGGAAGAGCGAGCGTGGCTTCGCT
>DASSZI010000224.1:0-4342 GCA_035713565.1 Acidobacteriaceae bacterium | reverse complement strand
GCCCGCTGGTTGCAAATGGTCTCGGCGATGGCGGTCTGCGCGCCCATGGCGTCGATGGTGACCGTGCATCCGGCCAGGTAGTGTCAATTGCTTTGTGTAAACGCCTTTGGTTGAAATTGCGTGATGGTTCATGCGCATTGGTGTGGGAAGCGAGCTTCCCACACCAATGCGAAGCGGTTGAGGGCCTCCTTCCAGCCCTGCACGGCATTCCATTTTTTGGCCAGGTTTCTCAGCGCCAGATACATCACTTTCAAGGCCGCATCTTCCGACGGAAACGCGCCGCGCGTCTTGATGGCCTTGCGCAAGCTCATGTTCAGGCTCTCGATGGCATTGGTCGTATAGACGATTTTTCGTATTTCCGGCGGGAACTGGAAGAACGGAATCACGCCCTGCCAGTTGCGCCGCCACAGGGCGCTGATCGATGGATATTGCCGGTCCCATTGCGCGGCGAACTCCGCCAGTTGCCGCTCCGCCTCTTCCACCGTGGCAGCGCGATAGATAGATTTCAGGTCTCGCGCCACAGGCTTACGCTGTTTCCAGTTCACGTAATTCAGGCTGGCCCGCACCATGTGCACGATGCAGAGCTGCACCGTCGTTTTTGGATAGACCGTTTCAATGGCCTGCGGAAAACCCTTCAGCCCATCCACGCACGCGATGAAGATGTCCTTCAGCCCGCGGTTCTGCATCTCGGTCAGCACCTGCAGCCAGAACTTCGCGCCCTCGTTGGCCGATGTCCATAGCCCCAGCACCTCTTTCATCCCGGCCAATGTAATCCCGATGGCCACATACACCGCCCGGTTTTCTACCCGCCCGTCGCTGCGCATCTTCACCACCAACGCGTCCAGATACACCACCGGATACACCGCATCCAGCGGTCGCGACTGCCATGCCTTGACCTCTTCGATCACCGCCTCGGTCACGTTCGAGATTAGCGCCGGCGACACCTCCACCTGGTACATCTCTTCCAGGTGGCCCTGGATCTCGCGCGTGCTCATGCCCCGCGCATACAACGACAGAATCTTGTCGTCGAATCCGGCAAAGCGCGTCTGGCCTTTGGCCACCAGCTTGGGCTCGAAGCTCGCCTGCCGGTCGCGCGGCACCTCAATCTCGACTTCGCCAAAATCACCCTTCAACTGTTTGGCGCTGACTCCGTTGCGGCTGTTGCCGCTGTTATGGCCTTCCGGGGAATGCTTCTCATATCCCAGGTGCGTGGTCAGCTCCGCCTGCAGCGCTCGCTCCACCAGCGCCTTGGTCAACTGCTTCAGCAGTCCGTTCTCCCCGATCAAATCCTCCGGCTTTTGATAATCTCCCAGCAGCCGGTCGATCAACTCCTTGTCCATCTCCATAACGATCTCCTCTCCTTCATTAGAAAAGATCGTTTACACAAAATGGTGTACACCCTCTGGGCCATGAGCGCTCCCGGCCGTTTTCGCGGCCAGAGCGCTGCTCACTCCATGTGCGTGTAGCCGAGCGAACCGCAGCCTGCCCCGCTTCCATTGTTTCCAGATCACGGACCGCAGCCGATGCCGTGTCCATTGATCCAGTCGCTCCAGCACCGAGGGCGTCTGGCAGAAGCCGAAGTAGCCTTTCCAGCCACGCAAATAGCTGGACAACTCCTTCGTCATTGCTTCCAGACCGATACCCCGCGTCCGTCCCGTAAGCTCCCGCACCTTCTGCTTGAAACGCAGCAGGGCCTTGGCGGCGATGCGCCGCTTTGGTTCTTCTGCGTTGGAGATGCTGAAGCCGAGGAACTTGCGTTCCGCTGGCCGCGCCACCGCGCTCTTGGCTTCGTTGACCTTGAGCTTGAGCCTTCGCGTAATGAAGCTCGTGATGCTCCGCTTCACCCGCTCTCCTGCCCGCTGGCTGCGAACATAGATGTTGCAGTCGTCCGCATACCGCACGAAACAGTGCTTGCGCCGCTCCAGCTCTCGGTCAAGTTCGTCGAGCACGAGGTTCGACAGCAGTGGCGAGAGAGGCCCGCCTTGCGGCGTTCCCTCATCCACCGGACCCACCAGCCCGTTTTCCATCACGCCCGCCGTAAGAAATGCCCGGATCAGCTTGAGCATCCTCTTGTCGGCGACCCGGCGCGCTACGGCTGCCATCAGCTTGTCGTGGTTGACCCGGTCGAAGAACTTCTCCAGATCGAGATCCACCACCCAGCGACGGCCTTCGGCCACATACTGCTGCGCCTGGGCTACCGCCTGATGCGCCGAACGTCCGGGCCGAAACCCGTGACTGTGTTCGGAAAACTCCGCGTCCCATCTGCGCTGCAAGACCTGCATCGCCGCCTGCTGCACCATCCGGTCCAGCACCGTTGGGATGCCAAGCTTTCGCACCCCTCCGTCCGGTTTGGGTATCTCTACCCGCTTCACCGGCTGCGGTTTGTAAGTCCCACTCAGCAGTTGTTCGCGGAGGGCCGGCCAATGCTCCTTCAAGTGTCCGGACAACTCCTCGACCGTCATGCCGTCGATGCCCGGACTTCCCTTGTTGGCCTTCACTCGCTTGAGAGCCTGCCAGCAGTTCTCCCGCTCGCAGACCTCTTCCATCAGTTGTTCGTTTATAGCCGGGCTTTCGGACATGCGTTTCGCCGTGGGCGTTTCGGACCCTTCGCCGGGAGCCATCGGAGCTTCACTCCTCCCCTCCCCGCCAAAGGCCAGCCGTAGCTGGTTGTTCTGCCGCTTGCCGCTCATCGAGTCGCGCCGCCTACTTGCCGCTTTCTTCCGTTTGGGCCTTCGCCGTCGAAACGACTACTATGCCCGCTGCTGACTTCTGCCGCACGATCAGAATGGATTGCTCCATCCTCAGTCCCGATTCCGGGACGTGCGGCAGACCTCCCGCGATAAGACTGACCGCCTTCGATGCGCAACCGCCGGATTTACAACCAGCGCCCTTGATGGATATGGACTTCGCGATCATAGGCTCGCTCGTCCGGCGCCGTATGCCTACTATCCGGTTCTTGTCCATCGGCTCGCATCTTTGCTCCACGCTTCCTTCAGACCCCGCCTCGCGACGACGCCCTTGCGCTTCGCTATCACTTCTCCTCCATCAGGATGTGAAGGGGACTTCCACCCCCAAGCTGTCATTCATGCACGGCGTACCAAAAGAAAGCCTCGGCGAGTACCGAGGCTTTTTCCTTGCCTGTAGATTCCATGTTCCTGGCGCATACCGTTTAGGATAAAAGATTGACGCCTATGCCAATGAACACCGCTCTCCACGACACACGAGTACGATTTGCCCCCTCGCCCACTGGCTACCTGCATGTTGGCGGCGCGCGCACGGCACTTTTCAGTTGGCTGTTTGCGCGTCATACTGGCGGCACATTCGTCCTACGCATTGAGGACACAGATTTTGAGCGCTCCTCGGAAGAAATGGTCAACGGCATTCTCGACGGCCTTCGCTGGCTCGGGATCGATTGGGACGAAGGTCCTTTTTATCAATCGCAGCGCCTGCCGCTCTACACTGCGACCGTACATAAGCTGCTGGAGAGCGGCCATGCCTACCATTGCTTTTGCACCCGTGAGGAGTTGGAATTGCGCCGCGCCACCGCCGCCGAGGCTGGCAAAACTCCTCGCTACGATGGCCGCTGCCGGACAATCGAGGCAGCCGAGGCAACGCAGCGTATCTCGCAAGGAGAGACCGCAGCGGTTCGCTTCATGGTTCCGCGCGACGGAGTGACTGCCTTCGACGATGCCGTATTTGGGCGCATGGAATTCGCCAACGCGGAGTTGGAAGATTTTGTCCTGCTGCGCTCCGACGGCATTCCCACCTATCACCTCAGCGTGGTGGCGGATGACCTCGACATGCGCATGACGCACATCATTCGTGGAGCGGACCACCTCTCGAACACGCCTAAACAGGTCCTGCAATATCAGGCGCTGGGTGCTCCGCTGCCCATCTTTGCCCATGTACCGCTGATTCTTGGGCCGGACAAAACACGGCTCTCGAAGCGTCACGGGGCCACCAGCGTGATGTCGTACAAGGACATGGGGATTGTTCCAGAAGCATTCCGCAATTTCCTGGCGCTGCTTGGCTGGAGTCCCGGCGAATTGGCAAAACAAGCCGATGGCCCGGACCGCGAGCTGTTCTCGACCGATGAGTTGGTCCGGATGTTTTCCCTCGACGGCATCGCGCACTCCAACGCCGTCTTCAACAACGATAAACTCGCCTGGTACAACACGGAGTATATTCGCGCCTACGATCCCGCGCGCCTGCTTCCTTTGATTGAAGAAGAGTGGCGGCAGGCGAATTACAAGCCCACGCGCAGCCGCGATGAAATCCTTGCAACGATCCCACTCTTACAGCAACGCGCCCGCAGTCTGAAGGATTTCAGCTCCACGTTTCT
>DASSZI010000223.1:0-40429 GCA_035713565.1 Acidobacteriaceae bacterium | reverse complement strand
ATATACATGATCATGCGCTTCCACCAGAACAACTTCTGGGTCATGACGCTGGTGAACTTTGTATTCTTCTTCTACCTGGTGAGACCGGAGATTTTAAGACGGCTGAGATAAGGAAAATTCCATCCTGCATTGCCATGGTGGCCGACCATTCAACGACTCTGTTTTCACGCCATCTTGACACATCCTGCGCGGATTCCTAACCTGTCGGTAGGAACAATTGCTACTGCCGGGGGACGTCATGCCAAATATTGAAAAAATCAGTATTGCGTTGCCGCCGGAAATGGTGGCCTTGGTCCGCCATGCTGTCGATACGGGCGAATACGCCTCCAGCAGCGAGGTGGTGCGGGACGCGCTGCGCGATTGGAAGGAGAAGCGCAGCTTGCGGCAAGAGGGGATTAAAGAATTGCGCAAGGTTTGGCGGCAAGCGCGGCAGGACAGTACACCCGGCGTCTCGCCTGGCAAGGTGCTCGACAGGTTGGAACGAAAATACCAGGCATTGGTGGACGCAACGGGCAATATCTGATACTGCGGCTGGAACTCTCCCGATTCGTCGAAGGCGATCTCGACGCGATTGCAGGTTATATCGCAAAGGACAATCCCGCCCATGCAGTGAGCTTTATCCGCGAGATACGCGCGCAGATTGGAGCAATAGGAAAGAACCCTTTGCTCTATCGATTGCGGCCAGAGATTGGTGCGGATGCGCGCATGGCCTTCGCTGGCCAATACGCGATCCTTTTTCGTGTCATGGATAAAGTCGTGAGGATAGAGCGAGTGGTGTATGGCGGACGCGATCTGCTTGCGGTGTTCAAGAATTCATGACGACATACTGCTTATCGATTTGGGTTGGGCCTGCCCTGTTTGCCAAGCTTGTCGGCGGCGGCGAATCTCTGTGTCGCCCTTCGGATCGCAGCGCTATGCTCGCCGGGAATGCGCTTGCAGCTACCTTTTGTGCCGGTGACTTTTTTCTTACTAGTAGACTTTTTCGCGGTTGCCATTGTGCTTAGGATGCTCGTCACACCCGACATGCAATCCCAGCCGGGGGTTTTGTTGATCCCAGCGAGAAACCCTTCGTATGACCGCCTTTGAATTGGTTTGAATCGCTTCCGGGAAGCCGACTCATCGTTACCGATCTCAATCTCTTTGATCAAAGAATGGATCGTCAAGGTATCGTTGAAAACGACCATGCCAATGGCATACAATTGCACTATGCAAACGGTCGTCGAAACCCCGACGCACCTGAAAGCAGCTTCAGCTCTCTTCACCGATGCGGAACGAGCGGATATCGTTGCCGCTATTGCCTCGGACCCGGAAGCTGGAGACCTGATGCCTGGAACCGGAGGGTATCGCAAACGGCGCTTCGGGCGAAGTGGGACGGGTAAGCGCGGAGGTGCACGGGTCGTGTATCTCTCTGGCAGCAGCGATTTACCGATCTTCCTCATCACCGCTTATGCGAAGGCAGAAAAAGGAAACCTGAGCAAGGCAGAGCAGAACGCGCTTGCGAAGATGGCGAACAGCTTCTTCGCGGACTACCGGAGGAAAGCATGAGCAAGCTGTTTGAAGAGATGGCACAAGGCACAGCGGAAGCACGCGCCTACATGAAGGGGGAACAGAAAGGGTGCAAGGTGACTTTGCCCGAGTCGATCGACGTCCGTGGACTCAGAAAGCGGCTCCATTTCAGCCAAAGCCGCTTCGCGAACGCTTTCGGCTTATCGGTGGATGCAATACGTCATTGGGAATCGGGTCGGCGTAGCCCGGAAGCCGCAGCACGGGCGCTCCTCACGGTAATTGCCCATGATCCCGAATTAGTTCTGCGCGCATTGGCCCAATCTTCTGCGTTGAAACCGGCCTCGGCCAGAGCGGAAAAACTTGTTCCACATCGCGGCAAGGCCGTGCGGTGATCTACGCGGCTCTACCCAATCAAACGTTGTTTTGAAATATACCCTACTTTCTATCGTGCTACCTGCTCACTAGCCGACTTGTCGTTACTCACATGCGGCCAATCAGGATTGGGATGACATGCCGATAAAACCCTATTGGAGCCAAGTCCAGCCTGCTACAGATTCGGAACTATGGCGATTCATGGACCTGCGGAAATTTCGCGACCTCCTGGCAAGCGAGGAGTTGTATTTTCGCCGAGCTGACTTGTTTTCCGACGAAAGCGAAGGCCTACCTCCTGAGACGTATGCCCTGCGTGTTCTGGGGCTGAATCCGTACGATCTGAATGATCGGTTTACGCTTCATAACCATCTTGGCTTCATCGCCCAAGCCCGCGAGGCGTTCTACGTGAGTTGTTGGTACCTCTACAAAGAGGGTCTTGAGACGCTCGATATGTGGGAAGCCTATGGTCAGGATGGAGTGGCAATTTGCACTCGATACGAGCTACTTTATGACGCATTAAACGGGTTTCAGGACGATGCTCATCTTGGTAGTGTTCAGTATGGCAGCGACCACCTGACCGACCGCTTCAATGGGATGGAATTCATCTTCACGAAGCAGCTCAAATATGCTTCAGAGTGTGAGGTTCGCGCTCTGATTACGTCTTATGACCCATTAACAAGCGGTAATCGGCATTTCGACTTAGACGGTTCTCCGCATCCACGCCCCCTACCAATGAACCCACGCAATACATGGGTTCCTGATTCGAAACGCCGCCGTATAGATCTTCGATCACTCGTTACAGACGTGGTCATCTCACCTTGGGCTGAACCGGATGCAGTAGAAGAAATTGGGCACTGGGTTCGAAGTAAAGGATTTGCGTTCTCAGCAAAGATGTCAGAATTGACCAATCCAGCCACGCCAAGCTTGGCGGAATGGAAGAAGCATAAGCAGCTTTTCAGCAAGCTTCCGCAAGATTCCGTTGTCGTTGAGATGACAGAAGCTACAAGATCTGAGCTCGATCAGTTCACTAAGGAGATCTCCACACTTACGCTTGAGCGCCTTCGTGGGCTCTATAAGCAGCGGTGGGAAATTCTACGACTATGCGCCGGTGACATACCTAGGCTCTCTGACGCACAGTATCTAGAGGCGATCCTGCGGATACTAGACGATTGGAAGAAGCGCGGTACTTTTGTCGGCTAAAGTTGCGCGATTGATTGCCGTACGGCACGTCGGTACCCGAGAAACGCCGTTTCGTTGAGCTGTGGGACATTGGTAGACAGGTTGCGGCGGCCTTATCGCGTGAAAGCTGTTCCGCAGCCCGAAGCCCGTATCATGCGGCATCCCAAGCCGCCGCGACGTACAATGATAAGTTCGCCATGGCTACGATTCCCGAGTTGATCCAGATCGACGTTGCGCCCAAGCGGCCCCAGCCGAAGCCAGACTGGCTGAAGGCGCGTGCGCCCATGGGCGAGACGTTCCACGATTTGAAAAAGCTGGCACGCAGCCTGAACCTGCACACGGTTTGCGAGTCGGCGCACTGCCCCAACATTGGCGAATGCTGGAACCACAAGACGGCGACTTTCATGATGCTGGGGAATCTGTGCACGCGGCGCTGCGGGTTTTGCGCGGTGCCCAAGGGGCGTCCGGAGGCGATCGATTTCGACGAGCCTCGCCGCGTGGCGGAAGCTGTGGCTGTGCTCGGCCTGCAACATGCCGTGATCACCAGCGTGAACCGTGACGATGATATCAACGGAGGCGCGCGCGCCTTCGCCATGGTCATTGAAGAAATCCGCAAGCAGGCTCCGGGCTGCCAGGTGGAAGTGCTGGTGCCGGATTTTCAGGGCAGGGAAGAAGCCATTCGTATCGTGGTGGATGCCGCGCCGGAAGTGCTGAACCACAACACGGAGAGTGTGCCGCGGTTGTACCGCGTGGTGCGTTCCGGTGCGCGCTATGAGCGCACACTGCGCCTGCTGGAGTATGCCAAGGAAGTCAATCCGAAGCTGGTCACCAAATCCGGCGTGATGGTTGGTCTGGGCGAGGAAATGCACGAACTGCTGGATGTCTTCCGCGATCTGGCGCGCGTCGGAACGGACATCCTGACCGTTGGGCAGTATCTACGCCCCTCCAAAGACCACTTGCCGATGACTCGCATTTACGCGCCGCAGGAATTCGCGTGGATGAAGGAAGAAGCACTGCGGATGGGCTTCCGCCATGTAGAGTCAGGCCCGCTGGTGCGGTCGTCGTATCACGCGCATGAGCAGGCGGCATCGACTGGGCGCAAGGTTCTGGCCTGATTCCAACCTTAACGCCGCAAATCCTGAAGCTTGGAGCGATTGAGAAGAGACCGCCTGGCCTTAGGGCACAAACTTGCGTCCGGGCTGGCGGCGGTCGATGTGCAGCAGCCAGCCCAACATTAGAAACAGCACGAACAGAACGCACCCAATCTGGAAAGCATCCCACCACAGCGTGGCAAAGGTTACGACGATAGTCCCGCTAAGGTCGAGCACGATGAAGGCGATGATGGCCAGCAGAGCCGTGATCAGCGGAGCGACCCGGCCATGGAGTTGAAGATGGCCGCGGCAGATGGGGCAACGAAAAAACCCGCGCCACCCGGCGTCGAAAAAAGATCGCCGGAGGCTCAGTGGAACGGTGCAGACTGGGCAAGTGTTCATATTTCGTTGTCGGGGAAAGCTGCTTCCGCCAGCTTTATCTTAAAACCTGGCGAGGCATCCTTGCGCCCTGCGGCGCCGTAGTTCTTTCCTGCCCTTTAGATGCGTCGCGCTGCAGCAGGACTTCCATAAATGAACAGCGTCCGAAACGGAGTCCTTGAGCGTTGGTTACAATATCCCTTTGCGCAGGTATTCCAAGCGAGGAAAACTGAATTATGTCTGGATCGACGATGACAGCAATTCCGGCTCTGAAGGAAACATATCATTCGCTCCGCGCCCGCATGGACAAAGCCGTGGAGGAGTTTCGCGGCAGTCTGGCATCTATACGCACCGGCCGCGCCTCCGTCCACATGCTGGATGGCGTGAGGGTGCTTGCCTATGGTGCGGAAATGCCCTTGAACCAGGTGGGGCAGATCAGCGCGCCGGAGCCGCAGATGCTCGTGGTCCAACCGTATGATCCGAGTCTGATTACCGAAATCGAAAAAGCGTTGCGTTCCGCGCCACATAGTTTCAATCCTCAGAATGATGGCAAGGTGGTGCGGATTCCCGTTCCGCCGATGAGCGAGGAGCGGCGCAAAGACGTAGTGAAGCATCTCGCGAAAATTCTGGAAGACCACCGCACAGGCGTGCGCAACATTCGTCGCGACGGAAATGACGTGATCAAGAAGGCGACGAAGGATAAAAAGATTTCCGAGGACGACGAAAAGCGCTCGCTGGAAGAGATGCAGAAGCTGACAGATGAAGAGATCAAGCGGATGGAAGAGCTTTGCAAGGTGAAGGAAAAGGAAATCATGCAGATTTGAGCGTATCGCGCCGCATTGAGCCGAGGGCCTGAACGCTGTGCGCGGTGAAACTGCAGACACAGAGAAGCATGCCTTCTGCGTGCCCGGCGATATTTGTCTCCCTGCGGCCGCCCACCTAGAATGCCGGTATGGAACCCCTCACAATTGTGCAAGCGACATGCTCCCTGGACTGCCCGGATACGTGCAGCGTGCGTGTCACGGTCGACGGCGAGGGTCGCGCGATCAAAATTCAGGGCAATCCTGACCACCCGGTGACGCGTGGTTTTCTTTGCGGCAAAGTTACCAAGTATCTTGACCTGGTCTATTCGCCCGACCGTTTGCTGCATCCGATGCGCCGTAAAGCAGGCGTGCCGAAAGGGCCGGTTCCCGCCGGCAAGCATGAGGAAGTTTTCGGGGTAATTTCGTGGGACGAAGCTCTCGACACAATTGCAGCGCGATTCCAAAACATCGCTGAGGAATCGGGGCCTGAATCGATCTTGCCTTACTCCTATGCGGGCAATATGGGAGTGCTGGGCTTTGGATCGATGGACCGCAGGTTTTTCTTCCGGCTCGGCGCATCCCAGCTTGACCGCACGATTTGCTCCACGGCGGGCGGGGAAGCCCTCATGTCCGTTTACGGAGTAAAGCTCGGCACCGACACAGAACATTTCCGCCACGCCAAAACGATCCTAGCCTGGGGCGCGAACATTTTGGGCAACAACGTGCATCTGTGGCCTTTTATTGAAGAGGCTCGCCGCAATGGGGCGCGGCTGATCGTCATCGACCCCTATCGAACTCGCACAGCAAGCGCGGCGGACTGGCACCTGCCCATCTTGCCGGGTACGGATACGGCTCTGGCGCTGGGTATGATGCACATTCTGATCGCGGAGAATCTTTACGACGCAGATTACGTGGCGCGGTTCACACACGGATTTGAGCAGCTTCGTGAGCGGGTCGCTGCATACCCGCCGCAGCGGGTCGCTGAAATTACTGGCCTCTCTGTCGAGGATATACTCTGGCTCGCGCGTGGGTATGCGACCAATGCGCCTGCGGTTATACGCATGAACTACGGCGTCCAGAGATCCCAGAATGGTGGCACAGCGGCGCGCGCGATTGCCATGCTGCCGTGTCTGACAGGCGCATGGAAGCATCTCGGCGGGGGTCTGCAGCTTTCAACCAGCGGCGCGTTTTCGCTGAATCGGCGGGCCCTGGAGCGACCGGATCTGGCGTCGTCCAGCTCACTTGGCCGGGCTGGCCGCGTGGTGAATATGAGCCGCCTGGGACATGCATTGACTGAGCTGAACGACCCTCCGGTGAAGGGCATGATGGTCTACAACTCAAACCCGGCGGCGATTGCGCCCAACCAGAACGCGGTATTGCGTGGCATGCGCCGCGACGATCTTTTCACCGTGGTTCATGAGCAGTACTTTACAGACACCACAGACTACGCGGACATTCTGTTGCCGGCGACCACGTTTCTGGAGCACAAGGATTTTCAAGGCGCTTATGGGCACTACTATCTTCAGCTTTCCAGCCAGGCCATCGCGCCGCGTGGAGAGGCACGCTCCAACGTCTGGGTATTTCGTGAGCTGGCCGCGCGTATGGGATTCACGGAGTCCTGCTTTCAGGACACCGAGGACGCCATGATCGAGCAGGCCTTGGGTGTGGATGCGCAAGATTTTCCATGGATGCGCGGCATGACACGCGAGCAGCTCGAACGGGAATCTTCCATTCGCCTTAAGTTTCCGCAGGAAGAAGCCGGCGGAAATTTTCAGCCGTTCACGTCTGCGGAGTGGTTTCATACGCCGAGCGGCAAGGCAGAGTTCTATTCTGAAGCTCTGGCGGCGCAAGGATTCGATCCGCTACCGCAGTACGTTCCGCCAGCAGAATCTCGCAATGCGGACCTGGCGAATAGGTTTCCTCTGCAGTTGCTGGCACGCAAAGCGGACAACTTCATGAACTCCACTTTTGCTGGCATGCCCACGCATCGAGCGATGGAATCCAAGCATTCCGGGAAGATTGAGATGCATTCTGCGGACGCACAGGCGCGCGGGATTGCCGACGGTGATCTTGTGGAAGTCTTCAATGATCGTGGAAAGATTCGGCTGCGCGCCAGCCTCAATGGGACCGTTTCTGCCGGAGTTGCCGCTTCCCGTTTAGGATGGAATAAGCTCTCCTGCGACGGACAAGGGGTCAATGCCCTGACCAGCGAAACGCTGACGGATTTGGGTGCCGGCCCAACGTTTTATTCCACGTTGGTGGATGTGCGCAGGGTAGCAGCTAGCGGCAACGCGAACCCTGAGCAGGAGTAGGCTATGCCGGACGTAGCCGGATTTCGATGTGCAGGATGCGGAGAATGGAATGAGGCGGCAGTAGACGAGTCCGGCGGCAGTCGCCAGCGTTATGTGGAGGATTGTCAGGTCTGCTGCAAGCCAAACATGCTGGACATCTGCTGGAACAGTTCGGCAGAAGAATTTGTCATCGAGGCGGAACTGGAAAGTTAGCCGGCCTGAAGGCGCAAGGAAATCTGGGGCACTGCGATTGCGTGCTCCCCCAACAAAAAATGAGCCAGAACGGAAACGCGCGCGCTAGGACACAGAGAGTCTGTCCCGTATAATCGTGTTTTCCTTTGGAATCGATTTTTGGCAGTGAGGGTGTGCATATTTTTCCCGCGAGTGCAGGGGGCTTCCATGTCCCAAACCAACCAACCACAAGCGCGCGCATGTGGGTCCGCAGGGCTGTTCAGGTGCTTGTGGCGGTTCTGTTTTTCAGCAGTCTCGGATCGGGTGTCTGGGCTCAGTCCCTCACTCCGACGGACATTCCTTCCGTGCCGTCCACTCCTGCGAATCAGTCAGACGTAATCCGCGAAATCCGCGTCATCGGGAACCGGCGTATCCCAAAGGAAACGATCCTGGCTCGCATGTTCTCCAAAATAGGAGAAGCCTACGACGCTCAGACGGTTGAGCGCGACTTCAATTCGTTGTGGAACACCGGATATTTTGAGAACGTACAGATCGACCGGGAAGCGACCCCCAAGGGTGTGATCCTGACCGTAATCGTGCGCGAACGGCCGACCATCCGCGAGATCAATTACCCGGGTCTCACCTCTGTCTCCCAATCGGACGTGCTCGAGCGGTTCAAAAAGGCGAAACTCAGCATGTCGGTGGAAAGCCAGTACGATCCCACCAAAATCAAGCGAGCCGAAACTCTGCTGAAGGGCCTGCTAGCGGAACACGGTCACCAATTCGCTACGATTCACACCGTGGTAAAAACGATTCCGCCGGCTTCCGTCTCGGTGAATTTCCATGTGAAGGAAGGCCCGACCGTCAAGGTAGGCCACATCCGTTTTGAAGGCAACAAGCACGTCTCCTCGCGGGTGCTGCGCGCTTCCATGAAGAACCTGCGGCCTATCGGAATTCCCCATTCCATCATTCTGGAGAACCTGTTCGCGCGCACGTACGACGAAAGCAAGCTGGAGGAAGACTCCGAGCGCGTGCGGCAGACCTACCGGGACCGTGGTTATTTCAAGGCAAGCATTGGCGAGCCGCTGACCCATATTCGAAATCAGGGTGGCATATCGATTTTCACTTTGCGTCCGCGCAAGGGCAAGGTCATCGACATCACTATGCCGGTGGATGAAGGCAAGCAGTACCGGCTGGGCCAGATCACGTTCACCGGAAACAAGCGCGTGAGCAACGTAAAAGCGCTCCGTGCACTCTTCAAGCTGAAGGATGGGCAAATTTTCGATGCTGCCCTGATTGCCAAAGGCCTGGAGAACATGCGCAAGGCGTACGGGCAGCTCGGCTACATCAATTTCACTGCGGTTCCGACACCTCACATTGACGAGGCGAAAAAGCTCGTCTCTCTCAACATCGATATCGACGAGGGCAAGCCGTACTACGTTTCACGGATCGAGTTCCGCGGCAACACGACTACGCGCGATGGCGTCATTCGCCGCGAACTGCTGTTGGAAGAAGGACAGGTCTATAACAGCCACCTCTGGGAGCTGAGTTTGCTGCGGTTGAACCAGCTCGGTTATTTCAATCCGCTCAAGGTGGATCAGGACTCCGAGACCCAGCAGGATGCCGATAACGGCACGGTGAAGCTGCTGTTGAACGTGAAGGAAAAGGGCAAAAACTCCATTGGATTGAACGGCGGATTCAGCGGCCTTTCCGGTGCGTTCATTGGTGCTAATTACCAGACCAACAACTTCCTGGGTTTGGGCGAAACCCTTACTCTGCAGGCGGCTTTGGGCGACCTGCAACGGAACCTGACGTTCGGCTTCACGGTTCCTTATGTGCAAAATCGTCCATTGAGCCTCGGTTTCCAGGTCTTCACGCAGAAATTTATCTACAACGCGTACAAGAATCCTCTGGCGCTCTCCGGCCGCAGCCAGAACTTCTCAACTGCGCAGCAGTCTTTTGTGCAGGATTTCAACCAGGCACGAACAGGTCTCAGTGTTTCGGCAAGTTACCCTATCCCGCGTACCTTCAAGCGTATCGGCGCCACGTATAGCTTGAGTCGCTCTAACATTCAGGCCTTCAGTTCCGCAACGACCAATTTGTTTCAGTTTCTGAATTTCCGCCACGGCACCAGCGGGCAGAGCGCTCTGAACGGAATTGTGACGAGTGAACTGTCACTTAGCTACAGTTACAGCACTGTCGGGAACCCTTTCCGTCCGCGTGACGGAAAAAGCTTGAACATTGTTCTCAAGGGATCGGGACTCGGCGGCAACGTGAGTTCCATCAGCCCGCTGGTGGAGTACAAGTTCTTCAAAGGGATTCAGGGGCTGCGCTTCAGCCCGGAAGGGCGCAACATTTTCGCGGAACGTATCCAGGTCGCCTATATTCAGGGCATCGCGGGACTGGTTGCCTCCCCCTTCGACCGCTTCTTTGCAGGCGGCGAATCCGATATCCGTGGCTTTGACGTTCGCTCCTCGACGCCCTACTCCTTTATTCCTACTCGAGTGAAATACAACCTGACCAATGCTGACGGTTCGCTGGTACCGAGAGATCCGACGAATCCAGGTTTGGGGCCGGTCTCGATTCCGCTGCCAATCTACTCTGTCGCTCCTATTGGTGGCGATACGCAGATCACCAACACGGTGGAATATAGAATTCCGTTGGCCGGTCCCGTGGACTTCGCCCTTTTTGCGGATGCGGGTCTGGACATGGCGTTGAATCACAACCAGCTACTTCTGAACCCGCAGGCGAATGCGGACCTCAACGGCGCGCTTTACGGCTGCCCTGAGGTCATCAACGGCACTTGCCAGGGTGGCACTCCATTTCCGGCAGGGTTTCCGAGCCGCCTGGGCGCGATCCCCGGCACCAACATCCTGCCTCGGCTTTCAGTGGGACCGCAGATTACGGCGATGCTGCCGATCATCAATGCACCGGTCCGCCTCTACTTTGCCTACAATCCGGCTCGTTTGCACCAGATCCAGAATTCTGATGTGGTGTTCAATCGCAAATATTTCCCGGCCGGTGGGGCCGGCGACTTCACTTATCAGCAGGCGCTTGCGAACTACGGCTCTCAGTATTTTTTGTGGGAACCAAGAAAGACGCTCCGCATCTCTGTGAGCACGTCCTTCTAACCGGTTCGTTTGTAGCTCAAAGCATGTGGCGATTGGAGAAGCATGTGTCATAGCACCCAAAATGGCGTGTTGGGGTTTGACGAGAGTTTTTCCGCACTCCTATAATCCGTAGAGACTCTGTCATGCCAGTTGTGGTAAGTTTCCGTGGCTGCTGGTGCTTCGTTGTAGTGCCCGGCAGATTCTTCGGTGCCGCATCAGCGCCCAAGAGTAACTGATTCATTCATCCTCCGCCGAACTGGGGGAATCCTGATGGGAAGTAAAAGGAGTTTCAACTAATTATGAAGCGTTCTTTCGTAGCGGTTGCCGCGATGGCAGCCTCATTCACCTTCGCTGCTGTGGCGCAAGCGACGCCACCGGCGGCTCCGTCGCCTTCGGTGACCAGCTCTGCTCCAACCGGTGCCACCAAGATCGCCGTCATCGCCTTTCAGCCCGCTGTCGCTTCCACCAATGAAGGACGCCAGGCTCTGGCGGCGGTTCAGCAAAAGTTCGCCCCCAAGCAGGCCCAGCTCAAGGCGGAGAGCGACCAGATCGACACGCTGAAAAAGCAGCTGCAGGCTGCTGGCAGCACTCTAAGCCAGGACGAACGTGCGACCCGGCTGCGCACCATCGATGATAAGGAAAAGAGCCTGCAGCGTCAGGCTCAGGACGCTCAGTCCGATTATCAGTCCGCAATGAACGAAGCCTTCCAGGGACTGCTTCAGAAGTTCTTCACGGTTTTGCAGGACTACGCAACGACAAACGGCTACGGTGTTGTTCTGGATGCCAGCTCCCAGCAGACCCCGATTGTTTGGGCGAGCAAGAAGACGGACATTACGCAGGCTGTAGTAGCGGAGTACAACCAGAAGTCCGGTGTCGCTGCTCCGGCCAATCCTGGGACTTCGGCTTCTCCGCATGGGACGACCACGCATCATCACGCGGCACCCACCTCGCATTAATTAATCCCTCAAGCTGCAAATCAATTTGCCGATAAGGAGTAAGGACGGCAATGAATTTGCACCCCATTGGGCGGTCAGCGGCATAGGGCCGTTGACTGCCCCCTTTTCTGTGGAAAAAACTGTGGGAAATTCGTCCTCCGCGTGCTTATCTAAGTCTCCGTGGGTGCCAGGCGGTCGCGAAGCATCCTAAGCCAGGGGTAACGTGAAGATAAATAAGGGAAAATGTCTCGTACGAAAAAACTATTGCTTTTTTTATGGGGGGGTGAGAATAAAAGGGCAACAGAAGTTTCCACAGGCGTATGTCAACGCCAGATGAATGAATTTCCGCAAATCCGATTGTTTCCGCACTTGTAGACCAGACTTTAAGAATCCTCGCCGATGCGGAGAACGGCAAGGAATGCCTCCTGCGGAATATCAACCTTTCCAATCCGCTTCATCCGCTTTTTGCCTTCTTTTTGCTTTTCAAGTAGCTTCCGCTTCCGCGAAATATCGCCGCCATAGCACTTAGCCAGCACATTTTTCCTCAGGGCGGCTACCGTTTCGCGGGCAATCACTTTGGAACCGATCGCCGCCTGGATCGCAACCTCAAACATTTGCCGCGGAATCAGTTCCCGCATTTTCGACACGAGGGCACGACCGCGCTCGTAGGCAAATTCACTGTGGACGATGATCGAAAGCGCATCGACCGGCTCGCCGGAGACCAGAATGTCCATTTTGACCATGGGAGATTCCCAGGTATCCGAAAGATGATAGTCGAGCGAAGCATAGCCGCGCGAGATCGACTTGAGCCGATCATAAAAATCCAGCACGATTTCGTTCAGCGGCAGTTCATAGGTCAGCATCACGCGGGTGGAACTGACATATTCAAAATTCTTCTGCTGCCCGCGCTTGTCTTCCACCAGCTTCAAAATGCCGCCGACATATTCCTCGTTGGTCAGGATGGTCGCAGTGATCACTGGCTCCTGAATTTTCTCGATTGCTGTGGGATTGGGCCAGTGCGATGGATTGTCCACCTCCACCACTCTGCCGTCGGTCAGCGTAATGCGATAGCGCACGCTCGGCGCCGTCGTGATCAAGCTAAGGTTGAATTCCCGCTCCAAGCGCTCCTGAATAATTTCCATATGCAGCAGGCCGAGAAATCCGCAGCGAAATCCGAAGCCCAACGCGGCAGAACTTTCGGGCTCAAAGAAAAAGGAGGAATCGTTGAGGCGCAGCTTTTCAAGCGCCTCGCGCAAAACAGTGTGCTCATGCGCTTCCACCGTATACAGGCCGGCAAAGACCATTGGCTTGATGTCTTCAAACCCTGGCAATGCCTCCGCGCATGGGTTGCCGTCGTGCGTGATGGTATCGCCAATCTTCGTGTCGGCCACATTTTTGATCGTGGCGACGAAAAACCCGACTTCACCGGCCGAGAGTTCCTGCACTTCCACCGGCTTCGGCGTCAGCACGCCGAGCGACTCAACATCGAAAGACCTGCTGTTCGACATCAGGCGGATTTTTTGACCCCGCTTCAGACGTCCGTTGATGACGCGGGTGAGCACGACAACCCCGCGATAAGCATCGAACCATGAGTCGAAAATGAGCGCCTGCAGCGGCGCTTCCGCATCTCCCCTAGGCGGCGGCAAGCGGTGCACGACGGCCTCCAGCACATCTTCTACGCCGAGACCGGTTTTCGCGCTGATGGCGAGCGCCTGGCTTGCATCCAGGCCGACGGTCTGCTCGATCATTTCTTTGGTGCGAGGAATGTCGGCGCTCGGCAGGTCGATTTTGTTGATGATCGGAATGATCTCCAGACCGTTATTGATGGCGATATAGGCGTTCGCCAGCGTCTGCGCCTCCACACCTTGCGTGGCATCCACGACCAGCAGCGCGCCTTCGCAGGAGGCGAGCGAGCGCGACACCTCATACGAAAAGTCGACGTGGCCAGGCGTGTCGATCAGGTTCAGCTGATAGGTTTCGCCGTTCTGCGCCTGATACATCATGCGCACGGCATGCGCTTTGATGGTGATTCCGCGCTCGCGTTCCAAGTCCATGGCGTCCAGCACCTGCGCCTGCATTTCGCGCGCGGTCAACGAGCCAGTCAGCTCCAGTAAGCGGTCAGAAAGCGTAGATTTCCCATGATCGATATGGGCAATAATGGCGAAATTTCGAATGTGTTCGCGATCCATGTAGGGGTTGCCGGGTGGGAGAAAGACAGATTTCGCGCGCAGAAAAGCACCAGCGTCGAAGATTTCTCTTAGGTGAGTTTACCATCCGGTTGATGGTGAGGCAGGAAGCGTCTAGTTTGCACAAGGAGTCGAACTTATTCAAACTGTTGTGCTGTCAAGTTGTAGGATTAGGCGGCATAGTTGAAGGACTGTGCGTGGGCGATGCGGCTGGACTCCGGGATACTGCTGGAAAGGGATAGGACTCCGGGGCAATGGCTCTCCCCAGACGAGGGCCCTGCAGACGGGTGATTGATTTAGGGAGGTTGAGGACGCTGGAGCGGGCGGCGCGTTCGGAGGCTCTGATGCAGATGGTGGGCCCGGAAGCTGATCACGCGGGGCCAGTCCGGGACGGCTGCGATTCCATAGGAGTCGCGAGTGCGACTGGAATCGGCGGGAGGTGGGCCGACGGTGATCCTGTCAATTGTGTACCCATCCAATCCCAGGTCTCAGTTGCGAGACCTGCGGCATCCGGCACCCGGCGATTCTTAAAAGAGGACGGGGTTGTCGAAAAAATACGCCGTCCCATTGCTCGAATAACTTGACCGGCCAACGAGTCACTCGTGAAGCAGGGGACACCCGTCTCATCCTTTAGGTTGATATGACTAAGTTGCCATCATGTTAGAGTTTTCAGGTATCACAGCATCGAAGGTGAGATCATGCCGGACCCAAAAACAAAAATTGCTTTGATTGAAGATGCCGACGCCACGGGCGAACTCGCGGAAGTCTACGAGCAGTGGCGGAAGCATTCAGGGCGTCAGCAGATGCCGGGCATTCTGAAGTGCTTCAGCCATCGGCCGGATTTCTTGCGTGACGTGATGAGCTTTAGCAACACGGTCCACTTTTCGGAAGGGCATCTGGACCGCAGGACAAAGGAAGCCATCGCGAGCTGGGTCTCGTGGCTCAATCGCTGTCCCTATTGACTGGACTCTCATGCTTACTTCCTGCGTGTCCAGGGAGCCGAAGAGAAAACTGTACAAGCCATCGCCGCAGGAAAGCTCGATGAAGCGGCCTTGAGCGATGCGGAGCGCGCGCTTTTGGACTACGTAACTAAAGTGACGGAAGCCGCGTACCGCACGACACATGAAGATGTGCAAACGCTCCGAGACCACGGTTGGACAGAGGAGCAGATTGCGGAAGCCGTGTACATTACAGCCATGTTCGCCTTCTTCAATCGCGTGGCAGATGCTTTCGGCATTTCCCCGCAGGGTTATCTGGAGATGAACAACACCGCAAAGTGAATTGAAACGATGGCAACGGGTAAGATGACAAAACGCTGGCTGACGGGAGCAGTGGTGGTGCTGGTATGCGCGTGGATTGGACTGGTCAGGTATGTCGACCGCGCCATGCACCAGCCGCCGGAAGTCTTCGGGCATGTGATGGCGAAGATGCCCGCACCCGTCTATTTCCTGTTTCCCTTCGAAACCATGTGGACAAATGCGCGAAAGGGAAGCCTGAAGGTCGGCGACCGCGCGCCGGACTTTACCTTACAGAAGTTGCATACCAATGTTCCCGTTCAACTCGCATCGTTATGGGCCGCCAAACCAGTTGTTTTGGTCTTTGGCAGCTACACGTGACCCCCTTTTCGGCGGGAGGTTCCCGCTCTGAACAAGCTGTACGAGCAATACCAGGGTAAGCTCGACTTTTATGCCGTATATATCTTAGAGGCCCATCCCACTGACGTGTGGCAGATGCAGAGCAATGTGCGCGATAAGGTGCTTTTTCGCAGTCCCCGAGATGAAGCAGAACGCACCTTTGTCGCTGGTGCATGCGTGCGGAAATTGGGAATCAAATTCCCAGCCTTGATTGACGGCTTCGATAACCGAGTGGAGGCGGCGTACACGGGATGGCCGGATCGCCTTTATCTAATCGGACCGCATGGGCGCGTGGAGTACAAAAGCAAAGCGGGGCCATTCGGCTTCCACCCGAAAGGCCTTGCTGCCGCACTCAAGAAATTAGGGACTTCTACCTCTACAACCTTTTGATCTCCTCGCGACATTATTCCCGCAGTCTGCTGCATGGAACAGCGTGGCTTGTTTTTAGCGGCGAGTGTTTCGTTGTCAATATTCATACATTAATCAACATGCTTTCATCGCCTATCGTCGGCGAATCCGTTCGCCACCTGCCCCTGCGTTGATCGTAATATGCAAATCCCCAAGAGTTGATGTCGGTAACTTTTATTGACAAAGCGAATCTTTTAAGGATAGAAAAAGATGTTCAGATTGAAGGTGCTTCCTCCGGCAACTAAATCTTGCCTAGACTTGTGTGGCGGAACTTATTCATTAAATATTGGTGCCGTGCAATGATGGCTCTATACCGAAACCAGCGTGCCTGTTCCTACGGACGATGAATCGGACCCGTGTCAGGTAAGCCAGTCTACCTATGCGAACTTCACCCGAAAGGGCAACACACTCTATATGCATGTACACTTCTGGCCGGGTGAATACGTGGCGATCAGCGGTCTAGGAACGGGCGTCAAGTCTGCCCGTATACTCAAGACCGGGCAGCAGTTGAAGTTCACTCAAAACAGCTCTCAGACGCGTTTTCCTGGACTGCCTCAGGATGCGCCGGACGCTCCGGTAACTACACTCGCCATCGAATGCGAGTCCGAACCACCCCAGAACACGATTTTTGCCCGTAAAGAAATGCCGCCTGAGGGAGTATAGGTGCTAGCCAGTTCACAAAACAGCTTAGAAGTGAACGTCGTCGAAAAAGCTTTTCATGAGGTGATTCGAATGCGAACAGCGAAGGGAAGCTGGCGTAATCAGATTTGATCAGAAGGTTTTTCGATGTACGGATTGGCATATCGAGACGATGTTTTCAATCTTACGAGGAGATTCGACCGATGCTGCGAAGGGATTTTTGCAAACTGATTGGGGCAGCGGCAGCCAGCGCTGCCCTGCCAGTTTCGGCGCAAACCAGCGGAAAGGCCAGATCACCCGCAGCCGATGGATTCGATAGGTTTACGGAAGACTACGCGAAATTCTGTGCGACACCGGCTGATCAGAGAGTCTTCTACGCGTTGCAAAATGGACGCGTCGTGAAGGAGAAACTCGACGAGGAAACCTGGCGTCCGACGGGGTGGGGCAAGCCGCCAGAGTTGCCCATACCGGGTGGATCCTGGGACGGTGTGCCGATGGATTCTCCAATCCCCGATTTAAGGGGATCTGGACCCTACCAGCCCACGTGGGATTCGCTGCTCCAGTATGAGGCGCCGGAGTGGTATCGCGATTCCAAGTTTGGCATCTGGGCCCATTGGAGTCCGCAATGTGTGCCTGAGAATGGCGACTGGTACGCACGCAATATGTATATGCAGGGCTCCAAGCAATATGACAATCAGCTGGCACACTACGGTCATCCTTCGAAGTTCGGATACAAGGACCTATGCCCGCAATGGACGCTGCTTAACTGGGAACCCGAGGAACTGATCGAGCGCTACAAGAAAGCAGGTGCGAAACTGTTTATCGCGCTGGCCAACCATCACGATAGCTTCGACGCCTGGAATTCCAAACACCAGCCATGGAATGCAAAAAACATCGGACCGCATCGCGATGTAGTGGGTATCTGGGCGGCAGCTGCGCGCAAGCAGGAGATGCGATTCGGCGTCACCGTACACCAGGCGCGCAACTGGTGGTGGTTTCAGACCGCCCACGGCGCCGATAAAACCGGCCCACTTGCAGGCGTCTCTTATGATGGCGATCTCACCGCATCCGAAGGCAAAAACCAGTGGTGGCAGGGCTACGATCCACAGCGGCTGTATGGAGCCAAACACCCGGCTGATGCCCTCCCCGATGTTTCTTACGTGAAGAACTTCTACGATCGCACGCGCGATTTGATCGACCAGCACGATCCGGACCTGCTCTACTTTGACAACTCACTGCTTCCGCTGGGGTGGGGCGGCATGAACATCGGCGCGTATTTCTACAATCACAATCTAAGCACGCACGGCGGAAAGATGGAAGCTGTGCTGACTGGCAAGCAAGTCCCGGACCGGCTGGCAAAGGCGCTGGTGGCCGACTATGAACGCGGCCTTACCAGCCAGATTATGCCGTATCCGTGGCAGTCGGAGACCTGCATCGGCGAATGGCACTACAATCGCGCGCTGTTCGATCATCCGGGAGAATACGGGGGCTATCTTCAGCCCCGGGACGTAATTCACTGGATGATCGACACCGTCAGCAAGAACGGCACCTTCATCCTCAACATTCCCGGAAAGCCCGACGGTACCATCGATCGCAAGGAGATTGCAGTCCTCGACAAGATCACGGACTGGATGCAGGTCAATGGCGAAGCTATCTACGCCACGCGGCCATGGAAGGTCTATGGCGAGGGACCGGACATGATCAAAAGCGGTTCCTTTCAGGGCACCAGCATTCGTCAACTTGGCCCCAGGGACATCCGGTTCACACGCAATAAGGCCAACACTGTCGTTTACGCAATTGTGCTCGGCTGGCCGACAGATGCGGTCACGATCGAGGCGATGGGAACCGCGTCAAAGTTCCATCCCGGGAAGGTTCAGAATGTTCAATTGTTGGGAACAGACGAGCGGCTGAGGTGGAAGCAAACTGCTGAGGGACTGCGGGTGGAACTGCCAAAAAGCTACCAACCCAAGACCGACTACGCGGCAGCTCTCAGACTCATGCTGTCCTGACCTTTAGATGAGTGAAGAGAGCTGCGCGCCGTAAACAAGCTGGTGCCCACACTGGGACGAGGTTTGATTGACCACGCCAACCGAGGTAGCAATTTTCGATGTGGTGGTGAACGCGTTCTTATGCAGAATCGAAATAGCATGGATCTGATTCCACTCGTGAACCCGCCGACGCCCCCGCTGCCGAACGAGTCACGCCCGATTGTGATCGTGGGCGCCGGCAATGTCGTCCAGAACGCACATTTGCCGGCGTATCGAAAAGCCGGATTTCCTGTAGCGGCCATCGTCGACCTGGATTTGGAAAAGGCCAGCCGTTTGGCGGCGGAAGACGGTATCGGTCTGGCCACAACTTCGCTTTCTGAAGCGATAGATCACGCTCCAAAGAAATCTGTTTTCGACATTGCCGTACCAGCGGCAATGCTATCTAAATTGTTGCCGCTGCTCCCCGATGGCAGTGCCGTGTTGATGCAAAAGCCTATGGGAGAGACGATCGAAGAGGCTGAAGCCATCCTGTCGATCTGCCGGAGAAAGAGACTGACAGCCGCAGTAAATTTTCAACTGCGATGGGCTCCCAATATGCTCGCAGCGAGCGGCTTGCGTGAAGCCGGGATGCTGGGCACCGTGCATGACATGGAGGTGCAAGTTAATGTTCATCAGCCATGGGAGATTTGGCCATTCCTAGCGAATGCACCAAGGCTGGAAATTCTCTATCACAGCATCCATTACATCGACTTGATGCGCTCATGGCTGGGAGACCCGCAGGGTGTGTATGCGAAAACTGTGCGTAACCCCCGGACCCCAAATTTAGCGGCTACAAAAAGCGTCATCGTTCTCGATTACGGAGACTGGACACGCGCCTACATTGCGACCAACCATAGCCATGATTTTGGTTCAGATTTGCAGCGGAGCTACATCCAGTGGGAAGGAACGGAGGGTACCGTTCGCGCGAAAATGGGCGTCAATCTCAATTATCCAACTGGCGAACCGGATACACTGGAGTATGTTCAGCACGGAAAAACGATGCAGTTGCTGCCTGTAAACGGAAATTGGTTTCCCGATGCATTTATGGGATCTATGGGCTCGCTCCAGGCATACGTGGAGGGCACAACCCACGTTCTTCCCACAAGCGTGGAAGATGCCATCCAGACAATGCGCATCGTGGAGGCGGCCTATCGGTCAAGTCTCCGTGGTGGTGAGCCCATCCGAACAGCAGAGCCATAACTCAAAGGGCATCTCAGGCATGGACGATAGAGGACAGCATTACAAACCTCTCGTCAGTCGTGCAGGATTTTCCTGGCAAAGAAGAAGTCTCCAAGGTGAATCGTATGAAGCGTTAGTTGCCTGACGTTAGGCCTCAAGAGTGATCCCACCGTAATCGCAAATTACAAGCGGCATCACGAACATATTTGGTCTGAAGTAAAGGCCAGTCTCGATGACGCAGGAATTCTGGAGATGGAGACATACGTGTTGCAGCAAAGAATCTCCACTGACAATGGAGATTATTGACGCTTTCTCCCCTGGAGCCAAGACACATGCGGACGAGCGAAATCAGACAGTACAGGGGTGGGAGCAGTTGATGGGTAAGTAAGTTCCAGCGAGCGCCTCCGCAAACGAAGCCCGGAAAGAAATGCTATTAATAACTGCTAGTCGGCGCCGCACGTGCATGCTGGATATTGAAGAGATGAAAAAATGGAATCAGCTGCAAATTATCGTCAGCATCCATTAGCATCCTGGGGAAACTTACATGAAAGACTTCCTTGCCGTTCCCACGAGAGATCCCGCCAAGGAACGATACACAACACCGGCATTAGAAAAGGGTCTGGATATTCTGGAGCTTTTTGCATCTACTTCGGAGGAGATGACAAAGAGTGAAGTAGCTCGAAAATTGGGACGAACTGTATCTGAAGTGTTTCGGATGTTGATTTGCCTGGAGCAGCGAGGGTATATTTCCCAGTCCCGCGATGGCGAGCGTTTTCGCCTGACTCTTCGCTTGTTCAAAATGGGACAGGAACATCCTCCCGAAAAGCGATTGATCATCGAAGCACTGCCAATCATGCACCAGATCGCTCAAGCCCTCAACCAATCCTGTCACTTGGGTGTGGTAGATGGAGGTCAGGTAGTCATCTTGGCGCAAGTCAATCCTCCGGTCAGCAGTGGCTGGTACGTGAAGGCAGGATCTACCGTCGATTTGATGCAAGCCGCCACAGGCTACGTGATTCTCGCATATCAACGACCAGAGATTCGAGACTTGGCAATTCTGGAGTGGCAAAGGCAAGCCAGCGAAAAGATCCCGCGAGATTTACAGAGGCATCTAGCAAAAATTCGGAAACAAGGTTTTGAAGAGCGAGAAAGCTACCAGGTAAGAGGAGTTGTGAATGTCAGCTTCCCTATTTTAGACGATCGAGGGTATGCCATCGCTGCTCTAACAGTGCCATTTTTTAAGAGAACCGGTGACCAGATCACGACTAAGGATGTTCAAAAACAACTACGCCTTGGTATACAGCAGATTTCGGAAGAGATCGGCGGCGTTGGAGCGGCAGATCTGGGAGATTCCAAGTGACCGAGCGTATCGATGCCCATCATCATCTTTGGCGTTACTCCGAAAGGAATTTTCCGTGGATCACTCAAGACATGGAAGTTTTGAAGAGAGACTTTCTTCCGGAAGAGCTTGCGATAGAAGCCGCAGCCAATCGAATTGACGGATGCATAGTAGTACAAGCCAAGCAAACGCTCGACGAGACATATGCTTTACTAGGCTATGCTGATCACTATGCCTTTCTGCGGGGCGTGGTGGGGTGGGCGCCAATCGCATGCACCACGTTTCCATCCACTCTGGAGCAACTTTGTAGCTACCCTAAACTACGGGGATTGCGGCATGTTGTTCAGGACGAGCCTGATGACAACTTTCTTCTGCGCGATTCCTTCAATAGAGGTATCGATCGACTTGCAAAAAAAAATCTTGTTTACGATCTCTTGATTTTCTCCAGACATATGCCTCAGGCTATTGCATTTGTCGATAGGCACCCTCACCAAGTGTTTGTTCTAGACCATAGTGGAAAGCCGCCCATCGAGAAGCAAATACTATCCCCGTGGAAGGAACAGTTGCGCGACCTTGCCAGAAGAGAAAATGTATATTGCAAGCTTTCCGGGCTGCTGACCGAGGCAAACTGGAGGGAATGGAAGATGCCTCAAATCCAGCCTTATGTTGATATAGTGATGGAATCTTTTTCCCCCACCCGGATCATGATGGGATCAGACTGGCCCGTTTGCTTGCTAGCTGGCAGCTATTCCCGGTGGATGCAGCTGGTTGATGATTGGACTTCCTCATTATCTACTGAGGAGCGGGATCGCATCCTAGGAGGAACCGCAGCCGAAGTATACCGACTCTCTGATACAAATTCCTGCACACCCAACAAGGTTGCTCTATGAAGGCGATAATGCTTGAGGCGCCTGGCATGCTTGCAATTCAGGAGATTGCGGAGCCAGAACCAACATGTGCCGAAGTGTTGCTGCGGGTACGGATGGTAGGTTTGTGCGGAAGTGATCTTAATTCCTATCGGGGTAGGAATCCAATGGTGACCTTCCCGCGCATTCCGGGCCATGAGGTGGCGGCGACCGTCGTCAGTAGCGTAGCTGGATGGCCCAATTTAGTGGCCGGAACAAATGTAACACTCTCTCCTTACTCCAATTGCCAACACTGTGCAGCTTGCCGGAGCCATCGCCCGAATGCATGTAAATTTAATCAAACTCTGGGAATCCAGCGGGATGGAGCGTTAGTGGAGTACATCGCGGTTCCTCCGGAGAGAGTCTATCCAGCGAATCTTTCCATCAAGAAGCTATGCTTTGTCGAGCCTCTCACGGTGGGATTTCATGCGGTTTCACGAGGACGAGTCACTGGGGACGATACGGTTGCAATTTTCGGATGTGGAGGGGTCGGACTAGGGGCGGTAGCCGCTGCTGGTTCCTGTGGTGCAAGAACGATCGCTGTCGATCTCGATGATAAGAAGCTGTCGACTGCCCGTCATCTGGGTGCAACGGATACTATCCATATCAGGCGGGAATCCATGCATGCACGTTTGTTGGATCTGACTGATGGCCGCGGCCCTGATGTGGTCATTGAGGCCATCGGCCTTCCAGAGACTTTCCGCGCAGCGGTAGAGGAAGTGGCCTACACGGGCAGGGTCGTCTATATCGGTTATACCAAGGAACCGGTCAGCTACGAAACCCGCTTGTTTGTGCAAAAGGAGCTTGACATCCTGGGATCGAGAAATGCCCTGCCGGAAGACTTCGCCACGGTAATATCGCTGCTGGAAGCCGATAGGATAGCGGTCGAACACGCTATCAGTTCAGTTATTGACTTTGAAGACACCCCGGACCTTTTTCGCCAGTGGGACAAAACCCCTGAACAGTTCACAAAACTTATGATTCAGATTCCGTGAGGTTTGATCGGCCGCACGTCCAACGAGAGCAGCTTACTTGGAGACCGTCACATTCTGATCGATACGTGCAAACCTTTGGGACAAGTCTCTGATCTTTGGAGGGACGACGCAAAAAAACCAGTTCGAATTACCCGATTCTCAGCATTTGGGCAGGTCGCCTAAAATTTTGACATTGAGCTTCGAGACATCGCAGAAGCTGCACATGCCTGACCCCCTCACCTCCTGAGACCTATTTGTGCGAAACAAAAATCCCTGCGTTGCACGCATACGATCCCAATGTGGAAGGGGCGCCGCCATTCGGCGATGACAGCTCGTTCTAGTGCTGCACGGCGGCATGATGCTGACTATCGACCGGTGAGAACCTGAACGATTGGCAAGTAAACCTGAGCAGGACGTTCAAGTACATTCTTGGTCGGGTCTCCACCGGCTGACCGGTCAGTCTTCCGGCTGTTTGTTCGGTTTGGTATCGCAGTTGTCGAATTTGTTCGCCGAACATCTGGTGGGCCCACCAGGATTCGAACCTGGAACCAAAGCATTATGAGTGCTCTGCTCTAACCATTGAGCTACAGGCCCCTACAGCGTCTCAGTTGTACTATGTTCAGCTTGATCCAACTTAATTGTACTGAGTCCATTCATTTGTTGTTAAGAATCGATCGCGCTATTCAAATCATCAAGCAAACCCCGTGGATTGCGTGGCCGGAGTTCCAGCTAATCCCCGCTAACTCTAAGCGCTGTATGGGGGTGGGACTGAGTTCCAGTTCCCGAGCGAAGTGGCCGCATTGGCGAAGCTCTGTCAGTGACTGTGCGGAACCCGCTGGTGCGGTTCTCCCGGACCGGGCTTTCCGTCAGCGGGCGGTTTTGTGCCGCGCGCTGTCCCTGCCAGAAGCAACAGCAATAAACCAAACAAAAAAAGAATCAGACCCCAGATCAGGTTGACGTTGAGGTACAGGGACTTCTCATAAATTGCACTGCCCCGCGTGAACAGGCCGTAGACGGTCATCATGCCGCCGGTAATCACGAAAAGCATGCCGACCGGCAGGCGGATGTCCAGTCCCATGGAAACCTTCCCTCTATATTGCTATGCAAACACGAAATTGAGCAACACCAGCATCAGCAAAACACAAATTCCCAGAGTCGCAGGCCGCTGATACCACGCCAAATTGCTGTCGGAAAGCCTCGGCGTCAGGGAATACACCAGTCCGACGAGCTCTTCTTCCTTACGTGGTTCGGTCAGCAGGCTTAATCCTGCGGTCACTGCAAGGCACACCGTGAAGGCGGACCCCGAGGTCCAGAAATTCTGAGCCATGGTGCTGGGATAGCGGTGCAGAACTATGATCCACCCGCCGTGAATCCCCACTCCGGCAGCATCCGCAGGGAGGGTCGAGCCAATGTGCAAAATGGCCGCGCAGGTGCCCGAAAGCAAGCCCCAGAACGCGCCATGTCCGGTGGTACGCTTCCAGAACATACCGAGTAAAAAAGTTGCCAGCAGCGGTGCGTTTACGAAGGAGAAGACCAGTTGCAGCGCATCCAGGATGTTGTTGAAGGAAGTGACCAGATAGGCCGCTCCCACCGATAACAAAATGCCGCCGATCGTGGCCATGCGGCCCATCCATAGGTAATGCTGGTCGGTGCCGTTCCTGTGGATGTACGACTGGTAAATGTCGTACGTCCAGACTGTATTGAATGCCGTCACGTTTCCCGCCATTCCGGACATGAAACTGGCGAGCAGTGCTGTCAGGCCCAAACCGAGCATCCCTGCCGGAAAGAAGTGCAGCAGCATGTTGGGAATCGCAAGGTCGTAATCGAGCAGCGGGTTTCCGTGGCTGTCGGTCAGTACGCTGCCGGTAACGGGATCGACTTTGGGCGGGATAAGACCTTTGCCCATTGGGATAAGTGCAGCGTCCGAGGTGGTGCCGCGCAAGACATCCGCGCGGCGGGCCTGTCCTGGCACTGGTGCCGTCTGCACCTGAGCGACTGTGTGCTGCGTCATGGTAGGAAGGGCAATTGCAATGAGGCCGGGCAAAATGACCAGAAACGGAAAGAACATTTTCGGAATGGCAGCAATCAGGGGCACGCGCCGTGCTGCGAGCTGCGAATCAGCGGCCATGGCACGCTGGACCACAAGGAAATCTGTACACCAGTAGCCAAAGGAAAGCACAAAACCGAGCCCAAAAATCAGCGAATACCACTGCGTACCCAGAGGGTTCGTGCTGGCATGCTCCATGCCACGCCAGGAGTGCGTATACGCAGGTTGCAGCGTCCGTTGAATGCCATGCCAGCCGCCGACATCCTTCAGGCCGATCCAAGCCAGAGGGATGAATCCGGCAACGATCAAAAAAAACTGAAGAACCTCGTTGTAAATCGCACTGGTGAGGCCCCCAAAGAAGATGTAGGCCAGCACAATGGCCGCGGACAGGACGATGGAGAAATGGAAAATCCACTCCAGAGGCAAATTCAGGCGGAGAAAAACTCCATCGAAGATGTGCAGAATCTGGATGAGCCTGGCCATCGCGTACATGGAAATGCCCGAAGAAAAGACCGTCATGACGGCAAACGAGCCGGCATTCCAGGCGCGGGTTTTTTCATCAAAACGCAGTTTCAGATACTCCGGCACGGAGCGCGCTTTTGAACCGTAGTAGAACGGCATCATAAACAACCCAACGAACACCATCGCGGGGATGGCGCCAATCCAATAAAACTGGCTCGTCACAATTCCATACTTTGCGCCGGAAGCGCCCATGCCGATAACTTCCTGGGCACCAAGATTTGCTGAGATGAAAGCTAACCCGCAGACCCATGCCGGAATGGAACGTCCCGCCAGAAAAAAGTCATTACTAGTGCGCACGTAGCGTTTCAGGACAAAACCAATACCCAGAACGAATGCGAAGTAGACCAGCATAATCGACCAGTCGATGGAGGTGAGCGTGGTGGTGAGCCGCATAGCCAGAAGGAAGATCAAGACCCATTTCCTCACTGCAGTTTGAGTCGGGTTAGGATCCGGCTCAGGAGCTCGCCGGACCGGTGGACTTTCGCACAATGAGTCTGGATCGGACGAGGTGTTCTTCGCCAGTGAAGGCCTCAAAGGGGCTCTGGGAATAAGTGCGAAACAGCGCCCGAAATGCTGTTCGTGCAATTTCATCGCGGGGCAAACTGGTTGTGGCAAGGGCCGGGGGTGAAAAGTTTAGATCCTGAGTGGCCGCGCGTACCCGAGCCGCCGTCTTCGCGGGAACCTTGGCTGAACCATTGATGGTTCTCGATACCGTAGCGGTCGAGACGCAGGGCCGCCGTGCGACAGCTTTGATGTTCATAAAGAACGATCTGATTTCAATAGAGTACGTTAACAGATCCCTGCCATCGCCGCCGCATATCCGCCGTTCCGCGGATCAACCGACTTGAAAGATACACAGGTGGTTATTGCCGGAACCGGCTCAGTATAACTGTCTTCAAGGAAAAGTCGTGGTTGCACAGGGTCAACCCCGCTCAAAGCAAATCACGGAAAGGATGCAGCGCAGATGAGAACGATCGGCTGGGTAACGTTCCTCAAAAGCTGGCGACTCTGTCCTGATAGGAGTTCCTGAATCGCCACGGAATGCACGCTGTTGAACGTGCGGTTCCGCGAGCCAAAATCGCTCCGGAGACCATCTTTGGTATTTTCTGAAGTGATGCCCAGGCAGCGTTCGACTGCATCGAGCGCGAAGGGTTCCTGTAAACTTGCCTTTCTTCGTATCTCATCCAGGGGAGTCCAACGAATGCTCCGTCTTTCTCTGCTTGCCGGGTTTCTTTTTGTCGCTGTCACTTCACTCGCCCAAGCTGTGCCGCCACAAGCTGTGCCGCACGGCGGCGGAAAGGCTTGGACCGTCGCGGATATATGGCAAAAGAATGGGCCGACCGGCAAGCCGCCGCGCGAATACCTGTGGAGCCCTGACAGTGCAGCGGTAACGTACCTGTCCCAGGACACGCAGCACGGCCATCCCGATGACGTCATTACCGTAGGTGCTCTAAACGGCGCAACGTCCGTTCTGGTTGAGCATGCAAAGCTTGCCGCAATTTACGGCCAAACAACGAATGAGCGGGACCGCGATCACCGCGCCCGCTACGGACAGCCCAGCTACGTCTGGTCTCCCAATAGCAAACAGGTCGTCTTCGATAACAGCGGCGTGCTCTGGCTGTATGACATTGGCAAAGGAACGGCCGTTCAGGCGGCGACGACAGGTGCCGGCAGTGGTGACGATCCAAAGTTTTCTCCGGACGGAAAATCTCTGTCATTCCTGCGCGACCACAATCTGCACGTGCTGACGCTTACAGCCAAGCACGATACCGCGCTGACCAATACGCCGCAACCCACGCTGCTGAACGGGGAAGTAGATTGGGTCTATGAAGAAGAGCTCGACGTCCGCAGCAACTATTTCTGGTCGCCCGACTCCCAGCACATTGCTTACCTGCAGATGGACGAGGCGACGGTTCCGACCTATCCGATCGTG
Organism: Acidobacteriaceae bacterium; assembly: GCA_035713565.1. GTDB lineage: Bacteria > Acidobacteriota > Terriglobia > Terriglobales > Acidobacteriaceae > JAKAAZ01. The sequence goes on along the minus strand of DASSZI010000223.1, from coordinate 12,800 downwards.
GATTGGATTCCGACGCACAGCCGAGTCGACGCGCAGCAGTATCCTCAGCCGGGCGATCCGAATCCCGGTGTGCGTGTCGGCATTGTTGCCGCAACTGGTGGCAACACAGTGTGGCTGCATGTTCCACTCTCGCAGCATAACGACTACATTCCTCGTTTCGGATGGCTGGACAATCACCACGTCTGGATTGAAATGCTGCAGCGCGATCACAAACACATGAATATATATTTTGCGAACACCGAGACCGGCGCTGTTCACATAGCTCTCGCGCAGACTGCGAACAAGTTTTTCGACGAAGCCTACGATGTTCACTTTCTTCATAACGGCCAGTTTCTGCTGACCAGTTGGCAGGATGGCTACACGCATCTGTATCTCTACTCGTTCGACGCGAAAGACCCGCTGGCGAGCGAAGCAAAACTGGTCCGCCAACTGACTCAAGGAGAGTGGGAGGTGCTGAGGGTCGTGGGCATCGACCAGAAATCTGCCATTGTTTACTACACGTCCAACGAGACGGACCCACGCGAAGAAATGCTGTGGCAAGTGGGTCTGGACGGGACCGGCAAAAAGATGGTCAGCACCATCCATGGCGTGCATCGCATTTCGCTTGCGCCGGACGCGCAGCATTATGTGGATACCGTGTCCAGTCTGGTCCATCCTCCCACCGCAAGTGTCTGTACAGTGGCGGGGGCCTGCACTCCGTTCTGGCAGTCCAAACCGCTGGATGGCTACGCGTTGGTCAAGCCGGTGATGTTCACAGGTAAAGCGGTAGACGGAACTACGTTATACGGCGACCTTTTGCTGCCGCCTGATATGCACAAAAAAGCAAGCGTGCCGCTGATCGTGAACCCGTACGGCGGTCCGCATGCGCAAACCGTCCGTGACAGTTTTGGCGGCCAGGAGTTCCTGTTTGAGCAACTGCTTATGCAGCACGGTTTTGCCGTCCTGCATGTCGATAACCGCGGAATGGGAAACCGCGGCCGCACCTTTGCGGAGTTCGCCTATCGCGACTTCGGGCCAGTGCAGTTACAGGACCAGCTCGCGATGGTTGATCAGGTGCTTCAGCAGCATCCTGAGATCGATGCCGGGCACATGGGATGGTGGGGTTGGAGCTGGGGCGGTACTTTTACCCTCTACGCGATGACGCACTCCGATCGGTTCGCTGCCGGGGTGGACGTTGCTCCTGTTACCAATTGGAGATTGTACGACTCCATCTACACCGAGCGGTACCTGGGACTGCCTGCCCAAAACGCGCAGATTTACCACGACTTTTCTGTGATCAATAACGCTGCGCACCTACATGGAAATCTGCTCATGGTTCACGGTACTGGGGATGACAACGTCCACATGCAGAATACGATCCAGATGATTCAGCAATTTGTAACTGATAATGTGCCATATCGTCTTCTTCTGTATCCGCGCAAAACACATTCCATCGCCGGACCGGCCGCGCGGACTCACCTGTTCAACGCAATACTGCAGCAGTTCGAAACAACTCTGCAGCCGACGCCCGCAAACAATTAGATCATCAGGAGATTTCAATGCCTCATCCGGCGGAACAGCCGAACACTCATGACCTGGTACGCGGACGCACAACTCTGGGCGACTTTGAAGTCACAATCTGTTCCGATGGGCCCTATTTGCTGGACGGCGGTGCCATGTTCGGCGTAGTGCCGAAACCCATGTGGCAGAAGCGCGCTCCAGCGGATGAGCAGAATAGGATTCTGCTCGGCGCTAACACAGTTATTGTGCGCACCGGAAAACATACCATAGCGATTGAAACGGGCCTGGGAAATAAGCTCCCCTCCAAGCTGAAGGAAATCTACGGGGCCAGCGAACGGCTGCCGCGCAGCTTAGAAGCTGCCGGTGTGCGTCGCGAAGAGATTGACATCGTCATCAACTCGCATCTGCACTTCGACCACTGCGGGTGGAACACAATCAGGGAAGAATCGGGCAAAATTCAACCTTTTTTCCCGAATGCCCGATACTTCGCGCATCGCGGCGAGGTGGAGCATGGTCATCTGCAACTGGATCGTGATCGTATCAGTTACATTAGCGAGAACTACGATCCCTTAGTGGCATCCGGTCAGATGACGCTGATTCAGGCCGAGCATGCGGGTGACGTCCGGAAAATTGTTCCTGGAATTTCATGCGAGATCTTCCCCGGACACACGGCGCATCTCATGGCGATTCACATTGACTCCGCCGGGCAGCATGCGACGTATATCTCGGATCTGATCCCTACAAGCGCGCATCTCGATCCCACATGGGTGATGGGCTACGACCTGTTTCCTTTGACCTGCATCGAGCAGCGCAAACGATTCTATGCCCGCGCCGTTCCAGAGAAATGGCTTGTGCTGTTTACTCATGATCACCATCACCCGATGGGAACCATCCAGATGAACGAAAAGGGAAAGCCGGAGCTCCGACCGGAAGGCCTCCTCTGATTCGGCATTGCGGGCCAGATGTTCCCAGGGACCGCCTCTCGCAGCAAGTCCATGACGAAAGCCTTCACTTGCGCAAGCTGAGACTGCGTCCTGCTATCGATCCCACTTACAGGGACGTCAGCAGAGTGTCTCCATTGGGCGAACCCAGTCCCGTACAGGCGTCCCATCCCGGTCCCGCACGAAACGCTCCATTGTTGCCCTGCGTGATGTCATGGAACGCGGCGCTCCCCAGCAGGGGGTAAATCTGCGGGTTCAAAAATCCCAGATGCTTGCCGAGGCTTTGATTCAGCAGCGCGATCAATCCGGCCCACAGAGGAGCAACCGCGCTGGTGCCGCCCACTACTTCGTTCTGCCCATCCACTTCGATTTGATAACCGGTCGACGGTGCAGCATCCCCGGCGACGTCCGGCACGCCCCGACCCGTTCCTCCACTCGTTGCAGCGGAGACGTTTGCATTCTGCTGCCAAGCCGGGAGCGGAAACACCACACTCACTCCGCCGCCGCTCGCGCCCCCGCCCTGCGCCAAATCGTCCCAGACTACTTCGCCAGTTAATGAGTTCCCGCTGGTAGTGATCTGCGTTCCTCCGCAGGCAAGCACGTGTGGACTGGAAGCAGGAAAATCCACGTGGTTCGCGCCGTCGCTCACACCGTCGGTCGAGCCATTGTCGCCGGACGCCACGGTGATCGTCACTCCCAGCGCAGCGGCGGACTGGCAGGCGTTGTCGAGTGCAGCCATGGCCTGTTGCGTCCAACTCGACTCCGGACCTCCCCAGCTGATGGAAATTACTGATGGATTATTGGTGGTGTCGTGAATGGCCGTGGTCAGCGCGTCAAGAAACCCCTGATCCGTATTCGGGGTGAAATAAACCGCGATCTTTGCTGCCGGCGCAATGCTTGCGGCCACTTCAATGTCGAGCATCACCTCGCTGTCGGCACCGTTGGGATTGGTCGGCAGATTCGCGCCGCCATCCACAGAAACGGCCGTAACGCTGGGTACTGGCAGCCCCTGGTTCTGGAAGTACTGCTGGATATCACTTGTGGTGTAACCTCCGCCCAGTTCAATGATTCCGATGGTTTCGCCCGTGCCATCCAACGTGAGCGGAAAGTTGTAGAATTGAGCGACCTGCCTTGGGAAATAGCCCTGGCTGACTGCAGCGGCCGGACGCACCGCTCCCCCGGGCTTCAGATCTCTAAGTCGCCGAAGATGCGACCGCGCCTGCGGTCGGGTGTCCAAACCCAGAATCGCGTCCACCAACACCGTATACCTGCCCGGTAGGCTGATCGCTCCCTGAGAAATGCGGTAATGATCGCCGTCGTGGTCGACTTCCTGCAGTTCCACCTGGAACGCCCGCTGCATCTGCTCGGCTGAACCAATCAACACTAGGGTACGGCGTGCCAGGCTGGAGTTTGCTTCGTCGACCGCAAGGCCATGCTCGGCTGCAAAGACGCGGAGCTGTTCGAAGGCTGTGGGGTCTGCCCCGTATTGATCCAGAAATTCGGCCCGCGTGAGCTGACGGCCTTGCAAGGCGGCCACGTCGAGAGGCTGTTTCCGCTTCACGATGACAGAAACGCGGATCGGACTTGTGGCTGGCGTAGGACCTGACACGATCGCATTGAGTGGGAGCGCACGATCGTGGTAAGGGAGAGCTATGCGGCCTGAAGGCTTCGTGGGGGGAGTCAACTGGAACACCTCTTTCTGCTGGATCGAAATTCAACCGACCTGCGACCGACGTTTATCTTAGTGGAGATGCGGTGACTCCAGCTTAGGCTTTCCAGGTGCCTGATCGAACTGCAAATTCTGGCATTTACCCCTCGTAAGGAATAGGCTAGGAATGATAAAGCTCGTGGTTATTCCAGGAAAACCGCCGGGTAGGACACGGAGAAGGGGGGAACCATGCCATACCGGGCAAGTGTTGTTGCAAATGAGTTATTAAAGCTGGCGCGGGAAGATGGCTCTTCCCTCGATCCAATGAAATTGCAGAAGCTGGTCTATCTCGCACATGGCTGGAGCCTGCTGTTTCTGCGTCGGCCCCTGATCCAGGAAAAAATCAAAGCCTGGAAGTATGGTCCGGTTATTCCGGAGCTTTACGATGAGTTTCGGGAATTTCGGGCCAGCCCGATTACGCGCGATGCACGGGGGCACGACGGGGGCTGCACACTGGACCCTGCGGCTTGCAAACTGATCCGTAAGGTCTGGAATACCTATCGCGATCAGACCGCAATGCAGCTTTCTGTCCTGACGCACGAGCCGGGCTACGCCTGGGACCTTACGCAGAAGATCGCGCGACCGTGGGAAGACCCCACCATCGAAGACGGACTGATTCTGGATGAGTTCCAGCGCCGCATGCAGCTCAACCAGGCATTGCGATAATGGCAGAGATTTCTCCAACCGCCGCTCCATCCTCACCGGGCGATGTTCCACAAGAAATCGAGATTCCGCGTCCGGCCATCTACGCACCAGCTACCAGCGGAATCGACGACCTGGCGTTGCGGGAGTCGGAGGGATTTGCCAAAGACAGCAAGTGGGCCCTGAGCCATGCCAGTTGGGACTGGCTGCTGCGCTTTGTGCTGAAAATTGCGCTTTTCGGTTTTGTCATCGCGCTCAATCTCTGGTGGGACGTTAACGTGCGCCGCATGCTTTGGCAAAGCGGTACAGTGGGCAGCCATTTTCATTTGACCGATCCCGTTCTCATCGCGCTGGTCACGACCTCCATGGCGAACTTTGTTGCTCTCATCGCCATCGTTGCCCGCCATCTTTTCCCGGCCAAGTAGCTCGATAGCTACTCACACAACAGAAATTTCGTTGTTTTATGCGATTACCGGTGCTATACTCGGCCAATTTTTCAGCCCAGTTGTACGAGGAAGCCACATGAAGATACGCATAGCGTGTGCTCTGTTTGCCATTTGCCTTGGCGCAGCTAACGCACAGCAACTTCTAATGAACAACGACTCCGTCATCAAAATGGTCGAGGCCCGGATGAGTGATGGAATCATTGTTTCCACGCGCAGAGCCCCACCTCTCGCGGAATAGTCCCTAGCAGCGCCTGCCTGGTTCCGTCCCGGGCACACCCGGGACTCGGACGTTCCTCTCCGCTTCCGGGCTGCTGGAAGGCTCGGATGCGATTGGCAGGCTCACCAGGCGTGTGTTTCGGAGACGGGCCAGATGGGGCCCGCACACAGCATCCGGAGATCGTTACTGGCGTGCTTTGTGCCGGCCCAGCCAGTGCACATAAGCGGCCGCTTTTGTGATTTGCTCGTCCGTCAGTTGACCTTTAAACGGCGGCATCTGCTCTTTTCCTTCCCGGATAAATCGCACAAGCGCGGCATTCGACTGCTTCTGCACTGCTGCCGAGCGCAGGTTTGGCGCATTCAGAGCTTTTCCGGTCGGGCTTCCAGTGCCGTCGGGCCCGTGGCAAACAGCACAGTACGAATTAAAGGTATCTGCTGCTTGTGCCGGTGGCCGGGAGGAATGCGTCGATTGTCCCAGGGCGGACACTGAAATTGCTGTGAATAGAAATCCCAGAAAGATGGGCTGCAAGTGAATGGACTTCATTCTTTCGGTTTGCCTTTGCAAGTTGCTGGAGTGTGATGTGCCTGCGGTGCGTCTCAACAAAAATTATAGCGATTTGGATGCCGGACATGTGCTGCTTGGAGGGCCAGAGGTTCCGGATTGTAGCCTTGTGTTTGTAAAATTACGCGTAACTGCATAGATTGCAAAGGAGAGCGAATTCAGTCCGCCTTCGCCGCGAATCAAAAAGATGCACGGAGCCTCACGCACAGCAACTTTGAACAGGAGTAGTCGATGAAACTGGGTACATTTACTCCGCTGTTATCGCAGATGCCGCTGGAGGGCGTGCTGCGGATGCTGAATAAACTTCAGATCGACAGTGTGGAACTGGGTACGGGAGGGTTTCCAGGAGACGCCCACTGTAAGCTGTCGATGCTTGAAGATGGATCGGCGCGCGACCGGTTCCAGCGCACAGTGGCCGAGCATGGCGTGACCATCAGCGCCCTAAGCTGTCACGGCAACCCGCTCCATCCGGATAAAGCCATCGCGCAGCAGGCGCGCGAAACCAGCCGCAAGACCATTCTGCTGGCGGAGAAACTCGGCGTCCCGGTGGTGGTGGACTTTTCCGGTTGCCCGGGTGACGCACCGGGGGCCAAAGCGCCCAACTGGGTCACGTGTCCGTGGCCACCCCAGTTCCTTGAAGTCCTGGATTGGCAATGGAAGGAAGTTGTCACCCCGTACTGGGTGGAGCAGGGGGCCTTTGCCGCCGAGCACGGCGTAAAAATCGCGATTGAAATGCATCCCGGCTTTGTGGTCTACAGCCCGGAGACCATGCTGCGGCTGCGCTCGATAGCAGGCCCGTCTGTGGGATGCAATTACGATCCCAGCCACATGTTCTGGCAGGGCATCGACCCGATTGCCTCAATCCGCGTCCTAGGGGACGCCATTTTTCACGTTCATGCCAAGGACTCGCAGCTCTATCCGGCGAACCTGTCGCGTACCGGCGTGCTGGACACGAAACCATACACGGACGAGCGCAACCGGGGCTGGATCTTCCGGACGTGCGGCTTCGGTCATGGCGCGGAATGGTGGAAGGAATTTGTCTCGACGCTCCGCATGTTTGGCTACGATAACGTGCTCTCGATCGAGCATGAGGACAGTTTGATGTCTCCGGAAGAAGGTCTGACCAAGGCAGCACAATTCCTGAATGAAATCATCATTCGCGAAAAACCGGCAACAGCGTGGTGGGTCTAGCGGGCTGAAGGGGCTGAACAATCAAATGAAAACGATACGGACAGCAATTTTTGGCACGGGCTTTATGGGCCGCGTGCATCTCGAGGCACTGCGGCGCGTTGAGGGCGTTGAAGTGGTGGCCATCGCGGGACGTGAACTTAAATCCGCAGAGCGCCTCGGCGCCGGGTTCGGCATTGAACGGGCAGAGAGCGACTACAGACAGATCCTGCGGGATGCGGCAGTCGACGCGGTGCACATTTGCACGCCCAATGCGATGCACTCTCCCATGGCGAAAGACGCGCTCCTGGCAGGCAAGCACGTGCTATGCGAGAAACCGCTGGCGATCTCTGTGGAAGCAGCACGGGAGCTGGTCGACCTTGCCCGAGAGACAAAGCGGCGCAATGGCGTGTGCCATAACCTGCGCTACTATCCTATGGCCCAGCAGATGCGCCGCATGGTGCAGAACGGCGAACTAGGTCGCGTCCTTGTGGTGCAGGGCACGTATTCCCAGGATTGGCTGCTCTACGAAACGGACTGGAACTGGCGCATTGACGTGAAGGCTGGCGGTCCGGCTCGCACCATGGCCGACATTGGATCGCACTGGTTCGACCTGGCTGAACACGTCACCGGCCTGCGGGTGCAATCATTATGTGCTGACCTGCAGACCTTCCATCCTGTTCGCAAACGTCCGAAGCGAAATGTCGAAACTTTCGCGGGAAAGCTGTCGGCCGCGGAAGATGTAGAGGACACTCCCGTTGAGACGGAAGACTTTGGTTCGGTGATGTTTCATCTCGGCGAAACTGCACGGGGCAGCATGACCGCCAGCCAGGTTTCCGCAGGATGCAAGAACAGCCTGAATATCGAAGTCTTTGGATCCAAAGCATCTGTGCGGTGGAACCAGGAACGGCCGGACGAACTCTGGATCGGGGAACGGGATACTGCGAACCGGGTTATGTTGAAGGATCCGGCGCTGATGCAGCCCCAGGCTCGTACGTATGCGGACCTGCCGGGCGGCCACAGCGAAGGCTACGACGACACTTTCAAGCAGCTTTTCCGGCGCTTTTACGCCTCTATCGCAGACCCGAACGCACCCGCCGAGTATCCGCAGATGACCGATGGACTGCGGCAGCTGATCCTGCTGGATGCGGAACTCAACAGTCATCGCAAACGCGGCTGGGTTGCAATCGAAGCTTCCGCAGGCCTTCAGAAGTAAAAAAGAAAGGTCGTCCTTGGATGTTGCTTCTCGCCGTCATCTTGGCCATCTTCGTGTACGGAATGACTGCGGCTACGCTCGGTACTATTCTGCCGAACCTCTCCGAGCGTTTCCAACTGACGCCCAGCCAGAATGGCATGATCGCGTTTGCGCAGGCACTGGGTCTCATCTTGGCATCGCTCGCTGTCGGCCCCCTGCTGGATGCTGAGGGTAAAAAGGTAGGGCTTGTTCTGGGATTGGCCTGCATTTCGCTCGCACTGCTCGGGCTGCCTCGCTGCAGAGGATATAAGAACATCCTGTTTCTTCTTTTCCTGCTAGGCATAGGCGGCGGCATAGTGATTACTGGCGCAAATGCGCTGGCGAGCGACGTCGGTGAGGTTCATCGTGCCAGCACCATGAACCTGGTAAATCTGTTCTTCGGCCTTGGCGGTTTTGTCACGCCATTCATTGCGGCCAATTTTTTCGCCAAGAAGTGGATTCGGCTTTGCTATACGATCGCCGGGTTTTCGCTGGTGGCACTGTTGTTTGAGATCGTCACGCGAATGCCCGGTCCCAACGGAGTCCACAATTTCGTGGCTGGACAGGTAGGGCATGTACTCGGCAGGCCCAGCCTCTTTCTGCTGGGTTTCTTTCTATTTCTCTATGTCTCGTGTGAGGTGGGAGTGTGGAACTGGCTGCCCCGCCACCTGATCGCGCAGGGCATTCCCGAGTCGCGCGCGCTGAACATCCTGTCCATCGGGTTCGCGCTGGGCCTGCTGCTGGGCAGGGTTCTGGTCACGCCCGTTTTGATCCACATCTCTGCGGTGACGGTGGTGCTGGTAGCGTCGTCTGCAATGGCCGTCACAACCTACCTGATGCTCCGCACGAGGCGGCCGACGTCCGCGCTGATTCTGGTTGGGCTCGCCGGAATTTCCATGGCACCTGTGTTTCCCACCACTCTGGCCATCGTGGGAGACGCATTTCCACAGATGACCAGCACGGCCATTGGGTTCGCCATCACTTGCGGATGGGTGGGGCTGGCGGTCAGTTCGCGGGTTATCGGCTGGATTGCCGGCGGCGACCCGCGGCGGCTGAACAGAGCTCTGATGGTCATTCCGGTTTCAGCCGTGCTCATGATCATCCTGAGTCTGGTAATCCGGGTAACACTGCACTCTTAATCTCCGCCGGCATTCATCGTCCTGCTGCACCGCACCAGGAATTGCCGTGCAAGCTATTGCTTTTGCATCGTCCGTATATATGCGACGAGCGAATCGATCTGCGGAGGCGTAAGCCGGGTGCCGAAGGCAGGCATCTTGTTCTTGCCCTTCGTGATCACGTTCTTTAGATCGTCATCCGTCATTTTGGCCACAGCAGGATCGTGGAGGTTAGGGACATGAAAAGCTTTGCCCGTTGGTGTGTCTCCTTTTCCATCCGGCCCATGACACATCTGGCATCGCGACTGGAAGAGCGTGTCCCCGCTGTCCTGCGCGTATCCCGCCGAGGAGAACATCATGAGCACTGCAGCCGCTGTAACGAGTGGTGTCGAGAGTTTCATGCAATCTCCATTCTTCGTGCAATTTAAAACGATGTGCTGCAACTTCGCGCATTGCGCTCAATACGCTGATTATAGGATGCCGACTGAAAGTCAAGCTGCACCGTACGCCGTCTTTGCGTGAGCTTCTTCTCCGTCGCGCGGGCTCCGCAGCAGGGCAGTAGCCGCTTTCCGGTAGAATCCAGCATAGGAACGGAAGCACGAGTTCCCAGGGTGAGGGATCATATTTCCAAACAGACATTGTGTCGGATTGTTGTGGCTTCTAGGCAATCTCTCGCAGTCCATAGCCTTCTAAGAAGAAGAGCGTTCTAAGAAGAGCACTCGCAAGTTAAAGGTGATTCCTATGAATGCACGTCGTATCCTCGCATCCCACGTTTTGTTCTTCGCAGCATGTCTCACCGGAGCGCAGGCTCAGACCTCGACCGCGCCCGACAATCAGTCGGCAACTGCGGAAAGCACGACTCAGCCTACTGCCGCAGAACTGAAAGCGGAGAAGGCGCACGCTAAGGAGGCCCAGCGCCAGGCCAAATACAGACAGAAGGCAGCCAAAAACAGGGTGAACGCTACCAAAGAACAAGAGAAGGCGGTGAAGACCCACGCCAAAGCCAACTCCCAGCGCGACAAAGCCGAAGTAGAGCGGGCCAAGGCTGCCAAAAATGATCAGCAGGCGGAGCCCCAGCCTTAGAGCCCCGTAATTGATTATGTGTGTTGCAGGGCCGGTGCCTTGGTCCTGGCCAAGGCCTTGTTTTTTGGGGGTTCGCTCACGCGCTACTGATCAATCATGTGGCAGGTGTTGCACCCTATGCTTGCGTTTTTCGCGCGATGACAGTTCATGCATCCTGTCATGGAAATGTCGCTCTCCTGGTAGAGCTGAACGCGCTCTGCCACGGGGCCGTGGCACTGCTGACATGTCGCCCCGGCTTTCAGATGCCTTTTGTGACTGAAGCTCACGAATGAGGGCAGTTCATAGACGCGCACCCACGGGATCGTCCTGTTGTCCTTGGCATACGACGCCAACTTTTGCACGCCCGGATTGCTGGTCGCCATCGTCTCATGACACTGCATGCACATGGCAGCCTGAGGGATTTTGACTGTCTCGCCAGTGCGTGAAGGTGCATGGCAGAATTCGCAGGGAAGTTGCAGAGTTCCGGCGTGCTGCTTGTGACTGAAGGGTACTGGCTGCACCGGGCCTTCCAGCGGGGCTGGCGCTGGATTTTCAGCTGTATATTGAGCTGCCGGGTTGCTCGCCGGCGGCATAGTTACAGCATTCGGCGCTCCGGATTTGCCCGTGGTTTGGTTTGACGCCGCTGCGGGCGCGGTATTGTCAGAACCGCCAGGCCTGGTGGACGTCTGCAAGGGTGGCTGCGCCCAGAAGGCAGTTGCCACCACCAACGCGAGAATGCGCAACGTTCCTATCATCCTATGTTCCTTTGCCGCATCTGTTCCGCCATGTGTTCCGACGCCCGCATGGAAAGGGCGAGGATCGTCATTGTAGGATTCTGCCAGCCGCCGCTTGTAAAGCTGCTGGCATCCACTACATACAAATTCTTGATGTCATGACTCTGGTTCCACTTGTTCAGCACGCTCGTCTTCGGATTGTCACCCATCCGGCAAGTGCCTTGCTCGTGAATGCTGTATCCCGGCGGGTTGGGCTCATAATTCTTCGTAAGCACTTCAAACCCACTCGCCTCGGCCATGGCCGCCCCTGTGTCCACGGCATCTCGCGACATGTTGAATTCATTTGACGTGTATTTCGTGTCAATGTGCAGCACGGGAATACCCCAGGCATCTACCACATTCTTGTCGATACTCGCATGGTGCTCGTAGTACGGTAGCACCTGGCCCATCAGACTCATGGCAAATCCACTGCCGTTATAGCTCTCCAGCTTTTTTTGCAATTCCACGCCATACGCAGCAAAATTGCGCGGATCCATGGGCCTGCTACTGCTCCAGACGTTCAAAGCGTAGCCGCCGATGAAGTTTTTGGCCTTGGTCTGCGCGTTTAGGTTGCGAAAGCGCGGAATAAGCGCGCCCCCGCCCATTAAGTTGTCGGGCCCTTTGCCATCGCGCGCCTCCGGTACGGAGCAGACCAGGCCCGGACCATAGTTCTGATCGACAAGATAATGTCCAAGAACTCCGCTGGAGTTCGCCAGGCCTGAGTTGAGCAGAAGTCGCGTGCTTTCCAGGCAGCCCGCTGCCAGCACGACAACTCGGGCCTTCACAGACATTTCGCGCTGGGAATGGCGATCCACGAAAAGTGCGCCATTTACCAGCCCCGTGTTTTTGTCCACGGTAAGCTGCCGCACGACCACATTCGGAACTGCAGTCAGCTTGCCGGTCGCGAACGCGTCCGGCAAAAGCAGATTGATCGAGCTTGCCAGGCCATCCCGCCCGATGGAGCTTCGCGCCTTGCATACCGGGACGCCCATTTTTTGCCCCGCTGCGATAAAGCGCTGCATCGAGAGAGACCAGGGCGAGTTGTCCAACACAAAATTCCCGTCAGGATACTGGGGAAGGCCATCTGGATGGCCGCTGACCCGGAAAATCTCCTCCACACGCGTGTAGTACGGCGCCAGGTCGGAGAGACTGATCGGCCAGTTTTCGCCAAAGCCGTCGTGATCTTTAGCCTTGAACTCGTAATCGCTTAGGCGGAACGACTGGCGTGACCAGAACAGAGATCGGCCGCCAAAGAGACGTACCCGGACCCAGTTGTACGGGTATTTGGGATTATAGGTGTAAGGAACTTCCTTTTCATCAACCCAGACGTTGGAATTGAATTCATTGGCCTGAAAGACATGGGGCAGGCGCCCCGGCATATTGAAGCCGCGGTAGGGCAGTTCGTAGGCCGGTTTCAATTCCCGGTCCTTGCGG
>DASSZI010000222.1:0-3074 GCA_035713565.1 Acidobacteriaceae bacterium | reverse complement strand
CGAGAGCAGTGCCCAGCCAGAGCGAGGGGCCAGTCGATTGGGACGACATCAACCCGGCTTCCTGCGGCCCATGCGGCTGGCGCATGCTCAACTCGCGCAGAAACAATCCAAAACGAGCCACCACAAACCCGAACCCCATCAGCGCAAGCCCGGTCCGAATCCACGCGAGAAACGTGCGCTCGGCAGCGAAATACACGCGTGGGTCGCGAATTTTCCGGTCCGTCTCTGCGGCCTCTTGTTCCGTCATTACTCATGTCCTCGGGTTTGATCGATGGCGGTGCATGCGAAGTCAGGCCGCTCTGTCCGCTTCCCGAACTTCCGCAACAAACGCCTCAAGTTTTCCAATGTCCAGTCGTCCATCGGTCCGGACTCCCGAACACAGATCCAGTCCAAACGGACGCACGCTCCGAACGGCGTGGCCGACATTGCCCGGCGTCAGGCCGCCAGCGAGGAATACAGGAACCGGACTGCGCTCGACCAAAGCCCGGCTGATGCGCCAGTCATGGACGCGACCTGTGCCGCCAAACTCCGGAGTGCTGGCCGACGGACGACCGGAATCGAGAAGAAAGGCATGTACAAAAGGAGAATAGGCGTCAATCGTGTCGAGCGCCTGCCATCCCTCGACATGGATCACCTGCACTCGCCTGGTTCGGGCATCGAGGCGGGCCAACGCTGCGACCTCGCTAGGGTTGATGGGTGAAACGATCTGGACCGCCGTCGGCTGAGTGGCTTGTACATGCCTGCAAATGGCTGCGGCCCTAGTTTCGGAAGTGAGCAGGAAGGTGCTGACCGGCGGCGGCACGGCAGCCGCAATTTCCGCAATCAGCGCATCTCCTATTGAGCCGGGCCCAGAGGGCATGGATGCCACAAGGCCGAGAGCATCAGCCCCCGCTGCGATCGCCGCGTTTGCTTCCTGAACGGAGGCAATGCAGCAGACCTTGATCCTGGTCCGCATGTCTTTAAGAATCCAGAAAGGCCACCGACTTGATGGAAGTCAGCTCGAACCGCTTTCTACAGCGCACGTTCTGGCAGGCAACCTGATCTTCGCGCAGAACCATGTAGGACTGCGCTTTGGCAAAACGCGCGCGGTCCCGCTCATCCGCGCGAGGAGGCAGGCTATTCTTCTTGCGCCGCACCATCCAGTTCAACTGGTATTCACCCGCCTGCCGGCAGTGGGGGCAGGTAAGCGTGTGCGGGCGCTGCTCCGGCTTTTCGCTGTAAAAATCTTTCTCCTCCATCGCGTGCCCTCCTGTGGCTCACTCCAGTATGGCACTCTTGCTGCCCGGCTCGCGAGCATGCACCGGGTGCGTTAGATCGTTCGATTCCACCGCCGGGTCCCGTTAAAAGCATCCAGAACGCCGAAAATCCAGATCGCTCCTGCGAGAATGGCGAACGGCACCAGCCCCAGTCCTAAAGTGAGCGCGCCCAGCACGCTGCCCACCACGAAAACAGTGCAGATGAGGATGAACAGTATGACGCCGCGCACGGTACGTCCGTTATAAATCTGCCCCAGCCCACATACCAGCGCCGAAAGAATCGCCGCCAGGATAGGACTCTTGGTTGTCCCACTCGTCAGTCGGTCCATATGAACTCCCTCTCAAATGAATTCCCACCGCTCAATTGCTTGTAGACTTCGATGCTTTGGTCGAGAGATACCAGGCTTCGACATGGAGCCCCTGATCCTCGCCGTTCGCACGTTTACGGGCCGCTTCGAGCGTTGCGGGCGCGGGTACGATCACAGGGTCTCCCGGTTTCCAGTCCGCCGGCGTGGAAACGCTGTTCAAATCTGCGGTCTGCAGGCCATCGAACATGCGCAACAGCTCATCCACATTGCGCCCCAGTTGCATTGGATAGTAGAGAATCGCCCGGATTTTCCTCTTGGGATCGATCAGAAAAACCGCTCGGACAGTCGCAGTGTCGGAGACTGCCTCATGCACCATCCCGTACAGCCGCGCCACCTTCTGGTCCAGATCCGCAATCACCGGGAAGGTGATACTTACGCCGCTTCTCTGTTCAATATCGCGCGCCCAAGCGATATGAGAGAAGAGGCTGTCAATCGATAGACCTATCAGCTGCACATTGCGCTTTTCGAATTCCTGGTTTCTGCGGGCAAAGGCAAGAAACTCGGTACTGCAGACCGGCGTAAAGTCGGCAGGATGCGAGAAAAGCATCACCCATTTCCCCTTGGTCGTATAGTCGCTCAGGCGGACGGTACCGTGGGTCGTCTTCGCTTCAAAATCCGGCGCGTCATCCATGATGCGCGGCATGTATGTGCCCGTCTGGTCATTCGTCATTGATTCAACCCTTTCGAGAAGTAGAAATTGCAAATTCACTGCAGGCCACGCAGGCAGACGTCAGATTACCTGCTGGAGGTTGGATGATTCCACCGCTCCGAACGATGGAAAATTGTAACTCGACCTTCCATAGGCGAGACCCCGTCCGTCAGGTGACTGTCGGCCCGGTCGCTTGACGCCATGTTCTAGCGAATCCCAAAATGCGACGCACAATTTCGGGTGCAGGAGTACGGCTTTTCCTCTCGCGATTCACATGCTTTCAACAGAAATTGACAATCCGGACTCTGCATTTGCAACCACTACCGGGGAAACGGTGGAATCCCGCTCCAAATTGAGACTGAATTCGCCTCGTCTTCGCCATTTACACGCTCCCTTCCTCTTCGTACTCTGGGCGAGCGTTACTGGAAACAGTGCGCACCTCTTTCGCCTATTTAGAAATAAAAAAACTCAGTTGGAACGGAAGGCTTGACGCATACGCGACGGAGCTCTCCGCAAGACGCCGGATCGATCTGAAGTTTTTCAGCCGGCGCTCTTTCGGTCGAGTTTCAGGCGCGGCAGGCAAACGATGCGGTGCGTCTTCCGTTCCCCCCCGCAGTTCCGGCTGGCTCTTGGGCTCGGAACGGCCTCGTGTACGCTGCTTGTGCCCGCTTTCGCGGTCGCGCCAGCGGATGCGCCGGTCGATTTGTGCCCAGCCGCCGGTGAGCCGGAGTGCGGCTGAACCATCACGTCCTTCTGTCAGCAGGAGTGCGCGATGCCGAATCCAGGAGAAGGAATGCGTCC
>DASSZI010000221.1:0-6349 GCA_035713565.1 Acidobacteriaceae bacterium | reverse complement strand
ATCCAGCGCCTGATTCAGGACCCGCTCGCCATCAAAATTCTTGACGGCGAAGTGGTCCACGGCGATCACGTCCTGCTCGATGCCGACCCGCTGCACAACCGGCTGGAGATCAGGGTCCTGGATCGAACAGAGGTAAATCTGGGTTAACGAGAATCCCGGGTCTGAACTCGAGACCTGGGAATTGTCGCTGATGTGACCTGAGGCACTCCTGGAACAGACTTGCGGAACCGATCTGCGCACGATAAGTGTTATCCTCGATCGACTCAAAGAACACCGAACCATACGTCACGAGGTTATGGTGGGCAAGATCGTACGAAATACCGGATTCAGGCTGACTTTGTCGTCGTTGTTCCGGGCTGTGCAAGCCCGGCTGCATGTAAGCATCACGCCTACGCACTTCTATTTTCCGGTGCCAAATCTGAAGTCTTTCCAGCACAAGGATTGGAGTGCGTGCCGTCCGTGCGCTGCGCTCGACTTTCGCCTTGAGGATCAAATACGGCGTCTTAGAGCCGAAGTGCTTCCGTATGCGAACGAATGCCGGTTTCCTGAGAGCTGCACAGGAGACTGCCATCAGTTTCATTTCAATAATGGTTTTTTCGAGCGCATCGATGCGGATGTTGCGTACTCGTTTGTGCGACATCATCATCCAGAAACAATTGTCGAGATCGGCAGCGGCAATACCACACTCGTGCTCGCGGCCGCACTCCAAAAGAACGCCGCCGCAGGATTTCAAGGGGAACTGACCACCATCGATCCCTATCCCGCTCCGTTCCTGAAGGACAACGTCGCGGGTCTGACGCGAATTGTCGCCAGCCCGGTACAGCAGGTGCCGCTTGATCTTTTTCGTTCCCTGCGGGCAGGCGACATCCTATTCATCGACTCCAGCCATGTGGTCTCGATGGATAACGATGTGCTGTACGAATGCCTCCGCATCCTTCCCGAACTTGCGCCGGGCGTGCTTGTCCACTTTCATGACATTTTCACCCCGCTCGACTACCCCAAAAAGTTTGTGATGAACAATTTGTGTTTCTGGGGCGAGCAGTATCTGCTGGAAGCGTTCCTGGCGTTCAATCCGGTCTTCAATGTGGTATGGTCATCCAGCGCCATGCAGCAATTCCACCCAGACGTTCTACGGCAGGCTTTCCCATCATGGGAAGGCAGCTTTCAACGAATGCCTGCGGATTTGAGAGTGTTCTCTCCAACTCTGGACGGCAAGAACGTATGGCCGTGCAGCCTCTGGATCGCCAGAACCTGAAAGAACCTCGACCCAGGCGCATTCGGCAACGAAGCCAAGTAGCGAATCAGCGCCGGTGATTCGAGGAAAGTCGGCACCGGGTGTTTGATGCCGGAGCAAGGATCGGTCATCTGAGCTTCTGATCGGCGAGCTCAAACTGGGAAGAGGTCACCGTTTCAGGATGGGTGCCGGAACAGGAGGCTTGATCGAGGACGTTTCGGTCGGGAGACGCTGTTCCAGAATGATGCGGCCGTGCGGAACATCGAAGATCACTTTGTGATACTTCGATAAAACGGCGGTACCTACAATTCCGCCTATCTTTGCTTTTCTGGCCGCCAGGGAGGAGGTCTCCATGAGAAAAACCGGCATGGGTGTGACTTCCGTATGGCTCATAGCCATGAAGGTGAGTTCTCCGTACTGGATAGGGAAAAATCCTCCGAGGCCATAGCCCTGAAGGTTTTGCTTCATGGGGTCAGGCCGTCTCCTGAATGTCCTTTCCATATGAGCCCCGCGAGCATATTCGGGATAAAGCAGTAGAGTAGAATTGCTTCCGGTATCGAGCTCGACCTCAGTTTCGTGGTGTTTCTTGTCGTCTGTGCACAGAGTGACCGGGATGGCAGCGGATTTGTTTTTGTGGCTGACGTATTGGATATAGCCTGAGCCGCGATACTTATAGTGCTTGATGGGGAACAGACTCAGCACGTGTTTTTCGAAGTCAAACTCCACGACAAACCGCCTCAGCAGCGGGAATCCCAGAATACCGTCGGTGCGGTGGCCATTGAAGCGTTCCAGACCGGTCAGGTCCACCAGGGCGAGGATGTTGGCGACCTGAACCGAACCCATCTCCAGGTCCACATTTTTTGCGGCGGCCACAGAAACTTTGCCGTCTCCGAGGCCCAGGTCTTTCTCTCTTTTGATGCTCTCGGGTTTTAAGCCCAGTGCCCGGGAGGTCCGCAGATTCAGGACGTTTGCGGTGGTTCCGGTGTCGAGCAGGAAAGACATGCCGGGAGTGCCATTCACGGTGAGGGTGACGTAAATATGGTCCCTGAAGTATTCGAACGGGGCGGAGATGACGGCCTGACCGCGGTCGACAAGATGTGTTTCGGCGGTGGGACGGCTCTGCTCCAGAATGGTGGTTGGATCTGGAGTGGGCCACACCAGCAGCAATAAGGCGGATGCGGTAAGGTGAAGCAGAGCAAGTGCGGGCATGGGGTCCTCCCCCGGGCGCGCGGCCTCGCTACCTAGCGGCGATGCGAGCCAGCGTTTACTCGCCTTTGAATGTATGCCTCGCGGCAGAAAACGACAATAGCAACTCTGCCGGATTTTGACATAGCCACTACAACTTGCAACCTGATACTACTGCCGTAGGCAGAATGCGGGGAGCTTCGAAGGGGGCTTTCAACCGTGGAAGCACGTGGTGGGCTGGTAGCCCACATCTTCTCCGGACTGTTAACCCGAGGGTGCGAGGGTGCCCCATGTCTCGCTTCTGAGATTTGGGATCAGTGATCGGTCCGGGTGCGTTGCTCCTCAAACACCAACAGCACTGATTGTGAGCTTGTACTGTGGCAACCTATCCCACGTTTCAAAATCGAAACGTGGGGCACCCGGCACCCGGCACGGCACCCCGCAGAAGCAGCTACAGTCACGGCGCGATCACATCCAGATCGTTTGCGATCACGACAGGCCGATGAAATTTTTGCTGAATCTCCTGGAGTGTTTGTGCCGGGTTCGGCCTTGCACCGCCCACGTAGTGGGTAACGATCAGAATCTTGGGCTTTGCCTTGGCTGCGAGCTCGCCGAGTTCCAGTGTCGAAGTGTGAAACGAGGAGAAATATGCGCTTTCCTCGAATTCCGCGGAATAGACTTCGTGGATGAGCACATCGCATCCATTGCAGGCCCCGACGACACTTTCCGCCGGACGAGTATCCCCGGAGATCACGATCGATTTCCCATCCGCGTCGAACCGGTAACCTAGAGCTTCCTTCCAGCTTCCGTGTTGAACGGCGAATGCGGTCACTTTGACGTTCTGGTCCTGATAGACAACTCCAGGTTGAATCTCATGCACAACGACCTGGTGTCCAGTTCTTGTATTGTGCTCAAGTCCATGTATGCGAAGGTCGATGTCCTCCGCATACGCTTGCTCGATATGGGTCACCATGGCCTGCGTACCTGTCGGGCCATAGAGACGGAGCGGAACGGAACGCCGTATCACCCAGGGCGTCAGAATCAAATCCGGCAGCCCCAAAGTGTGATCGGAATGCAGGTGCGTGAGAAATGCCGTGTCGAGAAGCTGCGGCTGGAGGGCGGAGATTCCACGCGCGTATGCAGCCGATGCCTGTCGCACCAGGCCTGTGCCCGCATCCACGACATAGGCTTTTCCATTAGCCACAACCGCCAGCGACGGCCCTTGGCGCGTTGGATCTGGACGCGGCATTCCGGTACCGAGAAATACGACAAACACCCCTTGGCTGGCGGGCTGTGCAGGAGATGAGATCGCGTTTTGCGAACCAGCGCCGGATGCCGCAACGCCTGCCCCAGCGCGAAGCATTGCGATGCAGAGGCCGCAGATCAGAAACGTATGCTTCACAATTCCTCGGGCTCAAGCCTACCACGTCGAAATCGAGAAGGATGCATGAAGTGAGCCGCAACTTGCAGCATGGTTTCGACAGGTGGCTCACTCAAGCCACTGTTGCCTTGAGTCGGGCCGAATTGACGAACCACGCGTCGCCCTTGAATTGAAAGCCATGTCTCAGGGAGCACTCTATCTTTGGGCGGGTGGCCCACATCTTCTCCGGACTGTTAACCCGAGGGTGCCCCATGTCTCGCGTCTGAGACATGGGATCAGTGATCGTCCGAGAGCGTTGCTCCTCAAATACCAACAGCACTGATTGTGAGCTTGTACGGTGGCAACGAATCCCACGTTTCAAAATCGAGGATGGGGACTCCCGTCCATCTCTATCAATGCAAACTCCGATGGAAGCTTTTCGCCACAATATTTCTTAATTTCGCAGAGTAAGCGTGCTCGGTCCGCCAGTTGATTGGAATGAACGATTTTCGTTCCGTCCGCGCCAGTAATCGTTACTGTCTGATTCTTTCCACCGGTGTTGACTTCTACAATTTGTTCCCATTGGATCCGCCGGGTTTTTCTGAACCAAAAGATTTGCTGCACTGTTTCGGGACTGACGATCACCGTTCCTGGAATTGAACAAAGAAAGGCAATGGCTAAGACGGCAGGACAAGTTGCAATCGCGAGGTTCAATGGATTGTCGTGGCTGTGGAGGAACAATTTCGTGGCTGCATAGCCGAGAAAAACCGAGATCCATAGCCAAGCGCTCAACACGATCCTTCTCTGAGAAAATTCGACGAACCCATTTTGGAGGTCTTTTGCTGCCCTATGCTTGGCATCCCCAGCCAACAGCACCCATAACGCCAAAACATGCCAAATAGTGGCAGGTGAGGTAAGACCCACATGATGGGATTCCGAATCATCGAACAATTGTAGACCGGTTGCCGGGTGCCACTTCATCGTTATAGAGGGGCACCCGGCGAGGGCAGCATAGTTGTAACCCCAACCAAGAGAAAGTATGGCTTGAATGAGCCACCTGCCACCCACCCGCTGTCAGCTCCCGGCATCCCAGCGGCCCCAATTTGTGATAGCCTGCGGCAAATGGAGGAGATTCTATGAGCCGCTACTCCAGACGAGATTTCCTGAAGACCGGCCTGGCTGCCGGTGCGCTGTTGGGCGTGTCCGGCGCGCCGCTCGAGGCCGAACCGCAGACCGCGACCGACTGGGTGGAACTGGGCCACTCCGGGGTGCGGGTTACCCGCCTCGCCTTTGGCACGGGTACGCTGGGCGGACGGGTGCAGCGCGAACTGGGGCAGGCAGAGTTCACGCGGCAGGTGCGCTATGCCTATGATCGCGGCATCCGCTTCTTTGAAACAGCCGAATCGTATGGCGACATGCACCGCATGCTCGGCATCGCGCTGGAGGGGATTCCGCGCGACAGCTACCGGCTGATGTCGAAGGTCACGACCGGCGATGGCGCCGATCCGCAGGTCAAAATCGATGAATTGCGCAAGCTGGCGAAGACGGAGTATTTCGACATTATGCTGCTCCATTGGCAGCATACCGGGACGTGGCCGGCGGACACTGTGCGCTGGCAGGACGGCATTGCGGCCGCCCAGCAGCGCGGGGCGGTCCTCAAACGTGGAGCTTCAGTCCACGGGCTACCCGCCCTGCGGCAGGTGCCCGGTACCAGGTGGCTGGACGTTGCGATGATTCGCGTCAATCAGAAAGGCGTCCACATGGATGCGGAGCAGTACGATACGAATGGGCTCGGCAACGTGCCGGAAGTGGTCGCACATATCCATCAGATCCGCAAAGAAGGCATGGGTGTCATCAGTATGAAGCTGGCCGGCGAAGGTGTCTTCAATCATGAGGAACGCCAGGCCGCCATGCGCTTCGCGTTCCGCCATGCTGGCGTGCAATGCGTCACCGTGGGCTATAAAACTACCGGCGAAATCGACGAAGCGATCAATAATCTGAACCAGGCCTTGGCCTGAAGCGCTTTCCATTCAGCGTCGGCTTCCCTTACAACTCATAATCCAGTTCAGCTGCGACCGCCAGCAGCGGCATGAGCCACTCGACCAGATCCTGATGCACGGGATGGGTGAAGTAGGCCTGCAGCGCCTCGGCGTCGGTAAATTTCATCACCCCGCCATGGGTAAAACCCTGGGAACGCGGCGATACGTTGGCGCTGTAGCTGGTCTCAACCAGGCCGGGGATCTGCCCCTGCAAGCGGAGGATTCTTTCGGCGGCGTGCTGCTTGTCGGCGTCGGTGGCTTGCGGTTTCCATTGAAACAAAAACGCGTGGATCATCATTGAGGAGCACCCGGCTTTCTCAGCTCCGCCATCCATACGGCGTGCTTCTGCTTACCATACCGGACGAAGAGGAAGCACGCGAAGACCGACACCGGCGATTTACAACCGGCGAGTCACGCGTGCTCTCGCCGCTTCCCTCATAATGGTGTGCAGCCATTTTTCCTTCCAGAGGCATTCCGAATGCGATTGCTGGTCCGGCCAGTTTGCCGTTTTCCCCGCGCTGTTTTTTCGCT
>DASSZI010000220.1:0-2902 GCA_035713565.1 Acidobacteriaceae bacterium | reverse complement strand
ATCGGCATGATTCCCGACCTTGGCACAATGCGGGACCGGGCAAAGTCCAGATTCGGGCGATTTATGTATGGACAAATGGCTTTGGGCTGGCGCGGCTCGGCGCGGCATTGGATGCGCTACGAAACCGCTTCGCTCCTTCTGGCCGGCTTGGCCCCTCCGCTGGTGCTCTCGGTGCACACGGTCATCAGTTTCGACTTTGCCGTGGCGATTATGCCGGGCTGGCACACAACAATTTTTCCTCCCTACTTCGTCGCTGGCGCTATCTATTCCGGATTTGCCATGGTCCTGACCCTCGCGATTCCGATCCGCAAGTTCTATCACCTGGAAGATCTGATTACGCTGCGCCATCTCGACAACATGGGAAAGGTGATGCTTGCCACTGGATTCATCGTGGCGTACGGCTACGCGACGGACATTGCGTACGCCTGGTATTCGGCGGACAAATGGGAATTCTTTATGGCATGGAACCGCATCTTCGGTCCCATGGGCTGGTCCTACTGGATTCTGATCGCCTCCAACATTGCGATTCCGCTCACCACGCTCTGGTCGCGGCGCTTGCGGCAAAATGTTGGTTTCCTGTTTGTCCTTTCCATCATCGTGAATACCGGGATGTGGTTTGAACGTTTCGTCATCGTGGTTACTAGCCTCTATCGCGATTACCTTCCGTCCTCCTGGGGTACGTACAAGGCGACTCGCTGGGATTACATGACCTTCGTCGGAACTCTCGGACTGTTCACTTTTCTCTTCTTCCTGTTTATCCGCTTCCTGCCCATGATACCTATGTCGGAAATCCGGATGCTCTTGCCGGGAGCAAACGCCGCGGAGACCGGCCTGCAGGCGCATGAAAGCCAACGTCAGCATAAAAACCAGTTGCAGAACGAGGGTTGAGGAATGCCAGTGCGTGAAGGAATTTATGGTTTGCTCGCCGAGTTCGACACGCCCGGCGAGTTGATCGAGGCGACGAAGTCGGCCTATCAGGCCGGATACAGACGCATGGACTGCTACTCGCCCTACCCGATCGAGGAGGCTGCCGAAGCAATGGGCTACGACGAGCCAGCGGAAAAGGGTGTAGCCAGCGTGTGCCTGCTGGGAGGCATCGTGGGCGGCCTGGCCATGTTCATGCTTGAATGCTGGGTTTCCATCTGGGCGTATCCGCTGGATGTCGCCGGGCGCCCCTTATTTTCCTGGGTGGCGTTCATTATCCCGGCCTATGAATGGACGATCCTTTGGGCGGGTCTCTCGGCCGGTTTCGGGATGCTGGCGCTGAACAGGCTGCCGTCTCCGTATCACCCGCTATTCAACGCGCCGAATTTTCGCAACGGAGCAACGTCGGACAAGTTTTTCCTGTGCCTGGAAGCCGACGATCCGCAGTTCTCTATTACGGATTCGCGCTCGCTGCTTGAGTCCCTCCATCCAGTTTCGGTCGTCGAGGTGGAGCATTAATCTTATGTCCAAGCATTTTTGCCTGTTTCTTTCTCGCTGGATCCTGCTGCCCTCCGCCGTCGCGGCCCTGACGTTCCTCTCCGGCTGCCGGCAGGACATGCAGAATCAGCCCAAGATGATTCCACAGCGCGAATCCCTCTTTTTCCCCAGCGGACGCTCCGTCCGGCCCCAGGTTCCAGGAACCGTCGCCCGCAACCAAGCCGATGCGGACAGCTATTTTCAGACTGGCCTGGTCAACAATCAGGTGCAGGACAAGATGCCCTTTCCTGTGAATATGAACGTTCTCCGGAGAGGTCAGGAGCGGTTCAATATCTACTGCACTCCATGCCACTCGCGGCTGGGCAATGGACGTGGCATGATCGTCGAGCGGGGCTACAAACCGGCGGGCGATCTGCTGGAGCCCAGGATCGCGGGTGAGCCGATGGGTCACTACTTCGCCGTCATCAGCCATGGCTACGGTGCCATGCCGGATTACGCTGCGCAGATTTCGGTCCAGGATCGCTGGGCCATTGTGGCCTACATCCGAGCGCTGCAGCTTAGCCAGAACGCGACCCTGCAGGATGTGCCCCCAGGCACAAACGTACAGAAGCTTTCCGAGGTTTCTGAGCAAATGGGTTATTCTGCACAGTTTCCAGAGCAGTGGACCCTGCCGGAGCTGACCAACGTGCCGGGTGCGGGCGATATGCATTCGGACCTCGTCGGCCAGAAGCAAGCGATGCCGGCGTCTGCACAAAACGCGCCGAAGAATAGTTTCAAGAAAAATTCCCGCCACACGGGAACCAAGTAGCCGGGGACGAGACACAAGCATGGAATATGGACACGAAGAGAGACATTTACCCGCGAACCTGGGCGCTCCGGCCTCAGTCCTGGGCTGGCGATCGCGCGCGATTGTCGCCGCACTGGTCTTTGCGGCGCTCGCCATTCTGGATGCATTCCTCAGCCACAGCTTCGATTACGTTTTGCGTGGATGGCTGATGGGACTGATGGTCTGCCTCAGCTTTGCACTGGGGGGGATGGCACTTTTAATGGTGCAGTGGGTTTCTGGCGGCAAGTGGGGCCTGCTGATCCGGCGCCCGCTGGAGGCGATGAGCCGCACTCTTCCGCTGATTTTTCTCATGTTTCTGCCGATTGCGATCTTTGCAAAACGGCTTTACATCTGGGTGCGCATCACGCATCCGCATGCCGCCCTCCGCGCCGGTGTTATTGATGCCATGCAGGCGCACGCGATTGCGTACAAGCGGCCTTACCTGAACCTGGGAGGCTTCTGGATTCGCGGCATCGCCTATTTCGTCATCTTTGGCGTCTTTGCTTATTTCCTGAACCGCTGGTCTCTACAGCGGGACACAGACACCCGCTTCAGCCCATGGACCTGGCAGAAGCGATTTGAAAATATCAGCGGCGCAGGTCTGGTCGTGTACTCACTCGTGCTTACCGGAATGTGTGTGGACTGGGTCATGTC
>DASSZI010000219.1:0-32311 GCA_035713565.1 Acidobacteriaceae bacterium | reverse complement strand
ATAGAGCTCTTTGATGTGGAATTCGGAGTTGCTTTAGCGCCGGCCTTGTTAGAAGACTGCGCGAAGATAAGCATCGGCAAAAACAGTAGAAACGCTGTTGCAAGCACATGGCATCCAGTGAGGACAGGTATTCTCAAACATTCCCCCAGGATTGCGGAGTGAAGCCGAAAATTACACAGGCGGAATTTGCTCCCGATATCAATGCGGGCTGTCCGGATTTGGCGTTTCCTCTGTATCGGTGGATTTCGATCCGTTCAGGGTGGCGCAAACTGCGAACTCCTTCTTAGCCATTGTCTCGTTATTTTCTTCGTGATAGATCCTACCCAACTGGAAATGCAGACCGGACACGCCGGGCGCCAACAGAATAGCTTGCTGCAACTCTGATTGAGCTTTGCGCAACATGTGGAGTTTTTCATATGCGCGACCAAGCTGCTCGCGCGCTTTAGGATTCTGAGGAGCCAACTCCACAGCTTTCTCAAGAGACGGAATCGCCTGCGCATCGTGTCCCTCGCGTGCCAGCAGCATTCCAAGATTCAGATACGGCTGGGCATCAGGATGCGACAGCTCAGATCCCCATTGAATTGCTGTTTTATAAGCGAGCTGTGCTCTAGCATCATCCGCTAAACCTTCGTAGGACAAGCCTAAATTGTCTTCGGCTCTAACATTTCTAGGATCCAGTTGAAGGCATCTGCGGAATGCGCTGGTCGCTTCCTGAAAACGATTTTCGTTATATTTTGTGCGCCCGAGGAGATACCATCCCAGTGCATCGTCCGGGTTCCATTGTGTCGCCAAAGTGAGCCACTTATCTGCGTCGGTGTAGTCGTGGAGGTAAACGTAGTCGGCGGCGACGACCAGCAAATCGCTGGCACTTGGCGGGTGGAACCGGGCGCCGGTTGTATACTCCGCGAGCGAGCGCCTGGGTTTATGTTCCGCGTTCAGGATGTAACCCAGCAGAAAGTGACCTTCGGCAGAGTCTGGGTGGTTTGTAAGATGGGTGCGGACTGTTTGTTCTGCCCGGGAAAAATCTTTCTGCGCCACCTGGCTCCGGGCATTCTCAAGGTTGTTCTGGCAATTCGCTGGGGTCGAGGCTGCGAGCAGAAGAATGCCCGAGATGACAGCGAGGAGCCTGAACGAACCGGTAGTTGAATCGTGATGAGCCAACTGGGTTGAAGCGCGCTGCGATTCAGGATGACGGCGCAATTGCGAAATTCGCATAAGCTAAAACTGAGTCGATGGCCTTAGTTCCCGGTTCAGTATATCGCGCCGCTTATGGCTACAAAAAACAATAGCCGGAGGAGATTGTCCCCCGGCCATTGTTCCAGCGGCAGGTCTAGAACTCCAGCCGGAAGGTAGCTTGACCTTGCCGGTTGGAATTGGCCTGACCTAGGTTGGTGATCTGTCCGAAGGTTGAATCGCTCGCATTGGTGTCGGGACCGTTCAGTTGCGTTCGATTCAATATGTTGAAGTAATCCACGCGCAAGGTAATGAGAACTTTATCGGTCAGGTGGAAATATTTCATCGCATCGACATTCTCGTTGTAGTAGGCAGGATTACGAAGGGAAGGATAATTTCGCACAGCATTACCCAGTGCAAATGGCGCCGTTAAAGCGAAAGCATTTGTAGTGAACTGGACGGGCTGCGTTTTCACTTTTCCGGTAAAGTAATCGATTGAACGATTGTAGCTAAAGGTTTTTCTTTTCACTCCCGGAACAACGTTGGGCCGATCAAAGCCATTTCCCAGAGGATTGTAGTTGTCATAGGCTCCAAATGGAGTACCGCCGTCGTAGTTGGCAATGACACCCACCTGCCATCCTCCGGCGATCTGACCCAAAATGCCCTTGGAGTTGAGATACTTCTGTCCTGGTCCGATTGGCAGTTCATACGTCCCAACCAGGTTGACCAGGTATTTCTGGTCCAGGCCGGAAACGGTGAACTCCGCTTTCTGGTTGTATTTGTTTTCCGGCAGACTTGCGAATGAAGAGAATCCGCTGTCCACGTCTGACATGTTGCGCGACAAAGTCAGATCAGCCAGATAGCTAATCCCATTAGTAAACCGTTTCTCCGCCTGTATCTGCAGGGCGTTATAGGACGTGCTGCCGGCCAGGTCGAAGTTGTTCATGACTGTTGAGTACTGGGGATAGGTAGACAATGCCTGGAGGACGGTAGCGGAGGAACCGAACTGACTCAAGAACTCGGGATATGGGTTCTTGATACCCGCAGCCACCGCACCTGGAGAGTTTACCAGAGCCCCGAGAAGTGGTCCGTATCTTAACACGGATGGGTTGGGCTGGTTTGGCGGGTTCAACTGGGACGGCAGGTGGATATCACGATTGCCGACGTAGGCAATTGTGATGAACATATTCCAGGGAAGCTGCCGCTGAACGCTCGCGTTCCAAGATTCGTTATATGGAGCCAATCCGTCCTTCTTGGGATTGAACGAGTGGATCACGTTTCCGTTTCCGATCGAGGGGCTGAAGGCCACCGGCGGTGGATCAGGCATGGGATGAGAATCCCAGTCGCCATACCCGGGAACGTTGGTCGCGGTGGAGTTGCGGTGGAATTCTCCGTTCAGCAGGTTGCCGTAGTTCACAGCCACTTTGCTGGTTCCGTACTCATAGGCGCCACCGTCCAGGAAGTCCAGATAAAAGCCACCCTGCACGACCGTCTTGTTATTCACCATGTAGGAGAAGCCAAGTCTAGGCCCGATGTGGCCCCAGTGGATAGCGGCACGCGTGAGTCCGGCACAGCCAACGCAATGGCCGAATTTGGTGGCGCCGCCGGGCAAATTGCCAGCTCCCGGGTCGGGGGCGGTGGGATCAAGATAAACGATCTGGTTGTGGTTCTCGGTAAAGGGAACCATGATGTCCCAGCGCAGCCCGACGTTCGCCGTGAGCCGGTTGTTGACCTTGATGTCATCCTGAATATACGGGGATAGGTCCGCATTGCGGAGCTTCAACTCATTCGCGAAGACGCGAACTCCGGAGTCCACCTGTCCCAGGAGGAAGCTGGCGAAGGAACTGCCGTAAGTGCCAAAGTTAGGATCGTTTGTATTTGGTGTGGAGGTTGTGCGCTGGGTAAAGTTGAAAGTACCGCCGCACTGCTGACATTCATTATCGTCCTGATAGGCGCGGCGGAACTCGCCACCGATGTTGAAGGTATTCCGCCCTTTGGTCCATAGCCAGTTGTTGACAATCGCTACTCCCAACTTTCGGTTGATGGACTGGATCCAGCCGCCTGCAGTCCCCCAGTTTGTCTCGGCATTCTGTCCGTCGAAGGTTACGTTCGGGAAAATGACGCTATTGATCACGCCGGGGAAGTTTACGCCCTTGCGCGCATCGAACTGATTGTTGATTTCCCCAATCCAGTCTGCGCCAGCCGTCATCACGAGGTTCTGCCGGACCGTTTTAACGTAATTGAGCAGGAATCCAGAACCGATATAGGGCAGCGTTTTCTCGCTCTGCAACTCATTACTCGGAGCGACGATAGGTGCGTAGTCGAACCCTGAGGTCGTGCGGGTATCGCGCCACTGGGTCCAATGGATGCTCTGAGAGCTGCTGAGGTTATGGTCTAGCGTATAGCCCCAGAGAAGCTGGTCGATCGGCAGCGAGGTTACGGCCGGAGATTTGTTACTTTGCAACCCGTGGACAACACCGGCACGGTCCGGATTGGGGATCAGCGGCAGGATGGATCGGGCCAGCGCGCTAAAGCGGGAAAAGGGAATGATATTGCCTGGGAATGGTTTGCCGGTTCGGGGATCGAAGATCGGGATTTGCTTGCCGGTTGAATCCACAAAGCTGCTGAAATCCCCACCCTTCATCGCAGGCGTTGGCACAGTTCCAATAGAGGTTTGAGCAATATTCTGCTTGAACTTGTCCAAGCTGAACAGGAAGAAAGTCTTATCCTTTCCGTTATAGAGCTTTGGAAGAACGACCGGTCCGCTCACCGTAAAGCCATAATCGTTTTGCTGGTCCACCGGCGGAATCGGCCTGCCTTTTGAGTCGAAGTTGGTGGGGAAAAACCCGCTGGAATCAAACAGCTGATTGCGCAGAATCTCAAAACCGTCGGCATGGAGTTGATTCGTTCCGGACGCCATGTTGTACGTGACTGCGCCCTGGGCTAAGCCGAATTGCGCGGAGAAGGTTGACCGGTCAACGCGGAATTCGTTCACCATTTCGTAGGGCGGATTGAAATTCGTCTGGTAGCCCTGAGTTTCCGGTTGCGGGACGGGGATACCGTTGAACTGGATTTCACTCTCAAAATTTACGCCGCCGTTTATGTTTTTCGCGAAGGTACTACCCTGAACGCCCGGTGCGAGAAAGACAAACGAGTCAATCTGGCGGGCCATGCCATTGATTTCGATTGGAGCGGTTTTGACCAGTTCCGGTTCTAGAGTTGTCCCGATTTCCGGCTGCTCGGTGTTGAGGGAAACCGCACTTGCCGCGACCTGAACCGTTTGACTGGTCGTGCCGGGAGCCAATTGGAAATCGACCGTGGATTGCTTCGCAATTTCGACGGTTACTCCCGTTTGTACGCCTTTCTTAAATCCATTCGCTTCTACGCTGACGTCGTAATGGCCCGGGTTGAGCGCGGTAATGGTGTAGGTCCCGACGGAGGACGTGACTGCATGAGAGGAGACGTGGGTGGAAAGGTCTGTGGCTGTCACGCTGGCACCTGCGACACTGGCACCCGCGCTGTCAGTTACGGTGCCGTTAACGCCGCCTACGGCCTGGGCCTTGAGTCTGAGGGTGGGCATGGAGATGAACACGCACAGAACCAGAAACGGTGTGTAGCGTCCGATTCTGCTCATCCAACGACTGTTCAATTTACCCAACATTCCGATCATTGTTTCGCCTCCGAAAGTTCAAATAAGTGTAGCGCCGCTATATTCGAGTTTTTATGAACCTGCGATTTATGGAAACGTTCCCACGTTGGGAGCGGAATAAACCCCAAAACGCTCTTGGAGAGGAAAGTTATTAAACCTCCATAGCCGTTGTCAAGGCCCTTTTTCAAAGTATCTGCACAAAGGCGTTCTGGCATTATGGTTCAAATGGATCGACAGCCTGGTCTGCGGTCTCCGGCGAGCCGGGCGCTTCGCGTGAATTCGCCCGTATCGAGTAGCGCATTCTCAACGGGAGCGGCTGGTTTTGGGAGGGCTGCCTGCGTTTGTACATGTGGGGACGGTCTCCGGTTCAATGGCACCCGCTGCTCGCACTATAATCAGGCCGATATGGAGATCAGAAGAGCGCAATTCTTAACAGGCCGCATGGCCATGATTCTGTGCGGCCTTTTATGGATCCTCTGTTTGTCAAGCCTGTATGGTGCAGGCCAAACTTCGGACGTTAGTCCGGCGGTCCAGCAACTCTATGCAGAAGCGCAATCCGCTCAGGCAAACGGAGATCGCGCAACCGCGATCTCGAAATATCAGGCCATGTTGAAGTTGGCACCTCGATTGGCTGCAGCATACAACAATCTGGGAATGCTGTATTACCAGCAGCAGGAGTTTCCAGAAGCTGCAGCGGTTCTCGAAAAAGGCTTAAAAATCAATCCGCACATGACCTCTGCGGAGGCTCTGCTGGGATCTGCATATTTTGAGATGGGTGAATACAGCAAGGCAAAGTCACCACTGGAATCAGCGGTGAGAGGCAACGTCAAGGACGATTTTGCACGCACGCTTCTTGCCCGCGATCTGGTGAACATTCATGACTATGACGGCGCAGTGACGCAATTGCGGACGCTGATCGCCCATAACCCCAAAAACCAGCAGGCGTGGTACTTGCTGGGCAATGCGTACCTTCAACTTTCCGAGCGATCGCTGGCGAAGGTGAGCGAGATCGACCCAAATTCTTTTCTATCGCAGGAGATTGCAGGAGAGATCATGCAAAGCATGGGGAATACGGATGGAGCGCTCGGTGCGTTTACCAAGGCGGTCAAAGCCGGGCCCACGGAACCAGGAACTCACGAACACTTGGCCAACGAATTCTGGACACTTGGGAAATGGACCTCTGCACGCAAGGAGTTTCAGGCGGAACTTGTCAATGATCCCAATAATTGCGAGGCGCGCTGGAAAATGGCGAACAGTCTGCTTGCCCTGCATGGCTCGCCGGAAGAGGCGATTGCAGAGTTGGATGGAGCGATCCATCGCTGTCCGACTTTGATGCAGGCCCGTGTAGACAGGGCCCGCGCACTGATGCGTGAAGGCAAACCCGCTGCAGCCATGCCCGATCTGATGATGGCCGAGAAAGCCAGTCCGGACGAACCCTCCATCCATTTCCTGCTTGCCAATGCGTATCGTGCGCAGGGCCGAACGGCGGAGGCGCATAACGAAATGCAGACCTATGGAAAGCTCAAGGACGATGCCATGGCTCAGGAATCCAAACGTGCAATGGAAGACGAGAAGATCAAGAATAATGCGCATTGACGAAAGATTTTCAGCTAATCAATCCCTTGTAGCCGCTGAACAAGAGCCTGCTGTCAGCAAGCGATGGTAAGGTTTCCATTCGCTGTTTCGGTGCTATATAATTCGCCCGATGCAGACCAAGCACGCCTCTCCGTCCCGCATTGCGGAGATCTATCCGTGTGGATGCTGAAAGTTTTATAGGAGCCCTCCTGTGTTCATCCGATTCCTGCGCACCAGATTGCTACGCCGTGCTATCCAATCCTTCGCTTTCCTGCTGCTCTTTCTTGTTTCCATCACCATCCTTTCTGCGCAGCAGTTCGGTAGATTTGCGCCGCAACAAACGGCGGCTGCTTTGCAATCACTCTCCAGCAATTCGCAAACTGTCGTCGAGAGGCTCTCGAAGTTCAGCTCTCTCCCATTGGAGACCTGGCTCTATCACGCTGGAGATGTGCAAAACGGACAATCCGAGTCTCTGGATGATTCTTCCTGGAAGCAGGTGCAGACGCCATATCGAACCGATACGACCGATGTAGTTTGGCTCAGAAAGCGCATTGAAGTTCCGAAAGCGCTGGAGGGCTACGATCTCACAGGAGCTCGTATTTCAATTCAATCCTGGGGGCGCAGCGGAGTCATTGTCTACTTCAACGGTCGGCGAGTCGCTCAGGGTGAACATATGGAGCCAATCGTTCTATTCGACTCTGCGAAACCCGGACAGACTGTGCTGGTGGCTGTCAGAATCGATAAAAGTGAGCGGCCCAAGACCATACCGGCCAGCCGCATGCATATTGAGTTTGCCTCGAACCGGCCCAATCCGGGAGATATGTACACCGAGTTCGTTTCCGCGGCACTTCTGATTCCGAGCGTTTCCACCAACGTGTCCGCGGACAAGGCAACACTGGAAAAGGCGATAGGGGATGTCAATTTGCAGGCGCTGGATGAGACTCATCAGCAGCAGTTTGACGAGTCCCTGCGCAAAGCGCAAGTCGATCTTGAACCACTCAAACCGACGCTGCAGCGGGCGACCTTCCACCTGACGGGGAATTCGCATATTGACGCAGCTTGGCTATGGCCCTGGACTGAAACGGTGGATGTAGTAAGACGCACGTTTGGAACTGCGCTCCAATTGATGAACGAATACCCGGCCTACACGTATACCCAATCCGCCGCGCAGTACAACCAGTGGATGGCGGATAAATATCCCGACATGAATGCGGAAATCAAAAAACGCATCCAGGAAGGTCGCTGGGAAGTGGTTGGCGGCATGTGGGTTGAACCAGACCTGAATCTGCCTGACGGTGAGTCGCAGGTAAGGGAACTGCTGATTGGCAAGCAGACCTTCAAGAAGCTCTATGGCGTGGATGTCCGCATTGGATGGAATCCGGACTCCTTTGGATACAACTGGCAACTCCCGCAGATCTATAAGAGGTCCGGCATCGATTATTTTGTTACCCAGAAGATGTCGTGGAATGACACCAACCAACTTCCGCTGAAGCTGTTTTGGTGGGAGTCTCCCGACGGAAGCAAGGTACTGACCTATTTCCCTAACGGATATGGCAATAGAACGCTGAATCCCGTGCGCCTTTCCAATGATCTGGTAAAAGCAAGAACACTCGCACCTGGCATGCTCCAGATGATGGACCTGTACGGGGTGGGTGATCATGGTGGCGGCCCGACCCGAACAGTTCTTGATGAAGGCATGCACTGGACGCAGCCGGAGAACGTCGTGCCACAAATGAAATTTGGGATCGCGCAGACGTTTTTCAGCAACATTGAAAAGAAGATATCTCCGGACTCCCCGACCTGGAATTATGCTTCCACAGCCAAAGGAAACTCCGCGCTTCCAGTGCCGCCTGCGGGCGATGTCACCATCCCTACCTGGAAAGACGAGTTGTATCTGGAGTATCACCGGGGCGTTTACACGACACAAGCTCACCACAAGCGGAACATGCGCGAGAGCGAGGAATGGGTTTTGAACGCCGAAAAGTTGTCCTCGCTTGCATGGCTGAACGGGCATCCGTACCCGGCGGCCCAGTTAACGGATGCCTGGAAGCAGGTGGTTTTCAATCAGTTCCATGACCTCGCCGCCGGATCGGGCATTGGCGTTATCTACCAGGATGCGCAGCGTGATTACAATCAAGTACGCTGGGCTACCAAGGAGGCGTCCTCCCAGTCGTTGCAGACCATTCAGTCTCGCATCAACACCCGCGCTGCCGGCACTGTTCCCATCATTGTCTTCAACCCGCTGGGATGGAAACGCTCCGGAACTCTCAACATGAGCGTAGAAATGCCGAGCGCCGCTCCAGCGGGAGTGACCGTGCTGGATATGCACGACCGCGTGGTGCCGTCGGAAATGATTTCCAAAGACAACCAGACGAATACGTTTCACCTTTTGATCCAGGCAAGGGATGTGCCTTCGCTCGGCTATCAGATATTGCATGTCGTGCCTGGCACGAGACCGTTTGTCACTGACTTGAAGGCAGACGGAATGACCCTACAAAATAGCAAGCTCAAGGTGACCGTAGATCCTCATACCGGATGTATTACGAGTCTCTACAACAAAGCCGCAAACTTTGAAGCTCTGGCTCCACATAGCTGTGGGAATCAATTGATTGCCTTTCAGGACAAACCAAAGGCATTTGATGCCTGGAACCTGAATCCCGATTATGAAAAGACAGCTACAAACCTCGATATGGCTGACTCGGTAAAGTTAGTGGAGAGCGGACCATTACGCGCTGTGATAAGGGTCAGCAGAACATGGCAAGGTTCTCACTTCGTACAGGACATCACGCTCTATCGTGAAGCAGACCAGGTGAATGTCACAAACGATATTGACTGGCACGAGACACATGTTTTGCTTAAAGCCTCGTTTCCACTAGCCGCCTCCAGCGGTATGGCAACCTATGAAATTCCCTACGGAACCATCCAGCGGCCGACTACTCGCAACAATAGCTGGGAAAAAGCCAAATTCGAAGTGCCGGCGCTGCGTTGGGCGGACCTTGGGGATGAGCAGCATGGATTCAGCTTGATCAACGAGTCAAAGTATGGATACAACACCGTGGGAAATGTGATGCGTCTGTCCCTGCTTCGCGCCACCGTCTCACCTGATCCGAATGCAGACCGCGGACACCACCACTTCGGCTATGCTCTTTATCCGCATGGAGGAAACTGGAAAACAGCACTTACGGTGCGGCACGGATATGAGTACAACTACAAACTCATGGCTCAACAGGTGGAAGCGCATTCAGGTGCAATGCCTTTGGAGCATTCCTTCGTCGGGCTAGAGCCGACCAACGTAGTTTTGACCGCAGTGAAGAAAGCCGAAACCTCCAACAGTATCATTCTTCGCTTCTATGAATGGGCAGGCACTACCGGGAGCGTGACGGTGCATCTGCCAAAAGGAGCGATATCGGCCCAGCAGACCAACTTAATGGAGCAGCCACAAGGACCTAAGTTGCAAGTGACTAATGGTGATTCCATCGAGGTGCCAGTCCACCCCTATGAAATTGTCACGGTTCGTGCAGATTACCCCAAGGTCGATTGAATGTTTAGTCTTTGCTGCTCCCGAAATGTGCAAAGCTGTCTGAAAGATCTGGCGTTAACCGAGGGCTGGTTCCGGGGCGTTGATGGAGTAGTGAGGGCTTAACGAAGCGCAAATTGGACAATGTAATTTAACTTTCTAACCCCGGAAGCATCGTGTTCTGTTCCTTATCGAAGTTTGCGCAAGCATTGCTTGTGCTGACGTTAGCTACTGTCGCCTACGCATCGGCAATTGACACGGTGCGCCAGGCGGATCATGCTTGTGCGCGCTGTCATCAAACTATCTATCAAAATTATATTGAGACTACGATGGCAAATGCCAGCGGCCTGGCAATTGATGTTGCAGTCCCGAGAGCGTTTACCCAGGCCTCTTCCGGTATAACCTATCAAGTAAAAATAGAGAATGGAAATGTCCTCCTTACATACAAGCGCGCGGGTGGCCCCTCCTTGTCCGGGCACTACAGCCTGGAGTATTTCTTCGGCTCAGGACGCCAAGGTAGATCCTTCATTTACTCGCAAGATCACTATTTGTTCGAAGCTCCGCTCAGCTATTACTCAGCTAAATCCACCTATGATCTTCGGCCCGGTTATCTCCAGGCGAAAGAGCTGCCATCCGCGCTTCCATTGAACTCACAATGCCTCATCTGCCACATGAGCGGGGTTCAGCGCGAAGATTCAGGTACCGTCAACCGCTACAGCGGATTCCCATTTCTGCATGGCGGCATCACCTGCGAGGCTTGTCATGGAGACACGAGCGCACATGTGCTCCACCATGGCAAAGGCCGCCTGCTCGAAATGTCGAAGCTCGGCCCTTTGGAGCGAGATTCAATCTGCTTGCGATGTCATCTGGAGTCTGAGACTTCCGTTGCTCGACGGGGTAGAAGTTTATCTGATTTCAAGCCAGGCGATCGCCTGTCGGATGACGTTTCATATTTTGTCCATACAGGAGAGCAGGGAAGTACAGGCCGCGCCGTGAGCCAGGTAGAAGCCCTAGCGAAAAGCGAATGCAAACGACGTAGTGGAGAACGCATGTCATGTACGACTTGTCACGATCCTCACTCTACGCCAGCACCATCTGAGCGGGTTTTGTATTACAGGTCAAAATGCCTTGGCTGCCATACTCAGCCACGGTTTGCATCTTCGCACTACCGTAGGATTCCCGACTGCACCAGCTGCCACATGCCAAAGTCTCCAACATCGGACATACCGCACGCCCAGGTTACGGACCACCGCATTTTGCGAATAGAGGGCGAGCATGCCGGGGAGGCCGAAGCGCCAATCCATGAAGGAACGCTCATACCCGTGTCTGGGATAGGTGAAAGGCCGTCGATTCGAAGCTTCGGTCTCGCGTTCTACAGGTTAGGTTTGAGCGGTGACCCCGATGCGATAAAGAACTCCTGGGATTTGCTCCAGAAAGCATTGCAAGCCGACCCAAATGATAGCGAGGTTCTTTCGGCATTGGGGTTCATAGCGCAGATGCGGGGAGACGTAACGCAATCGGAGGAGTTTCTGGAAAAAGCCTACAAGCTCAATCCGACCAATGTTTACGTAGCGAACGATGTGGGTGTTTTACTTGCTTCCTCGGGCAAACTGAATCAGGCTGCAAACGTGTGGACCGATCTTTTTGCCCGCAATCAGGACCTCGTCGACTTAGGTGACAACCTGGCTCTCCTGCAATGTCGATTGGGAAGAAAACCCGTCGCCATTGAAACTCTTCAGAGGGTGCTTCACTTTAGTCCAGACCACAGGCCAACTCAAGATCTGCTCTCCAGGATCCAGTTGGGAGATAAACAGTGCATTTCCATTCACGCCAGCAAGGGCGAAAGTTCGTCTGCGAATGGAAAGCAAGTTAAGTAATTATGTCCAGACGTTGCAGTGGCTTTCTGCATCACCTACCAGGTAGTTGGAAACAAGCACTGAGGAAGTTGAAAGGGAGGAGCCACCCACCCTTTACGGAATCGGGAGCAATGGAACGGGACTCCGGTTGTTGAGGCGACCCGCCAAGCACCGGAATCTCAATTCATGTGGAGCATTGCACCTCGTGCGGACACTCGGCACTCAGCGTAATAAATCGTGAGCGAGATAGCGGAACGCAGGTCTGAAGATCTCCCATAAGCGCAGACGGCAAGCCAGAGGCCGGGCGCTGGCTTGCCAGAAGCTTGGCACCAGTTATTTGCTGCCTTGCTGCTTCGAGCTCCCCTGTGCCTTTTTTCGTTCCGCCCAGCGCTTGCGCATCGCTTCCGCAATCCGTTTTCGCCCCTCTGGCGAAAGACGGCGTTTACGTGTGGAGGGCTGGGCAACGTGGTTTGTAACTGCCTTGCGTGCGGCCGCAGCTTTAGGGCGTCCGGGACCGCGTTTTGAGGCCGTGCCGGACAGCACAGCGCGTGCTTGCTGCAGGCGTTCGATTTCCGCGTCAATTACTTCAATTACGTGATCGAAATCCACAATTCCTCCTGGAGTTATCAGCTCATCCTGTTCGGTCCACTATGAAGCGCTTGAGTGCGATAGGACAAATAGCTGATTCCTTAACCATACATAACTAGCAGAGGCAAGCGCAAATGACAGGCTCTTGAACGGGAAGCCGAAACTTCATCCGTGAAGTTACAAAGGTGATTCATCGGATGGTTCGGCTGCGCGACTTAGTGAATTGCCATTGGATTTTGCTAATGCGCCCACATTTGACCCTTCAATGGAATGGTGCAGTCCACGGATCACATCTGGCTGGTTCAACTCATATTCCGCGGCGAGCCGGTCCAACGCGTACGTAACGATGTCGCTATGGTGGAGTTCCTGCATAGAGGGGTCACGGCGAAACTTCAGCCAGAGTTGGTGTACCAATTCAATGTCCTGCGGTTGCAGCGCCGGCGCGTGCGGGCCGATGTGGAAGGACTTAGCCACGCCGTGTGGCAGGACTACGTAAAAAGTAAATTGACGTTTCGGTTCCGGTAACGCTTCCCACGCCTGGCCTGCGTAAAATGCTTGTTCTTCCGCAGTCATCCGGGTAGAGAGTCCAGCAACGACAGTGGCGGCTTCCAACGAGTTGGCGGTTTGAACCAACGCAGCGAAAGGATCGCCCGCGGGCACAACCAGCAGGGAGATATGGCGGCCAAAACTCTCCGCCACAGAAACGGCTTGAGTGAACACGGTCTGCTCGTGTTCCGTGAAGGCCTGCTGGGACGCGTCAATATATTCCGGACCGCCTGCTCCCATTAAACGGGCTGTAAGTACGACGACGTCCTGACTTTCCTCTGAAGTCCGCGAGAGCGCCCAACGGAGCGCGTTGCTGGAGGAGGGACCTCGCATGGTGACAATCACGCAACCGGGCCGAATTTTCAGGCTTTCTCTACTGATCGTGTCGTCATTTTCAAGCTGAAAGTGTTCCTTCATTTCGCGTGCTGTAGCCGCGTGGCGCCGTACGTTGTCCTTTTCCGAAAGCGTGAAGATGATGTAGAACGTCGCGGCGAAGATAACTCCGCTGACGGTTGCCACTTCCTTGGTGAGTAGGTTAACCAGTGCGGTGCTCAGCAGGACAAGAAAGACTGAGAACAGGCCGACTGGAATTTCGGTTTTGCCCACCCGAAAATTGATCGGAACCTTCCAACCTCGTTCGCCATGATAGCGATATCGCAGTACCAGCATAGCTAGTCCGTTGAAGGTAAAGCTCCAAATAACGCCGAACGCATAGGCCTCACCGATGGTAATGATGTTGCCTCGGCTGAGGATGATGGTGGCGAGCTGCAGGCCGGTAACCAGATTAATGATGCGGGTGGGAGTGCCGTATTTCTTTTGCGGCTTACGAAACCAGTCGTGAAGCACCCCATCTTCGGCCACCCGCATTAAAACCCCGGTCGAACCGATGATGGAGGTATTAATAGCCCCAGAAAGGATAAGGAAGCCGACGATCACGACAAAGATGCGGAACGCGACCCGAAGCGCAAGAGGGCCAACCATGTACATGGCAATTCCAGCAATGACGTTGTTGCCGTAGACGGGCACACGCACACTGTCCGGAATCAGCATGACAGCCAGCAGAGAAGCTCCACCGGTGAAGATCAAGCTGTAAATTGCGATGATGATCGCGGCACGTTTCAGGTTTTTCAGCTTAGGATGCTGAATTTCGCGATTCACCTGTGCAAGAGTTTCCTCGCCACTCATGGCCAGCACGGTGTGGCCGAATGCCATCAGGATCCCGAACAGGCCAAACGATTTGATCAGACTGGTGTGCTTAAGAAATCCAAAGGAATCGCTCGTAAAGGTAAAGTCCGAAGGTATTGGGGGCGGCGGCAAATGTGCGCCCTTGTAAATCGCTGAGAACGTTCCCCATACCATCATGATAAGAACCATGAGGGTGGTGACCTTCATCACGTCCAGCGCCTTGTGGCTGGACTCTTCGATGCCCTTGACGTTGAGCCACCAGAAATAAACAGTGACAACGACCGCAAAAGCTGCGGATGTGCTGTTGACCGGGAATTGCATGGCCGCGCCATGGACGATTGCCCAGTCGGGAAGTAACCGGTGTTTGGCGCAGAGAGAAACAATCTCGTTCAGGAGACCGACGATATACTGCCCAGCTGAAACTCCTGAGACCGGTCCGGTAAGTACATAGTCGAACATCAGCGCCGATACGCTGACCTTTGCGAATGTGCCGCCCAACCCTTCCTTCACGATGCGATAGACGCCGCCGCGGGTGAACATGGAACAGCTTTCCACGTAGACGGCGCGCACCGCGAACGAGAAGAGCATGACCGAAAGCACGATCCAGGGAGCGGACTTTCCAAAATCCTGCTCGGCAATTCCGACGGCATAAAACGCCGAGGAGGCTAGATCGTTGAGTACGATTGCAGCCGCACTCCAAAAGGAGATGAAGGTGAGCATCACGGTGGATGCAACAACCAGGCGTACACGATTCGATGGCTGGGCGGAAATGGTCTGATCGGGCATGTGTTCGAGATGATTTGCGATGGTGCTTACCTGAGGAAGCATCAAACGGAGCTTCCGTCCCGTATAAGGGTCAACGATGAGTGTAGGTTGGCAGGAGCGGGCGGTCAACGGATTGCCTGCAGGGTAGCAGAAACTGCGGCCAATTCTTTCTGTTTGTCACGATTCGCGCTTGCTGAACAGTTCGCGCATGTCTTCTGCGAAGCTGATCACAATAACGAAAGCAGATCCAACGCCGCCTATCAGGAACATGGACACCAGGATGCGATCGACAATTCTTAGCAGGAGATCCATAAAGGCAGTGTACTGCGGTGTCATATCGGTTGCCTAGATTGGCTGGCCCGCAAGGTGAGAACTGCATGAAGGTGTTAGACTTCACCCGATGCGGGCAGGATCGAAGCTGAGTTGGTTGCTGGCGGTCGAAAGCGGCGTGATTCTCGTCCTGCCTTTCCCCGTTGCCGGGCCCCTGCCGCATTGGCGGGCCCAGTTGGCTTACCTGGGACTTGTCCCCTTGTTCATTGCTCTGCTGGCTCGCAGGCCCTATTTTGGCTGGTCGCGCGTGGCGTCCAATACTCTCGTGGCATACCTTTGCGGAATCGTCTGGTATGCCGGAACGTGTTACTGGATTCAGTCGACGATGCACTTGTATGGGAACTTATCGCCATTTGTTGCCAGCATTATGCTTTTGCTGTTTTGCCTTTTTCTTGCACTTTACTTCGCGCTGTTCGGATTCCTGCTGACGCTTGCTCAAAGGGCCACAGGAAGCATTGCGGGCGCCTTGTGGAGCGCGCCTTTTCTATGGGTAACCATGGAACTGGGATGTGCGCGGATCACCAGCTTTCCGTGGAACCAGTTGGGCTATTCGCAAATTGACAACCTGCTGCTGACCCGCCTGGCACCCTGGACCGGGACCTACGGAATTTCGTTTTTGATTGTTGCTGGCAACAGCGCAATCGCCTGCTTTTTTTTGTTGAGAAATCACAGCGTCCGCCTGATCGCGCCCTCGCTCGCGTTGTTGGTCGTAGTTGCGTTGTACATGGGATTTTCTCGCGCTATCCCTGCGCAGCCAGCTGCTGCGGAGGCAATTTTGCTGCAGCCCAATCTGGATGTCGGGGAGGAAAGTGGTTGGACGGGAGATTCTTTTGATCGGCAGATTGGAAAGTTTGCCCGGCTAAGTGAGAGCGACTGCAAAAAGTATTTCGCAGGGTTGCCAATTGCGCGTACTCCCATCGTCCGGCCTAAATGCTCGTCTGAAATGCCGGTCATTCAGTTGATTCTGTGGCCTGAATCTCCAGCCCCACTGATTGACAACAATCCGCAATTTCGTCGTGCTTTGTCGGCCCTGGCGCAAGCAACCCATGCGGCAATCATTGTCGGAGACACGGCCATCCAGCAAGCTTCCGGCAAAGATACGGGCGATATTTATAATTCCGCGGCTTTTATAACGTCGGACGGGTTGTTTGCGGGGCGCTACGACAAAATCCACCTGGTGCCCTTTGGCGAGCACGTCCCTTTTCCCGAACTGCTATCTTTTGCCGGCTCACTTACTGCAGAAGTTGGCCAAATGACTCCTGGTACAAGACGCGTCGTCTTTGCGGCGGCTGGCCATCATTATGGTCCCTTTATTTGTTATGAGGCCATCTTCGCAGATGAAGTCCGGCAGTTTACAAAGCTAGGCGCGGATGTGCTGGTAAATATCTCCGACGACGGATGGTATGGGGATACGAGTGCTCCCTGGCAGCACCTGAATATGGCACGGATGCGGGCGATTGAAAACGATCGGTGGCTTTTACGGGACACCAACAACGGCGTCACAGCGGTAGTTGACCCGTACGGACGCGTGCTGCAAACCTCTCCGCGTCATGTACAGACGTCGCTGGCTGCCCATTTTGGTTACGTCAAGTGGCAGACCTTTTATACGCGTCACGGTGACGTGTTTGCGCTGCTTTGTGCCATAATCACAGTAGTTCTTGCCTTCGATGGCGCGATCCATAATCGCTATCGGGGTGCTTGAAAATTCTCTTCCAAAGACTGATCTGCCAATGCTCAACGACTTAGAATTCGCTTATTCGCCGATAGAGCAAAAAGTGCGCGATCTGCAGGAGTATCTTTGACGCGGAACGCATGCGCAAAGAACTCGCTTCCATTGAAGAAAAAATAGGCGATCCCTCCATATGGGCGAATCCCGCTGCCTCGCAGCCGCTGATGCGGGAACGCAAACGGCTGGAAGCTCTGCTCGCCGATGACGCGGAATTGCGTCGCCGCAGAGAGGACATCGCCGCGTATTTTGAATTGGCTCGTGAGGGCGAACAGGTCGAACCAGACCTGGTGCGCGAGATTGAAAGTCTGCGCAATTTTTCGGAAACGCTCGAATCCCGCACAATGCTTTCGGAGCATACCGATCCGCTGAACGCCATCGTCACGGTGCATCCAGGGGCAGGTGGCACGGAGTCCCAGGATTGGGCTGAGATGCTGATGCGAATGTATCTGCGCTGGGCGGAGCAGCAGAAATTCAAGGCAGAGATCAACGATTATCAGGCAGGCGAAGAAGCGGGCGCTAAGTCCGCGACGTTCACAATTACCGGCGATTTTGCGTATGGACTGCTTTCCGGCGAGACTGGCGTTCACCGTCTGGTGCGAATTTCTCCTTTCGATTCGGCGAAGCGACGCCACACCTCCTTTGCCAGCGTTTTTGTTTCCCCGGAAATAGACGACTCCATCGAAATCGACATCAAGCCGGAAGATTTGCGCGTGGACACCTATCGCTCGGGAGGCAAGGGGGGGCAGCATGTCAACACAACTGACTCCGCAGTGCGCATGACTCACCTGGCGACCGGCATCGTGGTTTCCTGTCAGAACGAACGTTCGCAGCATAAGAACCGCGAGAAAGCAATGAAGATGCTTCGTTCGCGTCTGTATGAATATGAGTTGGAAAAGCAGCGCGCAGTGACGCGAAAAATCGAAGACGCCAAGTTAGAGATCAACTTCGGTTCTCAGATACGCTCCTATGTAATGCAGCCCTATCGCATGGTGAAAGATCTTCGCACACGCGTCGAAACGGGTGATGTGGACCGCGTTCTGAACGGGGATTTGGATATGTTCATCAAGGCCTTCTTGCGGATGCGTCGGGAAGGGAACTATCCGGCAACCGTGGCCGAGGATCTGGAATAGTCAGATGCTGCGTGACGAGATTGAAGATTCTGGACACGCATGAATTCGTTGATCTCCTGAATAGGGCTGAATCGAACGGGCAGATGAGGACAGGAAACCGCGAATGAATGAACCGGATATGATCGATGAGATCTTTACAAAAACCAAAACTATCGCAGTGGTAGGCATTTCAGACAAAGCCAACCGCGCCAGCTATGGAGTGTCCGCTCAGATGCAGCGTCTGGGCTATCGGATCGTGCCGGTCAATCCAACGCTGCAACAGGTCCTCGGCGAAAAGTGCTATCCATCGCTTCGTGAGATTCCATTCCCCGTCGATCTTGTGAATGTCTTTCGTGCGCCGGAGTTTGTTCCAGGAATAATCGAAGATGCGATCGCCATCGGAGCCAGATATATATGGTTGCAGGAGGGCGTGACGCACCCGGAAGCGTCTGCTCGCGCCATCGCCGCGAGTCTACGATTGGTGGCGGACAAATGTTTATACAAAGAACATTTGCGTTGGCAGGCAGAACACAGAGGCGACTGAGTGCTGCTGCAAAGTTCCGCCAGAAAGCAGGTCGATCATGTGGCGCGACACAAAACTCAAAACGTCGATCGTATTCTCTATCCTCATGGTATGGGGGGCGCTTCTCGGCTGCCGTGCTTCCGCGCAGCCGGTACGCGCGACGCATCTCACCGTAGAGCTTGTCTCCGAAACGACCACGATTGCGCCCGGGCGTGATTTTCTGGCAGGGCTGCACTTTGTTCTCGATAAAGGCTGGCACATCTACTGGATCAATGCCGGGGACGCCGGAGAGCCGCCGCGCGTCGAGTGGCAACTTCCTGAAGGAATCACAGCTGGAAACCTGCAATTTCCTGCTCCGCAACGGCTACCCCTTGGCCCGTTGATGGACTTCGGATATGAGAACGAAGTTCTACTTCCCGTTCCTATGCGCGCCGATTCCAGCGTGAAACCTGGCTCAACAGAAGAACTCAGCGGAGAATTGCATTTTCTGGTTTGCAGCAATGTCTGCATTCCCGGAAAAGCCAAGATTGCGCACAAGATTACCGTCGCGGCCCAACCGGGCAAGCCTGACCGCTCGATGGCGGCTTTATTTTCGAGTGCAGAGCGTCATCTGCCGCGCTCGCTTCCTGCCGGAAGCTCTGTCAGTGTGACGCACGCGAAAGCCGCCTATCAAATTACTCTTCGCACTGGGCAGCGAATCGCGTCTGCGGAGTTCTACCCGTTCGACCAAAACGTAATCGCCAATGCCGCTCCGCAAACAGACACGCCCCTCCCAAACGGAATCCGCATTGCCGTTCCTAAGGCACAGGGAACTCAGCAGATTCCCACCG
Organism: Acidobacteriaceae bacterium; assembly: GCA_035713565.1. GTDB lineage: Bacteria > Acidobacteriota > Terriglobia > Terriglobales > Acidobacteriaceae > JAKAAZ01. Next base: position 12,936 of record DASSZI010000219.1, on the reverse strand, counting down.
CGTTGCACGGACTCATCAAGCTCTCTGACGGTACCTCGTTCCAGTTTACTTCTCCCGTTACAGCCGGGCCGGCGAGCGGCCAGCGCCGCAGCGGCTCTCTGCTCCATGTGTTAGCTCTGGCATTTCTCGGTGGGGTGGTTCTCAACCTGATGCCCTGCGTCTTTCCCGTTCTGTTCATCAAAGGCCTGTCACTGGTTCAATCCTCGGGTGAGGAGCGCAAATCCCTCCGGGTGCATGGCATTGTTTATACGGGCGGCATTCTTGTCTCGTTCTGGGCGATCGTAGCTGTTTTGCTCCTTCTACGCGCAGGCGGCGCTCATCTAGGCTGGGGATTTCAATTCCAATCTCCCTATTTCGTCGCTTTTATGGCGTTGCTGTTGTTCTTTTTGGGTCTAAGCCTGGCCGGGCAGTTTGAAATCGGTCTGTCCGCCACTAGCCTGGGCGGGGAACTGGCGCAACGTGGCGGGTACAGCGGCAGCTTTTTTACCGGCGTTTTGGCAACTGTGGTCGCCACGCCCTGTACGGCGCCATTCATGGGGGCTGCAATTGGATTTGCGCTCTCGCAGAGTGCATATGTCAGCTTCGCAGTGTTCACCGCGCTGGCTCTCGGTCTGGCCGCACCGTATGTCCTGCTGACGTTGCAACCGGCTTGGACCCGCATTCTGCCGCGACCAGGCGCATGGATGGAGTACCTGAAGCAGGCAGTCTCGATTCCGATTTTTGCCACAGTTATCTGGCTGGTCTGGGTCTTCGCGCAGACTGTGGGCTCCAGCGGGGTTGCGGCTTTGCTTGCCGGGCTGCTGGTAACAGCAATTGCGGGCTGGGTTTTGGGACATTGGCGCGCGAAGTGGGGGGCAGCAGTCGTGTCGATTCTGCTGCTGGGGGCCGCCATTGCGCTGCCGAGCGTTGCGGCGGAAAAGCTTACTCCGGCAACTGGCCCGAAAACCGCGGCTTCTGGCGGAGGCGAGGTTTGGCAGCCTTTCAGCCCGCAGCAGATCGCGGCCGATCGTGCCAAGGGCAAGCCGGTGTTCGTCGACTTTTCCGCGGCGTGGTGCCTGAGCTGTCAGGTGAATGAGCGAGTCGTTCTGGATACCGCGGCCGTACAACAGGCATTTCAAAAAAGGGGAGTGGTCACCATGCGGGCCGACTGGACCGACCATAACGACACAATTACGGCAGCGCTGGCACAGTTGGGGCGCAGCGGAGTGCCCACCTATGCGCTCTACTACGGTGGCCCGGAGGCGCAGCCCGCCGTGTTGCCTGAAGTGCTTACCCAGCGCATCGTGCTCAACGCGCTAAAGCAACTCCCTGCTCCCGCATCACGGCCATAGGCGCAAGCGCTCCGGAAAGCTGCGTGCGGTTTCTGCCCTGCACCTTGGCCAGGTAGAGCGCTGCGTCGGCACCTTCCACCAGCTTGTTTGCAGCTTGAGCGAAGGTGGATGGCTTCGAGCAGACGCCGATACTGAGGGTGGCGTACGGGCCAGCCGAAGAGTCCTGATTCGGAATTTTAAGGTTGAGCACAGCCGTACGCATGCTTTCCGCAATCCGAAAAGCTCCTTCGGCAGAAGCGCCCGGTAAAACCACGGCGAATTCTTCGCCTCCAATGCGAGCCACAAAATCGCCCGGCCGGTGAATATTCTCTTTCAGCACGGCGGCGACTTTGTGCAGGCAATCGTCGCCTGGGATTTGTCCATACCTGTCATTCAGTTTTTTGAAGCAGTCGACGTCCAGCAGCAGCAGCGCGACGCTCTGATTTTCACGTGCAGCGCGCTTCCACTCCGTGCCTAACGCTTCATCGAAATAGCGGCGATTGAATAGTCCTGTAAGACCGTCCTGCATCGTCTGCTTCCGCAGGCGTTCCATGGCGTTCTGAAACTGTTCCTCTCTTCTTTTTCTGCGCAGTTCCGCAGCCCAGAACCCGAAGGAAATCAGCCCGCCGCCTGAAAAGACGATGGAAGTACCTAACAACCAATGCAGCCAGATGACCGGAAAAGTATTCATGTGTGCATAACCCCCCGAAGGCTCAAAGGGACCCTCGCCAGGTGATCGTTTGAATTGGGTTGATTTATCTATCGACTGTTATATCGGGAAATTTTACGTTTGTGTGAAAAAATTACACACTTTCGTAGGGTCGAGGGTAAAGTTTTCCCAAAATGGGAAATAATGGCTCGGTAACAGTCGCAAGAACAAACGGGAAAAGACATGCTTCCAGGAGAATCATTTCTTAAACTCTGGAATGTAAGTTCTTGCAAATCATGACCATGGCTGGTATTTGTTATCTGCCTTCCTATGCGACGAATCTGGATTGCTCTTTCGATTTCAGATGGAAACCTGGGTGTCCCGGCTTTGCCCAGCGAACTGGGTGCCCCATCCTTGCGCAGCAAGGGTGGGATGAGGATTTGTCTAGCGCTCCTGCTGCTGCCTCTGCTGGCGCTCAGCGCAGTCGCGCAGAACGCGCCCACTACAGCCGCGCCAACGACGACCATCACCCTCGGCCAGTCCATTGTGCCGCTGAACGGCCCGTGGAAGTTCCACACCGGCGACAACCCGGCCTGGGCCGACCCGAACTTCGACGATTCGCAGTGGGAGACGGTCGACCTGACGCCGAAGCAGGGCAGCTTCGATCCCACCGTCGGATTTTCCGGCACCGTGCCCGGCTGGACGGCCAAAGGCCATCCGGGCTATTGGGGCTGGGCATGGTATCGCATCCGGGTGCGGACCAACGCGCAGCCGGGGCAGAAGCTGGCGCTATTCGGCCCGGTAAATATCGACGACGCATACCAGGTTTTTGCCGATGGAAGATTGTTGGGTGGTCTGGGCAGATTCGCGTCGCTCGGTCACCCGCCGGTCGTATATACCAGCCGGCCGAGAAGCTTCGCGCTCCCGAACGGCGCGCTGATTGCTCCCTTAAACGCGACATCCGTAATTGCGTTCCGGGTATGGATGGAGCCTGGAAGCCTGAACCTGGCGAACTCCGGCGGGATGCACGATCCGCCGCTGCTGGGTCTGCGTTCCGCAGTCGGCTCGCACGAGCGATTGTTGCGGTTGGAATGGAACCAGGCCGCTCTCTTCGATCTGATCGAGGTGATCCTGTACCTTCTGCTGGCAGCGCTCGCAATCAGTCTCATCTTTTTCGACCGGTCCGATCCTGTTTACCTATGGATTGCCGCTGTCTTCCTGCTGAACTGCGTGGAATCGACTCTTGTACTTATCGATGCACAAACCCTGGCAATTACAGCCGCGGCGTACTATTTCGTGCTTTGGGGTGTGCTGGTTCCCATGGTATTGGCCGGATGGGTGATGGTCTGGTGGGTCTGGTTCGGGCTTCGCCGCCCGTCCTGGCTGCCGCGACTTGTCGCATGGATGACGGCCATCGACGTTCTATCGGCCCTGTTGGGCCGCAATATTTTCTACACGCTTTTCAAATTTCTGCCCCACGGAGTGGTTTTATTCTTTGCAATTGTTTTGTTCGTCGATCGGCTTTTCTTCTTGGTTCTGCTCGGCGGCATCGTTGTCGTCGGGGTGCTGAAACAGCGGCGAGAAGGCTGGCTCGTGCTGCCCGCCGCCTTGCTCGTGGGTGCTTCGCAGTTCTATTTCGAGATTGGATTCCTGCACATCCCGACCGCCTGGTCCGTTTTTGGTACAGTCGTTACGCTTCCCGAGTTTGCTGACTTCGGGCTTGCAGTCGCCATTTTCTTACTGCTGCTGCGCCGCGCGCTGCTCTCCGTGCGACGCCAGCGGGAGATGGCGCTCGACGTAAAGCAGGCGCAGGAGGTGCAGCAGGTGCTGATCCCCATGGCGCTCCCGCAAATCCCCGGCCTGGCCATCGAAAGCGAATACCGCCCGGCCCGCGAAGTCGGCGGCGACTTCTTCCAGATCGTTCCGCACCCGACCGACGGCAGTACGCTGATTGTGGCTGGCGATGTGACCGGACATGGCCTGCAAGCGGGCATGCTGGTCGCGCTGCTGGTGGGTGCGATTCGGGCAACACTGCAATTCAATCCTGATCCGCTCGTCCTGCTGCAATCGCTGAACCAGCGCCTGCTGGGCCGTGGCGCCGCGCACGCTACCGCGCTGGCACTGCGCATCGCGCAGGACGGCGCCTGCACCCTGGCCAACGCCGGCCATCTGCCGCCGTACTTAAATGGCAAAGAGATCGACATGCCGGGTGCGCTGCCGCTGGGCATGATCGAGGACGCGGAGTTTTCCCTGATGCGCTTCCAGCTTGCGCCCGGCGACACCCTCACCCTGCTCTCGGACGGCGTCGCCGAGGCGATGGACGAGCGCGGCGAACTGTTCGGCTTTGAGCGCATCCATGCGCTGCTTCAGAACAACCTCTCTGCCGCACAGATCGCTGCCGCCGCGCAAGCCTTCGGCCAGCAGGACGACATCAGCGTCTTGCGCATTGTGCGCGAGCCGTCCGGTGTCCGGCTAAGGGAGGAAAGGCCAATTCTGGCGTTGTAGGGGAGGCCTCCATCAAGGGCGTTTCCGGCTCCGAAGCCTTGCCAGCTCTTCGATCCTCTGCTGCAACTGTTTTTCCCGGCCGCGATCTGTTGGGTGGTAATACGTCGTATTGAGCAGGCCTGGCGGAAGGCACTCCATGTCGGAAACGGCTCCTTCCTCATCATGGGCATAGCGATAGCCCTTGCCATAGTCGAGCGATTCCATCAGGCTGGTGGGCGCGTTTCGAAGGTGAAGCGGGACAGGCTCGGCCCTGGTCTGTTCCACGTCCTGAACAACGGCGCTCAGGGCTGTGTAGAGGGCGTTGGACTTTGGTGCAAGTGCCAGGTAGACAGTCGCCTGCGCCAAAGCCAAATCTCCTTCGGGCGAGCCAAGAAACTCCATCGCATCCCGCGCGGAAAGGGCGAGGTTCAGCGCTTCCGGTGCGGCCAGACCGATGTCCTCAGACGCCATGCGGACAAGTCTCCGCGCAAGATACATGGGATCCTCGCCGGAGCGAAGCATGCGTGCCAGCCAATAAAGCGCGGCATCGGGATCGCTGTTCCGCACAGATTTGTGCAGCGCGGAAATCAGGTTGTAATGCTCTTCGCCGCTTTTGTCGTAGATCAGCGCTTTCTGTTGCAGGGCATCCATCGCGAGGGTGCTATTCAGTTGCGGCTGTTGTCTGCTGACTGCCAGCCGGGTGACTGCTTCCAGGGCATTGTAGGCGCGGCGTACGTCCCCGTTGGCATAGCTGGCGATCAGATTGAGCACCTCTTTGTCCGCCGTGATTCCGAATCCGCCGAGCCCGCGTTCCGTATCGCTCAATGCGTTTCGAAGAAGGCGCAAAACCTGTTCGTCCGAGAGCGGCTCCAGTACGTAAACGCGGCAGCGGGAGAGCAGCGCGGCGTTCAGCTCGAAAGAGGGATTTTCTGTTGTCGCGCCGATCAGCCGTATGGCTCCCCGTTCCACGTAGGGTAGAAAGGCGTCCTGCTGACTGCGATTGAACCGGTGAATTTCGTCGACAAACAAGATCGTTCGTACTCCGGCGGAGGCTGCGCTGTCGGCATCCGCCATGACCTGCTTGATTTCTTTGATTCCACTCACCACGGCAGAAAACTCGATGAAGGTGGACTGTGTCGTCTGAGCAATGATTTTGGCCACTGTTGTTTTGCCAACCCCGGGAGGCCCCCACAGGATCATCGAGGTTGCGTCGTCGTTCTCCAGTTGCATGCGAAGCGATTTGCCTGGACCTACAAGATGCTCCTGTCCAGCAAACTCCTCCAGGCTCCGTGGTCGCATGCGCTCGGCGAGCGGCCGCTGACGCAAATCTGCGGAGTTTTCCGCTCTGCCGTACTGTAGATCGCCGGGAATACCTTCAAACAAGCTCATGCCCAGACCCGCCTTTCACCAATTTCCGTCCGCGCTGCTGCGATGCTTCATACAGAAGGATGGATGCGGCTACAGCGGCATTCAGAGACTCGACCGGTCCGGTACACCGGATGTGAATCGTCCCGGAGCACCAAGTGAGGACCTCATCGGGAATGCCGGCACCTTCATTTCCGATGACCAGGGCCGCGCTCTGTCTGAAATTCGCTTCGTCCGCGGTACACCCACCTTGTGCTGCACAAGCATAAAGCGGAATGTTTCTTTTTCGCAATGATTCCAGCGTGTCCATTGTTTCCATCTGCACCACGGGTACGCGAAAGCAGGAGCCCGCAGAAGCACGCAGCACTTTCTGGTTCCACGGATACACGGTTCCCGGCGTGAGCAAAACTCCCGCAGCGCCGAAAGCCTCTGCTGTCCTGATGATTGTCCCGATATTTCCCGGGTCCTGTAATCCGGCCAGGATGAGCAGCAACGGTCGATCTGTCTGCAGGATTTCTTCCAGCGACCAGTGGGGCCGTTCCACAAGGGCGGCGATTCCCTGGGGGCTGGAGGTTGCGCATACGTGATCGAAGGCGTCTCGCGCAACCAGAAACCGGAGCGGCGCGGGATACGATGAATTTTCTTTTAGCGTTGCCCCGGATTCTTCGAGGCTGAGGGGGGCTGTTCCTTCCCGAACAAAGATGCTGTGCATTCTAAGTCCGCTTCGTACCGCTTCTTGGAGGAGTTTTCCGCCCTCGATCGCGATTCGATCGTCCTTCGCCACGCCTGCCTTCAAAAACCGGTTGCGGAGATCTTTCAGCCTGGGGTTTTGGCGGCTCTGGATGGGCTGGTAACGCCCGTGGGTCAGCGGATGCGACATACACTCGCGATTCTACCCCGGGCCTGGTTCTTGCATACTGCCCCTCGTGTCATTCTCCCATCCGTTAAAGTCCCAGCGACCGGGTATCATGGTGCAAGCCGGATATCCGGACAATGGCAGGATTGAATTTTGGGGCAACGTGATACCTGCCGGTGGAGACATCTGTTTGACAGCGGAATTGTTACGGGTAAATCCGGACGAACCGGAGACGGAAAAGGTCGAATACATTGTTCGCTGTTTGCGATCGGGCGGCGTGGTTGGGCTTCCAACAGATACGTTCTATGGGTTGGCGGTTGATCCGGTAAACCTTCATGCGGTAGAGCAGATCTATGACATCAAGATGCGTATGCGCCATAAGCCGCTTTCACTGCTGCTTGGGAACGTAGCTCAGGCCTATGAACTCGCGCGCAATTTGGACGGGTACTTTGACCGGCTTGTTGAGCGCTTTTGGCCCGGGCCGCTTACCGTGATCGTTCGCGCGGGAACAAGGCTTCCGCTGCGTGTAACGGCTAATACGGGCAACGTGGCACTCAGGGTGCCGGATGCGGCGATTCCGCGCGCAGTCGTGCGATGCCTGGGCCTGCCGGTTACCGCGACCTCAGCCAACGTGTTGGGAGCACCCGAATGCACGCACGCGCTGGGTGTGAGAGATCAACTGGGTGATCGGATTCAGATGATAGTTGATGGCGGCCCCACGGCAAGAACACTCCCCACAACCATCGTGGATCTATCCGCCGGACCCGGTATGTGGCAGGTTTTGCGCGAGGGAGCCATCCCGACTCATGAGATCGCCCTGGCGCTGCAATAATACTGCAACGTGGGCACCCGCCGTGTTCAGCATGCGTAGCCCGGACCAGAGATGTCCTACCCAGAGCTGGAACGATCAGATCGCCTCCAAAACAGCCGCAGCGTCCAATTCTGGATGCTGCGCGTCGCGGTCCTGCTGCTGTGCTTTTCGGCTGCCGTCTGGTTCTGGTGGCTGTTCGAGCAAATCCAACGTACTGCGTTAGTCGACCAGGCTGCTCCCGCGGACGCGATCGCGGTGTTTGGCGCGGCGGAATACAACGGCCGCCCCTCGCCCGTGCTCCAGGCGCGTTTGCAGCATGCCCTCGATCTCTACCGCCGTGGCCTGGCGCCCCTCATCATAACTCTGGGCGGTGGCAGCGATCCGCAATACAGTGAGGGGGACGTGGGCAGAGACTTCATGCTGAACCACGGCGTACCGGACAGCCGCATCATCGCGGAGACAAACAGCAGCGACACGGAACAGTCGGTGATGCGGCTGGCTGCCATCGCTCGCGAAAACCGTCTGAACACGATTCTTATCGTCAGCGATGGAACTCATCTTTTTCGCATTCGTGCATTGTGCGCTGCGCAAGGCCTACATGTCCTGCTGTCTCCACGAGAAGCGGGCAGGTCGGTTTCCGGTCTAAAAATCATGGAGCGTGTTGCGCACGAGATGGTCAGCTATACGCTTTGGCGCATGCACCTTCATTGAGAGTGTGATGATGGACAGGACGAGGTGATAGGCTGATCGGCTCACCGTTTTCTATTTAGTACCGGGTTTTCCTAAGAAATTTATGAAATTCGATTGCGGCAGCCGATGGAACCCTGCATAATCGTGGCGAGAGACGGTACCTGCGAGCACTCCTTGTGACCCGATATAACCGTCAAGACGTTCTGCGGATTCTGCAAGTGTCGCCCCGCCAGCTACAAGGCTGGGAGAGGGCCGGACTCATCGACGTCCTGGAAAGTTACACCTTTCAGCAACTCTCTCAACTTCGCAAGCTTCGGCTCCTTTCGTCCAAACGGATCCGGACTTCGCGGATCTATGCCTCTGTGGCGGCCATGCAGCGCGTTTCGGGTATGACAAATCCTTTGATCGAAGCAGGGATGGTATCTGCCGGCTCGCGGGTGGTGTTTCGGCATCAGGGTGCGATCTACGAGCCCCTGACGCGACAGCTTGTCTTCGATTTTGAAGCGCGCCCGGAACTCCACCCTTGCGCAATTGTGGGAGCCGCAGCCACGCAGCGCTTCCTGGATTCTCAGGCGGCCGAACTGTTCTATCAGGCGGTTCGTATGGAGGACGATCAGAGCGCGCAGCGACAGGTTATCGATATCTACAACCGTGTGCTGCTGCTGAACCCGCAGCACGCGGCTGCCCTCATCAATCTGGGAACCATTTACTACAACCAGAGGCAGTATGTGCAGGCGGAGGAAGCGTATCGACGCGCCACTGTAGCCGATCCCAACTATGCGCTGGCTTTTTTTGACCTGGGGAATGCACTGGATGAGTTACACCGCCTGATGGAAGCCATTGAAGCGTACCGGACCGCCATTCGCCTGATGCCGAAGTATGCCGACGCCCATTACAACCTGGCTCTGGCTTACGAGCGTATCGGAGAGCAACGCCGCGCACTACCCCACTGGATGACCTACACGCGGCTGGATCCCATCGGGCCCTGGTCCAACCACGCGCGCGGCCAGGCGCGCCGCCTGGTGGAGGCCGAACACCTGGAGATCGTGGCAAGGCGATAAAACTCGCAACGCGCACCGTTGCTAAGATAAGTTGCAGAGGGCTCGCGATGATTTTTCATGTTTCCCTACAAATGTCAGAAGACGACTGGGTTGTGGCTGAATGTCCAGCGCTTCCTGGGTGCGTCTCGCAGGGGCGAGATGAAAAAGAGGCTCTCGAAAATATCAAAGAAGCTATCACTGCATGGCTATGGGCAGAAGATCAAAAGGCTGCGCGTGCTATGCCCGCTCACGAATCGCTAATCGTTGTCGCCGTTTAGTGACTTTGCGAACTACTTTGGTATCAATTTTCCACAACTTGCACAAGATCGTTGAATTTTCTTCTCAAGGTTGCGTAGCCTTTGCACCAGTTCGTGCGTGAATAGAGGTATGGCAAGTTTAGCCAACCACTCCGGGAAGGAAGTCGCCAAAGCTTTTGGCCGGGCAGGATGGTCGGCTGTAGGACAAGTGGGCAGCCATTTGGTTCTCACGAAGCCAGGAGAACGAGCGAACTTGTCCATACCTCTCCATAAAGAAGTGGCGGTCGGCACATTGCGCGCCCTTATCCGGGCGGCGCGAATGGACGTAGATGAATCTCTGACGCTTCTTTAAAGCAGACAGCCATGCATCGTCCGAATAATGCATTCCACCCGCTTGTTAAAATGAAATCTGCCATGCCGGCCGCCTCGGACATTTCACCCGATATTCTTGCCAAGTATGAGCCGGTCATCGGCTTGGAAGTCCATGTACAACTGCTGACCGCGACGAAAGCGTTCTGCGGCTGCTCCACCCGCTTTGGCTCTGCGCCGAACACACAGGTCTGTCCGGTTTGTCTGGGCTTGCCGGGTGCGCTGCCGGTGCTCAACCGCCGCGCCGTGGAGTTCGCCACACTCGCTGCCATGGCGCTGCATTGTCAGGTGAACGAGACCTCAATCTTTGCCCGGAAAAACTATTTCTATCCCGATCTGCCCAAGGGATACCAGATTTCCCAATTCGACAAGCCGCTTGCGGAGCATGGCTGGATTGAGGTACCCACCCCAGCCGGAACCAAGCGGATTGGCGTCACCCGGCTGCACATGGAAGAGGACGCCGGTAAAAGCATGCATGAAGGATTCGCGGACTCCCGCGAGCGTACCTATATCGACCTGAACCGCTGCGGTACACCTTTGATTGAGATTGTCAGCGAACCCGACCTTCGTTCCGCCGACGAGGCCTACGAGTATCTGACACGCATCAAGGAGATTCTGCTCTACACCGCCGTGAGTGACTGCAACATGGAAGAAGGGTCCTTGCGGTGTGACGCCAATGTAAGCGTACGGCTACGCGGGGCGGCGAAGTTCGGCACCAAGGCGGAAGTGAAAAACGTGAATAGCTTTCGCTTCATCCGCGCGGCGCTCGAGCATGAAATTGAGCGGCAGATCGAAATTGTGGAGTCGGGCGGACGCGTGGTGCAAGAAACGCGCCTGTACAACGCTCAGGAAGGGCGCACCTACTCCATGCGTTCCAAGGAACAGGCCCACGATTACCGCTATTTTCCAGAACCGGATTTGCCGCCGCTCATAGTCTCGCGAGAGTGGCGCGACAAAATACGTGCGCAGATGCCGGAACTGCCTGAAGCGCGACGTAGGCGCATGGTGGCGGAGTATGAGATTACGGAACAGGACGCGCAGGTGCTCACCAGTACGCGCGCCTTTGCGGACCAGTTTGAATCGGCGGCCAAAGCCGCCAGAAGCCCCAAGCGGGTTTCGAATCTGGTTCAGGGCGAACTGCTGGGCCGCCTAAGGGTCGCCAGCCTGGAACTGGAGCAATCGCCAATTTCCATGCAGGGCATTGCCAAAGCTGCCGACTTGGCGGAAAGCGGGGAACTGTCCAGCAAGATGCTGAAGCAGCTCTTCGATCGTTGCTTTGAGACGGGGGAAGACTTCGGCGCGGTGTATGAACGGGAAAAACCGCAGCAGATCAGCGATTCGGGTGCAATTGAAAAAATGATCGATGAAGTGATCGCGGCGAATCCCAAACAGGTGGAGCAATATCGCGCCGGAAAAAAGACCGTCGCGGCATTTTTCGTCGGCCAGGTGATGAGGCTGTCCAAAGGACAGGCCAACCCCGCGATGCTAAACGCGCTGGTTATAAAAAAGTTGGACGGCTAGAAGCATCGCCAACAAGCTGCGAGATCCCTAGGCTGGGTCGTAAACGAGCCCAAATCGAATCTGCGACCCGTACCCACGGGAAATCAGATTGCCATACTTCTTACTTCATTGCTTCAGAAAAGAGAAAATCCTTCGGCCAATCGGTTTTGAAACCCGCCTCGCGGAGCACCGTTGCCAATTGTGCCCAATGCCGCATGGAATGCAGCAGGATGTGAACGAACAGCTTGCGGCGCGACGCATGCAGCGTTCCAGCCGAGACCGTCTGGAGTGCGATGATCTCTTCCAGGGCTCCCTCGTTAGCTTCGGCCAGGAAGGTTTTCAGGTTGTTCCCGCCCTGCAGATGAACGGAGGAGAGATCGTCGAGCGACCCCACCGGGATCGCGTCATAAGCTACCACCTCCTGCCCAAGGAGTCGCTGCGAGTGGCGTAATTCCACGGCGAAGATATGCTTCAGGAGCCCGCGTACTGTGCCGCTGTTGTAAATATCGCAGGGTACGTCCAGCGCAGCAGGGCTGGATGCGAACCATGTCAGCCATTTTTGCGTTGCGACGAGGTTCTCCATCATCAATTCTTCCAGCGTGATCCCCGCATTTTTCATGAATTCTCCTTTGCAGCCTTCAGCCCCCGCTGGGCTATGTCGCGACGGTAGTGCATTCCATCAAACCGGACTTTCCCCAGCGCCGCATACGCCCGGTCGCAGGCTTGCTGTAATGTTTCGGCCATGCCGGTCACGGCCAGAACGCGGCCTCCGGCGGTCACCAGATAGCCGTCGCTCAGGGAAGTCCCAGAATGGAAGATCGTTACTCCAGGTTCCTCAGCCGCTTCCTCTAATCCTGTGATCGCATGACCCGTCTTCACGTTACCCGGATAGCCCTCCGAGGCTGCGATTACGGTAACGGCAACGGTTTTATTCCACTTGAGTTCAACTTGATCCACCCGTCCGTCCACGGCGGCGTTCAGGGCGTTCAGCAACTCACCTGGCGCCAGCCGGGGAAGAATGGCCTGAGTTTCCGGGTCCCCAAAGCGTGCGTTGAATTCCAGGACCATCGGCCCCCGCGCGGTCATCATCAGTCCGCAGTACAAAACGCCCGTGAACGGAGTCTCCTCCGCTGCCATCCCGTCAATCACCGGCTGTGCGATGTGGGTAATAAGCCAGTCGCGCATCTCTGGCTCCAGTAATTGTTCCGTGGAATACGCGCCCATCCCGCCCGTGTTTGGTCCCGTGTCACCCTCTCCAACGCGCTTATAATCTTGGGCAGCGGCAAATGGCAAAAGGTGTTTCCCGTCTGCCAAAACAAGCCAAGATATTTCTTCACCTTCCAGAAACTCCTCAAGTATTACTTGCGATTCAGATCGCTCGAAAAAGGCTCCGCTGAGCATCTTAGCGGCAGATTCGTATGCCTCTTCCTTAGAGGCACAAATCACGACGCCTTTTCCGGCGGCCAGTCCGTCGGCTTTGACCACGATAGGCGCATGAAAGTACTCCAGCGCGTCCTGCACCTCCTGCTGGGAACGGCAGGCGGCATAGTGAGCTGTGGGAATCTGGTGGCGCTGCATGAACTCCTTAGCGAAGACTTTACTGCT
>DASSZI010000218.1:0-3298 GCA_035713565.1 Acidobacteriaceae bacterium | reverse complement strand
GATGCAATGAAAAAGATCGCGATCATCGGCGGCGGCATTACAGGGCTGGCGACGGCATTCTATCTGCAGAAATATTCCCTTGCAGCCGATGTCACCCTGATTGAGAACACCCATCGGCTAGGGGGAAAAGTTGTTTCGGCGCAAGAGAATGGATTTGTCATCGAGGGTGGACCCGACTCGTTCCTCACCAGGAAACCCGCAATAATGGAGTTGTGCCGCGACCTGGGACTGGACGCGGAGCTTATCGGCCCTAACGCTGGACAACAAAACACTTATGTTTGGAGCAGGGACAAGTTGCATCCCTTGCCGGAAGGCATGATGTCAATGGCCCCTACTAAGGTGCTTCCATTTCTCCGTTCGCGGTTGATCTCCTGGCCGGGAAAAATGCGGATGGGCATGGAGATGTTTGTCCCACCACGCAATGCAATGGCGGATGAAAGCCTCGCCAGCTTTGTACGCCGGCGACTAGGTGCCGAAGCGCTTGAGAAAATAGCAGCTCCTCTGATGGCAGGCATCTTCGCCGCCGACCCGGAAACTCTCAGCCTGCAAAGTACGTTCCCCACATTTCTGGAGATGGAGCGGAAGCATGGCAGTTTGCTGCGCGCCATTCTCCACCAAAAACGGGCGAAGGGACTCCCCCCCGTCACTTCCGGGGCCAAAAATATTTCCTCACCCATGTTCATGACCCTGCTCGGAGGCTTGCAGCAACTTGTGGATGTCATCGTCGAGCGCTTGCGTCTTCAGGCGATTCTGCTAAACCGTAATGTCTTGTGGGTGGAGCGACATGCTGACCAGTATAGGATCGCTTTTAGCGATGGCCGATGCATCATGGCGGACGAAATTGTATTTGCCACACCGTCTTACGTGACCGCCAATTTGGTCCGGGGAATCGACCCCGTGCTTGCGATGAGATTGCGAGCGATCCGTTATGTCTCCACGGCAACGGTATCTTTGGGATTCAAAAACGGCGATATCAATATTCCGCTCAATGGCTTCGGTTTTGTCGTCGCCCACAACGAGACCCGGCAAATCACCGCCTGTTCCTGGTCTTCCGTAAAGTTCAGCCATCGCGCTCCCGAGGGCCACGCTCTCATCCGTGTATTTGTTGGTGGGGGGCGCGCGGAAGCTCTGGCGGAACAGGATGAAGCCTCTCTGGTGAATCTGGCCCGAGAGGAATTGCGCGCGACCATGGGGATTGCAACAATACCCGTATTGAGCAAAGTCTATCGCTGGCACAAGGCAAATCCGCAGTATGACGTGGGCCATCAGGCGCGAATTGCCGACATCGAAAAGATGGTCGCGTGGCATCCCGGTATGCATCTTGCAGGCTGCGCCTACCATGGTGCAGGCATTCCCGATTGCATTCAGAGCGCCGTCAAGGTCGCACAAGCGATCGCACGGACAATACAGCACAAACAGGAAGAAGGCAGTATGGTCGAAATTTCTCGCCGTCTATTCGTATCCAGTAACGGAGGCGTTCAGGTGGTTCCCTCGCCCACCCAAAATTCTGCTCGCCCCACACACAATTCCGGTCTGCGCGACTTCGCAAAAGACCCAGTACTAGTCTATTGGGAGATGACCCAAGCTTGCGCTTTGGCGTGTAGCCACTGCCGCGCCGAAGCAGTCTCGACACCACATGCAAACGAGCTGACGAACATTGAAAGTGAGAGCCTGCTGCGCCAGATTGCATCCTTCGACAAGCCTCTACCACACTTGATCTTGACGGGGGGCGATCCGTTGAAGCGTGCCGACTTATACGACCTCATTGCCTACGCGAGATTCCTGGGACTGACCGTTTCGATTACGCCGAGCGCAACCCCCGATTTGACGTTCGATACCCTCTTGAGCCTGAAAGTTCAAGGCATTGAGAGCCTGGGCCTCAGCCTCGACGGCTCCAGCGCCGTGCGGCATGAAGCAGTGCGAGGAGTAGAAGGCTGCTTCGATTGGACCATCCGCGCCGCAAGAGACGCGGAAAAACTGGAAATTCCGATTCAGGTGAATACCCTGGTGTCGCAGGAAACAGCGGACGACCTGCCCGCGATTTACGAAACTCTCAAATCGCTCAAGGTGATGCGCTGGAGTTTGTTTTTCCTGATCTCCGTGGGCCGCGGCAAAATGCTTCAGCCTGTCTCGCCAGAGCGCGGAGAGGAGTTGATGCATTGGATTTACGATCTCTCTCGCGTGGCGCCGTTTGCCATCAAAACTACAGAAGCACCCTCCTATCGCCGTGTTGCGTTGAACCGTATGCGCAGGGAGGGGATGCTCTCCGACGAAATTCAGGATACGCCGGTGTATCGCGGATTCGGAATCCGCGATGGGCACGGCATTGTGTTCGTCTCAAACCAGGGGGACATCTATCCTGCGGGCTTTCTGCCCTTGACCGTCGGGAACGTCCGAAGAGATCATCTTGTGGACGTGTACCGCAACTCGCCAATGTTCCGCGCGCTGCATACTCCAAGCCAGTTCAAAGGCAAATGCGGCCGATGTGAATATCGCTCGATTTGTGGGGGTTCCCGCGCGCGCGCGTTTGCCTATACAGGAGATGCGCTGGCGAGCGATCCCTTCTGTCCTTACGAACCGAAAGTTCGTGCTGCACCTCCCGCTATGGTAAGTTAAGGCGCTTTGTTTACTGGATAGGAATCGCCATGGAGGCAGAGGATAGTACAGTGCCCGTCTCTATGGCCGACGACACTCGCAAGCGCCTCTTGCAGATCCTGACCGGAAACTGGCAAGCGGAGATGCGCGGGTGGTACACCTACAAGACCCTCGCGGAACGGGAGCCCGATCCCGCAAGACGCCGCGCTCTGCATCTGCTCGCACCGGCTGAAAACTATCATGCCCAGCTATGGTCGGAGCGCATTCGCGCCCTTGGAAGAACGGAGCCAACCTGCCACGGCCCACACACCGGGAAGGTAGATACATTTGTCAATCGAGTGGGTGGAAAAGACCTCACCCTGCGCCGCATTGAACGGGATGAGGGCTATGCCGCAGCGCGGTACAGCACGGTGTGGCCATACCCTGTAACGTAAATATCGGGCAGTCTACTCCCCTAACCTTCGCGGCTGTTTTCAATCTTCTGGGCAACTTCGATTGGGAGGAGCACTTCGAAGATGCCTAGCGCGGCTGCTGCCAATGGGGCGGCGAGAGCCAGGCCAAGCGGTCCGGCCACTACCGCTAGCAGGAGTTGGGCCGTCATCGTCAACGCTGGAGGTAGACGGACGATTCTGCGTTCCAGCAAGGGCGTGATGATGTTACCTTCCAGAAAATGCACTGCCAGAAACAGAACCACGGTCAAAAG
>DASSZI010000217.1:0-5145 GCA_035713565.1 Acidobacteriaceae bacterium | reverse complement strand
GTATAGAAGAGCTGACCGCGAACCCAGTTCCCCCGCCCGAAGGCGCTGGCCCGATTCATCCGCTCGACCATCTCCGTAGGGATCGGATCGCCGGTTTTGTAGTTTTTGGCAAAGGACTGCAGCACAGCGGGGCTGCGGAAGAACTCCTCCAGCATCTGTGAAGGCGCTTCCACAAAATCGCCTTCCGTCGCGATTCCACTGACTCCGGCCCACTGCTGCTGGCCTCCCAGAATTGCGTGCATCAGATGGCCGAATTCATGAAAGAACGTGACCACGTCGGAATACTGCATCAGACCGGGATCTTCGTTCTTCTCAGTGGTCTGGCCACCGGGAAAATTGCAGATCAGCGCCGCCTCCGGCAATTGCTTGTCACGAATGCCGGGCACCAGCGGAAAAGCGGAGAACCACTTATCTTTGCCTTCTCGCGGGTGCATATCCAGGTAGAATCGTCCGATCCGTTGGTCCTTCCGCTTGCTTTCCGGGCTGCGGTCGTACACGTCCCACGCGGTCACTGAGGAGTCCCACACAGCGGCATCCTTCGCGGGGCGAAATTCGACATGAAAGAGCTTGGCTGCGGTGTCGAGAACACCCTGCTGCACCTGCTCGTAAGGGAAATACGGGCGCACAGCCTGAGAATCAAAGTCGAAAGCGGTGCGGCGATATTGCTCATACCAATAGGTGGCGCTGGCAGCGTCCACCCCGGCGAGCCCAGGCTGATGCTGACGCGCAAACTCGAAAACCATTGCATACTCTCTGGCTGCGCCTGGCCTGGAGGCGGTGTCCAGTTCCGCTAAGAAGCTCCTCACGTTGGCGGCTGATCCCATCATCTGGTCTGCGGTCGCAAGATCTGCCCAGTTAGCAAATCCTAAGGTGGTTGCAAGCTCCTGCCGTTTTGTCAGCAGATCCAGGAGCACCTGCTTGTTGGCGGGGTAGGCGCGCGTGTTGTAGGCGAGGAACATGCGCTCGCGCAGAGCCTCGCTTTTGGCGTAGGTCATGACGGGCTGGTAATCCGGATAATCCGTTGTAAGCGTGAAGTGGCCGTCTGCATCGGGTTTGTGGCGGGTCAGGAAATCCGCGGGTAGCCCATCGAGTTCCTTGGCATCCTTTACTGGAACCGTGTTGACATGCTCCTGTACATTGCGACCGAAGGTGAGGCCAAGCTGGGTAATGCGGTCCTGCAGTTCCTGCACGCGCTTGCGGGTGGTCTCGTCTTTATCCACACCCGCGATGCGGTACTGCAGCAGGGTGCGCATAATGTAGTGTTGGGTCGCGGGATCCGATTTTGAGACGTCCACGGCGGCCAGTGCGTGATAGACCTGTGGATTGAGGGAAAGCTGGGTGGCGGCCATGGAGACCTTCTGCACCATCGCTTCCGCCTGATCGCGAACTGCTTTTTGCGGTGAAACGGAGTAGAGCAGGCCCGCTTCCGAACCGGCAACGCTCAACGCCGCAACGGCCCGATCATAGGGCGCAATGGTATTGGCGACGGTGCGCGGCCCTTTCACTGCAATCAGCTCGTCCACCGCTGCCTTCTGCGCGTCTAAATGTTGGCTGACCCACGCGCTTAGACTGGCAGGGTCAACGTGGCCAGACCACGCGTGAACTGGGA
The DNA here is from genome assembly GCA_035713565.1 of Acidobacteriaceae bacterium. GTDB lineage: Bacteria > Acidobacteriota > Terriglobia > Terriglobales > Acidobacteriaceae > JAKAAZ01. The sequence continues at coordinate 3,536 of DASSZI010000217.1, read as the reverse complement.
CGCTGGCGGGAAGGGCGTGGGGCAGGTTCGGAGCCATTGCGGCCAGCATCATCAGACCGGGCCAGCTTTTCAACAGCAGCAGAGGATGGATCATAGGAGTCGAAATTCCGTTTCATGGAAGCAGTTGGCATCTGTGGAATACAAACGCACCGAGGCTCGCGGAGTTGGTCCTGCCACAGGCACCAGTGCATTCGTCGCAGTATGTTCCTCAATTTCCTGCCAGTGGATGTGAAAGGGCGGGAACTTTTATTGTACTGTTGCATCTGATGACAGACCCGCGTAAGATTCCGCAATCGTTCACGATTTTTTTGATGGAATGGGTTTGGGAAAGCGCTGAAAATAATGACAGATACCGCTCAGAATGTCCATTTGCAGTTCCTTCGCTCGCGCCTAGGCTGTATATGTGTGGCAATCATCGGCAGCTCGCCGGATGAGATGCTGGAGCGCGCCGCCGATGCCGTTCGTGAGAACACGTTGCTCGAGTTTCGCCTGGACTATCTCGCGAAGCCGCTGGCCGCAATGCCTCAGCTGAAGGAGTTCCTCAGCCTTCACCGGGAGGTGACGGCAATCGCCACCTGCCGCCGCGAGGCGAATGGGGGCAAATTCGCCGGCAAAGTGTCCGACGAGATGGAGGTGCTGGGAAAAGCTGCGGCCGTCGGCTTTCATTTAGTAGATGTGGAGCTGCAGACTGCCGAAGCTCTGAAGCCAGCGGATTGGAAGAAGTTGCGCGCCCATACTGTAGCGATCCTGATTTCTTATCACGACTTTGCGGCGACTAAGAATTTGGAGAAAATCTATGACCGCATTCGGCCACTCCAGCCGGATTTCATCAAAATCGTTTCCACTGCGCGGTCGCTGGCCGACAACGTGACCATGATGCGGTTTCTGGAAGACAAGAGGGACGAAGCGGATGTGGTCGGCATCTGCATGGGAGACTACGGGATCATCAGCCGGGTTCTGGGGCTGCGCACAGGCAGCCGGTTTACCTTTGCCGCTGCAACAATCGGGGAAGAAACGGCACCGGGCCAGATTGCCGCGCGAACCCTCACCGAGGTCTACCGTGCCGATCAGGTGGATGCCGGAACCCGGGTCTACGGCGTGGCTGGAAACCCCGTTAGGGATTCTCTTTCGCCCATCATGATGAACACCGCATTCCATCGAGAGACTGTAAATGCCGTCTTTCTGGCGCTCCAGACGGAAAAGGTGGAGGACCTGCTCCTGTTGATTCGGGAGGTTCCTGTTCATGGACTGAGTATCACGATGCCTCTGAAGGAGGCGATAATGAAGCATCTTGATCGCACAGATGCTCTGTCCCAACGGATTGGTGCCTGCAACACCGTGGTTCGGTCCCAGGATGGGAAGCTGATCGGCTACAACACAGACGTCATTGGCATTGTTCGCCCGCTGGAACAGCGGATCGATCTGCGCAGGGCGAAGGTGCTGTTGCTGGGAGCCGGAGGGGCCGCGCGCGCCGCTGCCTTTGGGCTGCGGCAAAAAGGAGCCGACGTTTTCATTCTGAACCGTACACCGCAGACGGCGCAAAAGCTGGCGCGGTCTGCGGAGGCGAAGACGATCCGTCGGGACCAGGTGGCCAAGACCAGCTTCGACGTCATCTTGAACGCGACTCCGGTAGGCATGCCCGGCGTCAAGCAGCAAACAATACTAGAGGAAAAGGAATTAAACACCAAGCTCGTGTTCGACATGGTGTACAATCCCTTGGAAACCCCACTTTTGAAAATGGCCCGGAGTCGAGGCATCGCTGTCGTCACAGGTGCTGAGATGTTTGTGCACCAGGGAGCGGACCAATTCCAGCTGTGGACGGGGAAGCCTGCGCCCCGCGAAGACATGTGGCGAGTTGTGTCCCATGCACTGCGTTCGCGCGCCGAGAGTTAAAGCAATTTGGCAATTCAGCCGGAGAGAGGAGCAACAGACAATGGAGTATCCAGAGGACTTCAAGGACGACGACCGTTGGCTGATGCCGAAGAGCCCCATGGTGCGGCGGGCGCTGCAAATCGGCGGTGGAATTGCTCCATACTTGGCATGGCTGCTTCCTATTATGGATCGTGTGCTCACGCCCAAGCGGGACCTGGTCACTCCGGCGCTGGTTACGCTCAGGACGGACGTGCGAAGCGATCTTCGCAAAGATCTGAAACAGCATGTAGCGATGATGCAGGCCGCTCAGATCGACATCACCCCGGCCATTGAGGAGCAGCAGCGGCGGCTTGAAAAGCTGGAAGAACATACGGCCGAGCTAAACCACACCCTGACTGTGCTCTCCGACGAGCAGCTCGACCTCGCCGATCAGGTACGCGCCATGGCCGGATGGGTCCGGAATTGCTCCATGGCGGGTCTTTTCCTGCTCACGCTGATGTTCGTTCTCAAGCTTGTGCAGGCTATCCACGGGATGGGGCACTGATCGTCAACCGCAAATTGCCACAGACCGGCGGAGATCTGAATTGCTGCCGGGGTCTCCTGTTTGCCTGAAAATCGACTTCCTGCCTGCGGATTCCTCCAGATTAGGGCATGTAACCGGCTACAGAAACGCCTCTCCGATTTGCCGGTCCTCTATCTATAGAGTTACGATGGTGCGACGTTCAGTGCAGCCACCTCCGGCGCGCCAGAACTCTGCTTGAATTGAGGCCTGTAAGTAGTCGTAAAAAATAAACTTTCAGCCTGGATCGTCCTCATCTTTGAAGGACTCCAGAGTGATGGAGTGACATAGCATGGCATGGTATGCGTATTGCATCGCAGAAAAAGAAGCGTTTCCTGAATTGGCTCACCATCGCAAACCTGTTCCCCTGGACTCTCAATCCGGTGTCCTCGGAAATCAAATTTTTCTCTATCCCGCCAGTGATTTCGCAGTCGTAGTCAGTGAACACAATCCAGAAGACAATCTAGACCAGAAATCAGCTGTCGATCACGCACGGGTGATTGCAGACTGCTTTCAGCACTCCACCGTGTTGCCTTTCCGTTTCGGCACGGTATTTTCTGACGACGAAGCGTTACGGCGCTCCGTCCGCAGCAATCAGCGCCAATTCAATGCGAATGTGGAGCGGCTACGCGGTAAGGCCGAGATGCACCTGAAGGTTGTACTGGAGGATGGGGGACCCAATTCGCCAAAGTATGCTTCTTCTCCCTGCGCGGGGAAGGAATATCTTTCGCGCCTGCGGGAGACGGCCACGCTGCAGCGGGAACGTCAGACCAAAGCCAAGGCGGTTTTTGTACAGGTTCACCGAATGTTCGCTCCGCTGGAAGAGGAAATTACCTGCCGGCGCACGGACAGCGGAAAAATGCTGCTGGACATCGCTCATCTGATCGAGCACGGAAGTATCGGGCGTTACCAGAATAAGTATTCGAGTGCAGGGCAAAGCCTGCGGGACTGCCAGATGATGCTGTCGGGTCCATGGCCCCCGTATCACTTCATTCACAAGAGCCAACGAGCCGGGCAACAGCACGGCCAAGCATAGATAACCAGCAGTCATTTAAAACAAAAAACCCTCGCGGCCCCACACCCTGCGAGGGTTTTTGCATGGGCC
>DASSZI010000216.1:0-4846 GCA_035713565.1 Acidobacteriaceae bacterium | reverse complement strand
GCAGCAAGAACATGGGCGGTTGCCGTGAGGCCCAGGGCGACGGCCAGCAGTAACAGGCGAGGCCGCCACCTTTTGGCTGGACCCTGCATCGCATGGGCCATGCCGATCGCGGTGTAGACCGCGCCATACATTCCCCACGCCGCGAGAAGCTCATTATTTGGCTGCACGCAGACGCGGATCATCTCCGGCGAGAAACAATACAACGCCAGTGCGATAAAGCCGCCCTCATTGCCATACAACCGGCGTGCGACCCACCACAGGCCGCCACCCAGCCACACTCCGAACAAAATAAAGGGCAGCCGCATCAGCAGCAAGATGCTCGTAACCAGGTGCTGCATCTCCCAAGTGGAAGTGCTGCTTGCCTGGCCTACGATCATGCGCTGCAAAGTGAGCGGCAGGCCAGCCGCGCGATAGGCGAACGTACCATCAGCCAAATTGCCACAGGAGGTGAGATAGCCCGCCAGTGGCGACGGCTTCTCCCAAAGTTCGCGACCGCAGCGGGCAAACTGGTAATCCCGCTGCGTTAATTGCTGACGGCTCACCACCCACAAACACTGCAAGGCGAAGACCAGCAGGAGCGCGCCCGCAAGCATCTGCGGTTTGCGAAATTGAATGGTGAATAAGCGCATGGGCTGCACGCGAGTTTACTAGATCGGCGGGAGAAATGCGCTTCGCCTCGCGAATGCTCCTGATTGTTGATGGGGTGTCAGCCGATTGCGCCTGAATCTACCAGTGGCCTGTTAGACTTGATCTTCCCCCCATCAAATTGTTACTTAGCAGAACTGCGCCTGAGGAAGGTGTGGATGTCTCGGATTATTGTTATTGGAGCAGGCGTCATGGGATTGGCGGCCGCTTATCAGGGGCTGGTGGATGGCCAGGAAGTGGAGATTTTTGAAGCCGGTCCGGAACCGGGCGGTATGGCCGCACACTTCGACTTCGGAGGCCTCTCCATTGAGCGCTTCTACCATTTCGTTTGCAAGTCGGACTACTCTACCTTTCAGCTGCTCGCGGAGCTCGGCATTGCGGATAAGATACGCTGGGTGCCGACCAGTATGGGCTTTTTCCACGATGGAAAGTTGCATCAGTGGGGGAACCCGATTGCTTTGCTCCAGCTTCCCGGCATAAGTCTGCTCAGCAAGCTGCGCTACGGAATGTTCATCTTCGGGTGCATGCGACACAAGCACTGGCCGGAGCTGGAATTTGAAACTGCCCGGCACTGGATTACCCGCTATTGCGGCCCGGACATCTACGACAGCTTCTGGCGTCCGCTGCTGGAATACAAGTACTACGAATATGCCGACAACATTTCCGCTGCCTGGATCTGGACCCGTATTCGCAGGATTGGGAACTCCCGCAAGAACCTGATGCAGGAAGAGCTTGGTTACATTCACGGCGGATCGGAAACCCTGGTAGCCGCTTTGCTGCAGGCAATCGAGCAGAGGGGCGGACGCATCCACCTGAATGCGCCCGTACAGCGGGTCACGGTTGAGGGAGATAGGGTGACAGGGATTACCGCGCTGGGGACGCATTTCTCTGCTGACAGAGTCATTTCTACCGTTCCCACGCCCCTGGTCGCCCGCATGGTTCCAGATCTGCCCGCAGCATGGAAAGCACGTTATGACGCTATTCATAACATCGGGGTCATCTGCGTCATCTTCAAACTGAGGCGCTCCCTGAGTCCTCACTTCTGGGTCAACATATCTCAGGAAGGGGTTGAGATACCGGGGATCGTTGAGTTTTCAAACCTAAGGCCTCTGGGTAACGGCGTGAGCGTCGTCTACGTCCCGTATTACATGCCCATCTCGCATCCAAAGTTCTTCTGGTCCGATGCAAAGCTGCAGGAAGAAGCATTCTCTTGCCTGGAACGGATCAATCCATCGTTCACCACGCACGATGTTGTTGACGTCAAGGTCACGCGTTTGAAACATGGGCAGCCCGTTTGTGAACCTGGGTTTGCGGCGAAAATACCTCCTATGCAGACGCCCATCCAAGGGCTGCAGGTGGCCGACACATCCTTCTACTACCCGGAAGACCGGGGGATTTCCGAAAGTGTCCGCGTGGGCCGAAGGATGGCCCGCGCAGGCTCGTCCCGCTTATCTCAGACTCGGAAGACAGCATGAGCAGGGCGAGAGTGCCGGAGGACGTTCAGCCGATCGCCAACGGACCCGGAAGATCGTCGCGGGATGCTTCCACTCAAAATGCATTGCTATGCGGTCTGGCTGTCGCCTGTGCGGTGCTGGTGGCAAACCCGGCAGCTAACATGCCCTTCAGCGACGAGTTTTCCTATGACAAAACGGCCCTGGATCTCGCGCGCACTGGGCACCTGATCTATAACGGGTGGGCCACAGCCATGCTGGGATGGCTCGTGCCATGGGGCGCGTTGTTCATTAAGACATTCGGCTTCTCCTTCACCGCTATGCGGCTCTCCATGCTGCCGATCGACGTAATGACCGTCTATCTCTTTCATCAGATACTGCGAAGGTTCGGTCTCAATCCGCAGAATGCGGTGTTCGGAACAATCGCACTCGCGCTCTCGCCTCTTTTTCTTCCTTGCGCCGCCAGCTTCATGACCGATATCCCCGGATTGCTTGTCATTTTTCTTTGCCTGTACATGTGCCTGCGCGCAGTTCAGACGACAAGCCCTCGAGCCTCACTCCTATGGCTCTGCTCCGCAGCGGCGATTAACCTGGCAGGCGGCACCGTGCGCCAGATCGCGTGGCTTGGAGCACTGGTCATGGTGCCATCCACGGCCTGGCTGCTGCGCGATCGTCGCTTCGTCAAACTTGCCGCCTGCTTACTCTGGCTATTTACTCTGGCCGGGGTTTTAGGATGTCTGCATTGGTTCAACACGCAGCCATACTCCGTCCCCGAACATATCATCTGGGCACCGCTTACATGGATGACTCTGCCACACTTGGCGGCACAACTCGCGAAGACCCTTGCGTGCATTGCGCTGGTGATGTTTCCGATATCGGTGGCGTGGGTACCGACGGCTGGCCGGCTCAATCGCAAGGCGCGGCTGCGGATCGTAGCGATTGTGGGCTTGATCACCGCACTGTGGGTCGTCGCCTTTGCAGAAGGCAGAATCGATACCTGGCTGATGCCGTGGCTTATGTTCCTATTGGCGGAGCAGTCCAGTCTGGTGCCCGGCATGTTCGGCACCCCGGACGCTTTGGTGGTCTGGATCCGCATTGTTCTATCTCTTGCTGTGATTGCAACCGCGTTGATCATGCTGGAGCAGTTGCCGCACATGAAATTTTCCGCAGCAACAGATGTGAGTGGAACGGGGGATTCGTGGCGTACGGCAGCCTGGATTCTTGCTCCGTTTACGCTGAGCTATCTCCTTTTACTGGCTCCAAGGGGAGCGTTTGACCAGATCCAGGATCGCTACCTGATCGGGCTTACTCCTATCCTGATCATCGTTCTTCTGCGGCTATACCAGGAAACGGTGGGATCGAGAATGCCTGCGGTCAGCGTCGCCGCCCTGGGCCTGTGCGCAATCTATTCCATCGCCGGCACCCATGACTTTTTTGCCGAGTCGCGTGCCCAGGTCCGGGCAATGCGAATGCTGGAGCGCTCGGGTGTGCCGCGATTGTCCATCGAAGCGGGCTTTCCCGACGACGGCTGGGTGCAGATTCAAAACGGCGGGCACATCAATGAACCCCGCATTCAGGTTCCTGCGGGAGCGTACGTCCGAAATCCCGCGGGATCCAACTTCATCCCGCCCGATTGCATGAATGGCTATACAAAATTTGCGCCGATCATCGTTCCAAAATACTTCGTCACTTTTCCCTGGTTCAAGAACCCTCCCTACCCTCCGCCGAAGTGGTGCTATGTGCCGTCGAAATTTCCTCCAACCCGTTACACGACATGGCTGCCACCGTTTCGTGAAAAGCTTTACGTAGAGGAATTATCGACCAGACGGAACTGAGCCCATCCGTCTGCGTTGCGCCAGTCGCCGCGCAGCGGCAGCCTGAGGCAATTGGATCGCGCTACGGCCAGAAGACCCGGGCCAACTCCTCGCAAGCGTTCTCACCATTGCATCCTCTCGCCGCTCACGATACCATCCGCTTGCATGGAGTTGAACAGCGCATCCGATCGCATCGTTTCCGCTTCGCCGGTGGAAGACGATCTCGCCATTGAACTTAAGCTGCGCCCCCAGCGCCTGAATGAGTTTATCGGCCAGAGCAAGGCGAAGGAGCAACTGGCGATCGCGTTGCAGGCAGCACGTAATCGTGGAGAGGCGCTCGATCATGTGCTGCTGTCCGGGCCGCCCGGATTAGGCAAAACTACGCTCGCCAACATCATTGCCAACGAATTGGGCGTTGGTTTTCAGCAGACCTCAGGCCCGGCGATCCAGATCCAGGGCGACCTGACTGCCATTCTCACCAATTTGAAGAAAAACCAGGTCCTTTTTCTGGATGAAATCCATCGCCTGCAGGCCGGTCTGCAGGAAAAGATGTACACCGCGCTGGAAGATTACAAGCTCGACATCATTATCGGCCAGGGCCCGGCGGCCCGAACCCATGTGATGGAACTGCATCCGTTCACCTTTATCTCCGCCACCACTCGCCCCGGATTGCTGGCCTCCCCACTCCTTGCCCGTTTCGGCATTCTGCTGCGCCTGGAATTCTATACAGATGAGGAGTTGCGGATTATTGTGCACCGCTCCGCCGAAGTACTGAACGTGCCCATCGATCAGGATGGTGCGGCGGAGATCGCCATGCGCTGCCGTGGAACTCCGCGCATCGCCAACCGTCTGCTGCGTCGCGTGCGAGACTACGCGCAGGTGCGCGGCAGCGGCCACATTGACCGGCAGTGCGCCATGGCCGCGCTGGACATGCTG
>DASSZI010000215.1:0-2898 GCA_035713565.1 Acidobacteriaceae bacterium | reverse complement strand
GGCGGAGATCCCAAGCTTCTGGCGCAGCGCACCTTCCACCCTGGCGAACGTCTCTTTGTTGTCCTTGAAAAACTGCCGGACGTTCTCGCGGCCTTGGCCGATCCGTTCGCCGGAGAAGCTGTACCAGGCGCCGGATTTCTCAACGATGTTGTGCAGCACCGCCTGGTCGAGTACGTCGCCTTCACGTGAAATGCCTTCTCCGTAAAGAATGTCAAACTCCGCCTCACGAAATGGCGCGGCCACTTTATTCTTCACAATTTTGATTTTGGTTCGGGAGCCAACGACAACATCGCCTTCTTTCACGGCGGCGATGCGGCGGATGTCCACACGTACCGATGAATAAAATTTAAGCGCGCGTCCGCCGGTGGTGGTTTCCGGATTGCCGAACATGACGCCGATCTTTTCGCGAATCTGGTTGATGAAGATCAAGGAGGTGCGCGATTTCGACACCGTTCCGGTCAGCTTACGCAGTGCTTGCGACATCAAGCGAGCCTGCAGGCCCATGTGGGAATCACCCATTTCGCCGTCGAGTTCCGCCTTTGGAACCAGCGCCGCCACGGAGTCCACCACCAGCACATCAATCGCGCCTGACCGAACCAGAGCTTCCGTGATCTCCAGTGCCTGTTCCCCGTAATCGGGCTGCGAAATCAGCAGGTTATCTACATCCACGCCCAGTTTGCGAGCGTAAATAGGGTCGAGCGCATGTTCCGCGTCTACAAAAGCCGCCATGCCGCCTGTCTTCTGCGCTTCCGCAATGATCTGCAGAGTAATGGTGGTTTTGCCGGATGATTCCGGACCAAAGATCTCGATTACTCGTCCGCGAGGGACCCCACCTACGCCAAGAGCGGCGTCAAAGGAAATGGACCCGGTGGAGATGACGGAGATCGGGACAATCGCCTCTTTACTCCCCAGGCGCATGATGGAGCCTTTGCCGAACTGTTTCTCGATTTGCGAAAGCGCCAGGTCTATCGCGCGAGTGCGCTCTTTATCGTCTGCCATTACAAGCTCCGGGGGTAGAAGTGTGGAATTCGTCGTCCAGGACGTGACGAGACGCTCTGCTTAACGCGGACGCCTGAACATGCATTTTGTTTACTGGCGGGATTTTAGCACTAAAGCGAGGAGGCGAGGCAATTACAGGCTCGACCTGCGGTGGATTGCGATGCGTACGGTGGAGGATTGCCGGAGAGATGCAGGTGTTCGCGCCACGCTCGGCCTGCAAGAGTGGCGCGAGCTACCGGTTAGACCGAAACGGCTCGTGGATGGGTTTGAGCAACCTTGTCATATTGGGAGCTGAACCCCGGAAGAATCTGCTCCGCGTAGTCTTTGAAGCGGGCTGCAGCCACTCCAATGACAGCACCTTTGATCGTGTCCCAGGTTTCCAATGCTGCATCCCTTGCAGGTGAGGAGTGGCTGGTACGCCGCACGTCATCCGACGGTGAGTTGGTGCGGGAATGGACGGAATACGATCCGTTGGAACGCCGCCCAGCCATCGTGGCCAGCAGGATACCGCCACCGAAAGCCACGCCAAGCATTGTCATAGGATTTTTTCGAAAGTGCTGTTGCCAGTCTGTCGCAGATCGAACCTTCTGCTCGAGTTCGTGCAGATTCGAGCCGAGATCAGCCCGTTTGTTCTCAATGAAATTTTCTATTTGATTTGCTGTTTGGCCTGTTTGATCCATTGTGCATTCTCCTTCATGGTTTCTATCGTTCTATCGGGAGGATTGACAGCTTTCAGCCGCTTTACTCCGATGTTCAGCGTCAGGCCGGCAGCGATTCCGACGAGAAAGGTCACGATCAGGGTGGCGATCCAGACAGGCAGTGCAATTGCGAGCGCATAAACCACTGTCCACAGCAAAAACAGCAGTGCAAATAAGCCGCAAACCGCACCGATGGCCAGATACAGCGCAGCACCTTTCGCCTTGATTGCTTCCTCGCGAACCTCCAGTTTCGCCAACCGAACTTCAGAGCGGACAATTGCCTGGATGTTCTCGACAATGTCCTGCAGCACACTTGTGACCGATCGCTCTACCAGTGCCATTCCATGTCTCCTGTTAACTAGCAAGCTAGTCGCGTGTCAAGCTTCTGCCCACGAGGAAGCCCACGGCAGCAGCGAAGAGAAGAGACGGACCGGGATTTCTTTTCACCAGGCTCTCGACGTCTGCGACGATGGTGCTTACATCGTGCTCGCGAACAAAGTCTGCTGTTGCGCTCATCTTCTCCGCGGCAGAATGCGCGGCACTGGCGACCCTCGGTCCGCCGGGCAGGTAGTCGGCACGTTGATGGACTGCGGTTGCCGCACTGTCGAGGCCAGTTGCGGCGGAAGTCATTGTCTGGTCGATCTTATCGGCGGCTGTGCTACCAAATTCGGTAACTTTATTTCGCGTCTGAGCAACTGTGTCAGAGATTCGATCCTTCAGTTCCGGATTTGTAGAGGTTGAGTCGGGCACGGTAACTACTCCTTAAGTTAGTGATGAGTTATCTGAGGTTTGTTTGCAGCCTTCAGGGGAGATTAGAAAAATACTGTACTGGAGCAGTAGGAGCATAGAAATCGACTTAGAGTTGCCTAGGATGACCAGGAACCAGAAAGCATGGACCGGAGAACAGCCAAGGATAATTGGATGCCTCACATACAAACTTTATTTGCGGCTCTATGTCACCCGGCACGCGTACGCTCACGCGGACTAACGCTGCAAAGGGTCGATGGGAAGATTAACGTCGGTTACACGAAACGTCCTTGCAAGGAATGGATGTCTTTTCGCAATCTCCTGATACATTGCCCAGGCAACTCTGCGGTAGGAAATGTGTCCCTGGGGAGCACTCCGTAGCTCAGCGATATAAAGGGCTTCGGCGAAGTCCATTTTAAAAAGAGACCGGCAGCGGGTTCCTAAGGGAAGCACG
>DASSZI010000214.1:0-12541 GCA_035713565.1 Acidobacteriaceae bacterium | reverse complement strand
TCGACAAGATAGGAAAACAATTTCCCAAATGTCTTGGCGCTGACGTTCCCCGGCGCGAGCGATTGCTCGCCCGGATTCAAACCCGTGCGCAGCACATCGACATGGGCGGTCGCAATATTGACCCCTGTGCCGGGTGCTATGGTCACGACGAATGGCAGGCTTCCGCTTATATTGTTCACGGTGGCGGTGATGGTGGTCGATCCGGCAGCAACACCACTCAGCAGTCCGGTAGCATTCACGGTGGCAACGTCTCCATTGGAGGCTGTCCACACCGCCGTAGTCGTAACGTTCGCCGTCGTCCCGTCATTGTAAGTTGCGGTCGCAGTCAACTGTTGCGTGGAACCCATTGCGACACTGCTGTTCGAGGAAGTTACAGCAATAGAGGAAACAGTCTTGGGCGCAGGCACCGTCACGGTCGTGCTTCCGCTCACGCCGCTCATGGTGGCGGTTACGGCAGTCGAACCCGCGGCAACCGCAGTTACTATTCCGGCGGGATTCACGGTTGCCACTGCCGAGTTCGCGCTGCTCCATGTTGCCGTCGCGGTCACGTTTGCGGTCGTGCTGTCACTGTAAGTCGCTGTCGCGGTGAGCTGCTGCGTGCTTCCTGCCGTCACGCTTGGATCAACTGGCGTGATCGCGATTGAGGACAGCGTCTTGACGGGTGCCGCTACAGTGACCGTGGTGCTCGCCGTAATTCCGCTCAAGGTGGCGCTAATAGCCGCATTTCCTGCCGCAACTGCGGTCACCACGCCGGCGGAACTCACGGTTGCCGCAGCGGAGTTTCCGCTCTTCCAGCTTGCCGACGCCGTTACGTTCGCTGTGGAGCCATCGCTATAGGTTGCGGTCGCGGTCAGCTGCTGCGTACCACCGGTCGTCATTTTCGGATTTACGGGCGTGATTGCCATCGATGTCAGTGCCTTGACGGGAACTGAAACAGCCACCGTCGTGCTTCCGGCCACACCGCCAAAAGAGGCGGTAATGGTAGCGTTTCCTGCGGCAACTGCAGTCACCAGGCCGGCTGTGTTCACGGTGGCAACGCCCAGATTGGCGCTCTTCCAGGTTGCAGTCGAGGTTACGTTGGCTGTGGAGCCGTCGTTGTAGGTCGCTGTTGCCGTAAGCTGCTCCGTCGCGCCCGCCGACACGTTTGGATTGGCCGGTGTGATCGCGATGGAAGAGACGGTCTTCGCGGCTGCCTTCACCGTGACGGTCGCGGTTGCAGTAACTCCGTTCAGCGAACTGGTGACGGTCGCATTCCCAGCGCCGAGACCCTTGACTACTCCGGAGGCATCGATGGTTGCCACTGCCGGGGCGCTGCTCGTCCAGCTCACTGCCGAAGTGACCATTGCCGTCGAGCTGTCGCTATAGGTTGCGGTCGCATTGAACTGCGCGGTCGCCCCCACCCCCAGCGTGGCCGTGGCTGGCGAGACTGCCAGCGCACTCAGGCTCTTGGGCGCTCCCGTCTTCGCGAAGCTGGAGCCGCCGCCACATCCCATGCTGGCCAGCATGGCGAGAGAAGCTAAGGCAGAGATAGAGATATAGAACGTCTGGGTTCTGCAAAACTGCTGAATGGTGCGGATCATACTTGCTCCTGGTACACGGATACAGCCGGACTGCGCTTGTGCACAGACGCACGTCTGGTGCCAAACTAATAAGGTTTTTATTTTTTTTTTAGGTCTGGGGGAAGATGCAGGCACCGTATTCCGTCAGTAGTGGTGATTCTGACGTGATCGAGAGCCATAGAGCAGCAAAAAAATGCAACAACAGCAGGCGAACGCGAGGTGGAATCGAATGTTCTGGTTCTGCCGATGGGCTGGAAGACCAGGGTTGTCAATGATTGGTTGCGTCATGGGGCCACTTGGGTTGCATCCGAGCACCCTCTTGCACAATCAACCACTTGGAGTTTTGGCAAAACTCTGGGGTGCGAAGTAACGCGCTGCTCGTCTCCACTAACTGACGCAGATCGCGTTGTGCACCTAAAAGCCTTCGTGATCATACCTGGAAATTGCGCAGCTTTCCACCTGGAAATTGCGTGATTTTCCACATTGGGATTCAGAGGCGGCGTAGCTCGGGAAGCTTGCAACTACGACTAAAATAGTCCTATACTCGACACATGGCTTCGTAGGTTCCGGGGCCGCCGGGTTTTCCCCAATGCTGAGGCTTACCAAAAAAGCGGATTATGGTCTGATGGCCCTCAAGCATCTCGCCGAGAACCCCCATGGGACCGCTCAGAGCGCCAAGGACATTGCCGAGGCTTACCATATCCCGGCATCTCTATTGGCAAAGATTCTTCAGACGCTGACTCGGGCCGGGGTTGTAATTTCTCACGCCGGATTGCATGGGGGCTATTCGCTGGCGCGTCCGGCCAGCGAAATCACAGCATTTGAAGTCATCCGTTCGATCGAGGGGCCTCTGTTTATCGCCTCATGCACCACAGTCCACGGCGACTGCGATCTGCTGGGTTCCTGTACGGTGAAAGAGCCTTTGCGCAAATTAAATGACACGATTCGCGATCTGCTCAATGAAATGCGCATTTCCGATCTTTGCGAGGAATCTAAAGCCGGAACAGCGCACATTAGAAGTTCGCACCAGAACAGCTTAGTTACGTTAGGGAGTTCCGCCGGTTCGCATGCGTAAGCCGCGTGCTGTGGGAGCCAAGTCGCAGTTCAACCAGGAGTGACCCGATGAGCACTACGCAGAATCAGCCAAGCACCGCGCGAGGCGAGTTTAACGTTTCCGTTCCGCTGCCCCCCGGCATCAAGTTGCCGCTGTACATGGACAACCACGCCACGACGCCCATGGATCCTCGGGTTCTGGAAGCCATGCTGCCCTATTTCACGGACAAGTTCGGAAACTCCGCCAGTCGCAACCACTCTTTTGGGTGGGAGGCCGAGCAGGCCGTCGACACGGCCCGCGAGCAGATTGCAAAGCTGATTGGGGCGACCGCAAAGGAAATCATTTTCACATCCGGCGCGACGGAGAGCAATAATCTCGCCATTAAAGGGATCGTTGAGATGTACCGCGAACGCGGGAACCACATCATCACTCAGGTGACGGAGCACAAGGCCGTGCTTGACACTTGCAAGCGTGTTGAAAAGCAGGGCTGCCGCGTCACCTACCTGCCGGTCAAGGCAGACGGCCTGATCGATATTGAAGATTTGAAGCGAGCCATCGACGATAAGACCATCCTTGTCACCATCATGTTCGCGAACAATGAAATTGGTGTTCTCCAGCCAATTGCGGAGATTGGCAAGCTGTGCCACGAACGCGGGGTTTTGTTCCATACAGACGCCGTGCAGGCGGTCGGCAAAGTTCCCGTCGATGTGAATGCGATGAACATTGATGTGCTGTCGCTGACAGCTCACAAGCTCTATGGGCCAAAAGGGGTCGGAGCCCTCTATGTGCGCCGCCGCAATCCGCGTGTGCAAATCGCTCCTCAGATCGACGGTGGCGGACATGAACGCGGCATGCGTTCCGGCACGCTGAACGTTCCCGGAATCGTGGGGCTGGGGAAAGCCTGCGAGATTGCCCGCGAAGAGATGCAGGAAGAGGCAAAACGCCTGACAGCGATGCGCGATCGCCTGAAGGAAAAGCTGGAATCCAGCCTGGACTTCGTTCACATTAACGGCTCGATGGAGCATCACCTGCCCGGAAATCTGAATATGAGCTTTGTTCACGTGGAAGGGGAATCGCTGCTGATGGGCATTAATGACATTGCGGTTTCGAGTGGTTCGGCATGCACCTCGGCAACCCTGGAGCCATCTTATGTATTGAAAGCTCTGGGTCTGGGAGACGACGTCGCGCACAGCTCAATCCGGTTCGGCCTGGGCCGATTCAATACTCAGGCGGAAGTTGATTATGTAGCCGACAAGGTTATCGATGTCGTGCAAAAGCTGCGCGAACTGTCGCCGCTTTATGAGATGGCCAAGGAAGGCATTGACCTGACGAAGGTTCAGTGGCAGGCGCACTAAACAGGCTTACAACAACAGCTTTCAAGTTCAGGAGGATCTATGGCTTACAGTGAAAAGGTAATCGACCACTATAACAATCCGCGGAACGTGGGTCAGATGGACAAAGCCAGTACAGAAGTAGGCACTGGCCTCGTCGGTGCCCCTGAATGTGGCGATGTGATGCGTCTTCAGATTAAGGTGAATCCGGAAACCCGCGTCATCGAGGACGCGAAATTCAAGACATTCGGCTGCGGATCCGCGATCGCTTCCTCCTCGCTGGCGACGGAATGGGTCAAGGGCAAGACGGTTGACGAAGCTCTCGAGATTAAGAACACGGATATCGTGAAGGAATTGTCGCTGCCGCCGGTAAAGATTCACTGCTCCGTGCTGGCTGAAGATGCCATTCGCGCCGCGATCGGCGACTGGAAGAAGAAGAACGTTGCGGTCGAACATTCGATGGCAACAGCGGGCGCTTCGAACTAGGCATTCGAGATCTATGGCCGACCAGACTGCCCAGCCCATAATGATCGAGAATGCGCCACGCGGCGCGTCAGGGACCGTTGCGCCGAATTCTCCGCAGAAGGGGATTCAGGTGACGGACCGCGCGCTGAAGCGCATTCGTATTGCGATGGCGAAGGAGAATATATCTCCCGAGCAGGGCGGTCTGCGTCTGGGCGTTCAGGGCGGCGGGTGTTCAGGCTTGTCCTACAACATACGGTTCGACACTCAGCCGCGGGAGCGGGATCGTGTCTACGACCATGATGGCGTGCGCATTTTCGTTGATCCGAAATCGTTTATTTACCTGAACGGCATGGTTCTGGATTACGAAGAGACCTTGATGCGGCAGGGGTTCAACTTCATCAACCCAAACTCTACGAAATCGTGCGGCTGCGGATCTTCGTTTTCTGGGTAAGTTCAGCCTCGGAATACGGGCGGCTCTGGATTGCAGTTCTGAGCCTGCCAACGCCGCAATCATGTTTTCAATCCGCTGCGCCTGGAACGAGGAGCTTTTGCCTGCACACGACATGACGTCATTTGCGGAGCCGTCGACGAGAACTACCTGCTGGTCCTGCGGAAACGAAAACGATGCGTCCGCGCAGTTTTGTGAGGCATGTGGAAAGCTGCAACCCTCGGTGCCGCTCGACTATTTCCGGTTTTTCGGGCTGCCACGCCGCTTACGCCTGGATTGTGCCGCACTGGAAAAAAGGTTTTATGATCTGAGCCGGAAATTCCATCCAGACCTGTATGCCCGGGCCGGGGCACAGGAGCAGCAATGGAGTTTGGAAAAAAGCTCCTTGCTCAACGACGCCTGGCGTACCCTTCGAGATCCCTTGGCCAGGACGGAATATCTGCTCGAGTTGGAGGGGGTTCGGCTGGAAGAGCAGTCGCGCGATGCAACCGACGCAGCAGCCGCCAGGGGTACGGCTAAGCAGCAGATTGTGCCGCCCGACCTGCTGGAGGAAGTGTTCGAGCTGAATATGCAGTTGGAGGAAATGCGCGCCGCGCATGCAAGCGGTGAAAATGACCCCGCGTTGACCGCCGATCTGCAGGCCGCCCGCCATAACTTCGAATTGCAGCTTGAAGCAGCGATGGACCAACTGCAGGCGCTGTGGGCCGAGTGGGACAGCGCCGCCGATGCGCACAACAGCGCCGGGCAGAAAGCAGTCCAGCAAAAGATCGTAGACCTGCTCAACCGCCGCAGCTACATTCGCAATCTGGTTCGTGATGTACAACAGGCGCTCGGCAGCTAGCGCGAAAAGGAAAAGCGTGGAATGACAGAGGAAACAAAGCAGCGCATCGTGGGCATCGATCTGGGTACGACGAACTCGCTGGTCGCCTACATGCAAGGTGACCAGCCGGTCGTCATTCCTGGTGAGGACGGGATGAATCTCGTGCCCTCCGTTGTTGCGCTCACCCCGGAGAACCGCATCATTGTAGGAAATGCTGCCCGTCCCCACTTGCTGGAGTCCTCCGACAGCGTGATTTATTCCGCGAAGCGACTGATGGGCCGTGGCGTGGAAGATGTCCAGGAGGAACTGAAGTTCTTTCCTTTCCGGTTGGCGAAGAATCTGGCTCCCGGAGAAGTGCTCCGTATCCAGCTTGGCCCGCGAGAATACACCCCACCGGAGATTTCAGCCTACGTTTTACGGCAGCTCAAACAGAACGCGGAACGTTTTTTCGGACCAGGAGTCATGGTCCAAAAGGCAGTCATCACGGTTCCGGCGTACTTCAATGATGCGCAGCGCCAGGCTACCAAGGATGCGGGCCGTATCGCAGGATTGGAAGTTCTGCGGCTGGTGAATGAGCCGACCGCAGCCGCGCTTGCCTATGGACTCGATAAAAAGAAGGGAGGCATAGTTGCCGTTTACGACCTGGGGGGCGGCACATTCGATATCTCAATTTTGAAGCTCCATGATGGCATCTTTGAAGTGATTGCAACCAACGGCGACACCCATTTGGGCGGCGATGACATCGACAACCTGCTGATTGCCATCGCCCTTGAGGACATCCGTGGCGATTTAGGTGTGGACCTGCGAAGCAATGGGGAGGCGGTGCAGGCCATCCGCAAAGCTGTCATTGAGGCAAAGATTGCGCTCTCCGCTGCTGAATCAACATCCCTGGACGTCCCGCTGCCTGGAGACCGTCGCTATCGCCGGGAAATTACGCGCGAGCAGTTTGAACAATTGATCCAGCCCGTTCTGGAGCGGACAATTGCACCTTGCAAGCAGGCAATTCAGGATGCGGGAATTCGGATCGATCAGATCGACGAAGTGGTTCTGGTGGGAGGCTCGACCCGCATTCCCAGTGTCCGCAAACTGGTGGATGAGATCTTCGAACTCGCTGAGCGCGGCAAGAAACCGCACGCGGAGATGAACCCGGATGAAGTGGTTGCGCTGGGCGCGGCGGTGCAGGCCAACATCCTTGCCGGCGACTCCGCTGCCACGCAGGATATGCTGCTGCTGGATGTAACGCCGTTATCGCTCGGCATTGAAGCGCTGGGAGGAGTGGTGGCAAAGATCATTCAGCGCAACTCCACAATTCCAGCTTCCGCGATCGAGCATTTCACGACGGGCGTCGACGGTCAAACCAACGTTGCAATCCATGTTGTACAGGGAGAGCGCGAGCTGGCGAAAGATTGCCGGTCCTTGGCAAGGTTCGACCTGAAAGGCATTCCCCCCATGACGGCGGGAATGCCTCGTATCGAAGTTAAGTTTCTGATCGATGCTAACGGAATTCTGCAGGTTTCCGCGCGTGAACAGCGCAGTGGCAAGCAGGCTGAGATTGAGGTCAAGCCAACCTACGGATTGTCGGATGAGCAGGTCGAGACGATGATTCTCGATTCCTTCGACAAGGCGGAAGAGGATTTCCGTGAGCGCCAATTGATCGAAGCAAAAAATGAAGCCGACACAATTCTGGCCGCCGTGGACAAAGCACCCTCCAGTCCGGCATGGAAGATGTTGAACCCGGTCGAGCTGGCTCGAATTCGTGAAACGCGAAGCGCCGTAGAAGCTGCTCGGAGGGGACACGATTATCGCGCGATCCGTGACGCAATCGCTGCTCTCGATTATGCAACCAGGAACTTCGCCGAGTTGCAGATGGATGTTGCCGTCAGCTCCGCGATGAAGGGGAAAACCATGGATGCTGCCGATGAGGACATGGGCGAGGCTCCCTCTGTGCCCCACGCGATTGCACCCGCGGAAATTGAAAACTGAATCAAAGAGAATGGAATTATGGCCCAGATGACAACGATTGACACTGCAAAACCCGTGGATCTAACTCAACCCCCCGCAGCCGGCGTGGTGCGTGTCACGTTTCTGCCGGAGAACCGTACAGTCGAGTTCGACTATGGCACAATGCCTTACGACCACCACGGCAAGCCGATGTCGTTTTTGGACGTGGCAGAAAACTTCGGCATTTTTCTTGACCATGCCTGCGGGGGATCCTGTGCCTGCACCACCTGCCATCTGTGGATTAAGGAAGGCGCCGCCGGGTTGAGCGAACCCGATGACGACGAGCTGGATCGTATGGAAACGGCGGCCGATGTGCAGTTGAACTCGCGTCTTGGCTGTCAGGCAGTCATCACCGGTCCCGGCAGCTACGTGGTAGAAATTCCTAAGTGGAACCGCAACTACGTTTCCGAAGGCAAGCCGCTTACGTTGACCGACAGTAAATAATCGAGCTCAAAAATCAAGGAGCGTTGTATGCCCGCACCGCTGACATGGAGCGACGCCGAAGAAATCGGAATCCAGCTTCAGGAAAAATTTCCGGAAACTGATCCATTGACCGTGCGCTTTACGGAATTGCATCGATACGTGACGGAGTTGGAGGGATTTGCGGATGATCCGCAAAAATCCAACGAAGGAAAGCTGGAAGCTATCCAGATGTCCTGGTATGAAGAGTGGAAAGATGCGCAGTAGAACGCTTGCCGTGGAAAGTGCCCTGTGAAACGAATTGTAGATGGTGTTCTGAAGTTCCAGCGCGACGTCTATCCAAATCAGAAGGCGCTGTTTCAGCAGCTTTCTGATGTGCAACGCCCGCAGGCGATGTTCATTGGTTGTTCCGATTCGCGCGTAATCCCTGAATTGTTTACTCAGCAGGATCCCGGAGCATTGTTTGTTGTGCGCAACGCGGGAAACATTGTTCCGCCTTATGGCGTCGCTCCAGGCGGAGTTTCCGCCAGCATTGAATACGCTGTGGCCGTACTGGGAGTTCCGGATATCGTGATCTGCGGCCACTCCGGATGTGGCGCCATGACGGCGATTCTGCGTGGGAGCGAACAGTTGGAAGCACTGCCGGAGGTGGCCCGCTGGTTACATTTCGCCGATGCCGCGCGAAGCATTGTTGCCGACCATCATGCACTTGCGGACGATACAGAAAGGCTCAACCTGCTCATCCGCGAGAACGTCCTGGCTCAACTTGGGAACCTGCTCACCCATCCTACGGTTGCGGCTGCCATCAAGCGTAAGGAAGTGCGCCTGCACGGCTGGGTTTACGACATTGCTACGGCAAGGGTTACCACGTACGATGCAGAGAATGGCCAGTTTATTCCACTCGCCCAGGCCAACTTTCAAGGGGTGACTTCTTAGCGCAGCAGGCTACTCCGAATTGAATGCGCCGCGGAACAGCTCAAATTCCGGAGATACGTCGGCGAGATAGACGGAAAGTACATCGAACCGAATGGGGATCCGGTCGCGATTTTCCAATTGGCGCATGTATTCCTGCGCCATGCGCATCAGCATCGCCCGCTTTTCACGGTCCACCGCGACTTCCGCCGGTTGAAAAGATCGCGAAGTCCGGGTTTTCACTTCGACAAAGCACAAATGCTCGTCATCCCAGCCGATCAGATCGATGTCGCCGCGTAATTTGGCGCTTCGCCAGCGTCTGGCGATGACGGTGTAACCCAGCCGCCTTAAGTAAAAGTACGCTGCGTCTTCTCCGCGCAATCCGATCGCCAGATGAGCGGCTTGCTTGGGGAGCGTTCCCCTACGCATCGCGTGATGCTCAAGCCAGCCCAGAGTACGTTCGACGACTGCAAGCCGATGTTCGGCAAAACGAGAGATTTGCATTTGGGCTGAAGCGGTCGCCACTAATGTAGCAAGTTTTGAGCAACAAAGGGCAACGATAATTTGCCGCCCTCCGCTTTCGCCAACCTAGCGGCGCCTTCAGGCGTGTGCTGCCGCCAACGAAGGCTCTTCCTGATGTTCCACCAGGCTGATGCATTCCTCCAGGATATCCAGCGCGATGTCGGCTTCTTCCTGCTTCAGGATGAGTGGGGGAGAGAGACGAACTGATGTCTCGCCGCAGCCCAGAACTAAAAGGCCGCGCTCGTAAGCAAGAGTTTCGATCTGGTTGCGCCATTCCGTTGCGGGTTGACGGGATGTGCGGTCTTTCACAATCTCAATCCCAATCATCAACCCGCGGCCGCGCACCTCGCCTACAATTGCATGCTTTTCGGGCCAATCCTTCAAGCGTTTCATCATGCTTTCACCCACTTTAGCCGCGTTCGACATCCCGCCGTTCTCAAGAACGTTCAATGTCGCGAGAGCCGCGGCGATGGCCACTGGATTTCCTCCATAGGTTGAGGCGTGTGAGCCCGGTTTCCAATCCATGATCTCCGCACGTGTCATGCAGATGCCAAGCGGCATCCCGCTGGCAATTCCCTTGGCCATGCAGACAATGTCCGGCTCAACCCCGGTATGCTCGATGGCCCACCATTTGCCCGTACGGCCGGCGCCGGACTGCACCTCATCGGCGACCAGCAGAATGCCATGACGATCACAAATTCTGCGCAGTTCCTGCATGAAGATCGTCGGCGCAACTACATAACCCCCTTCACCCTGGATCGGCTCGACAAAGATTGCCGCTACTTCCTCCGGCGGCAGCGTTGTCTTGAACAGCTTCTCTTCGATATAGCGGGCACAACCGAGCGCAAAGGCTTCCTCCTCCTGGGGACCTCCGCTGCATCCGCGATAAGTGTAGGGGTAGCGCACATGCGTGACTCCGGCCAGCAGAGGACCAAACCGGCGGCGCTGTTGCGGTTTAGAAGCAGTCAATGAGAGCGCGCCCATGGTGCGCCCATGGAATGCGCCAAAGAAAGCAATCACGTTTTGTCGGCCGGTGTGGTACCGCGCCAGCTTCAGGGCGCATTCCACTGCCTCTGCACCGGAGTTTCCATAGTAAAACTTGTGCGGACCCGGCATGGGAGCGATGCTGGAAAGTCTTTCCGCCAGCAGAATCATGCTCTCGTAGTAAAAGTCCGTGCCCGAGATGTGAATCAACTCCGCTGCCTGTTCCTGAATTGCCTTGACCACTTGCGGGTGACAGTGCCCCGTAGAGCAGACCGCAATTCCGGCGGCCAGATCGAGGAATTCATTGCCATCAACATCCTCGATGCGAACACCGCGTCCGCGCTTGGCAACCATGGGATAGGAACGGGTGTAGCTGGGGGACATCCACTTGTGATCGGCCTCAACTACGGCCCGGGCTTTTGGCCCTGGCACGCTGCCGCGCAGCTTCGGCCCAAACGCGGCAAACTTTTCAGAACTTTTGTATGCACCTATGCCATTGCTCTGCATCGTTTTTCTCCTCAAAAGTGGGAAATATAGCCTGCGCTGCCCGGATAGAGGCAGCAAAATCGTTCCATTCAGAAAACGAGGGTCAAGCCTGAAAAATCAGGCTTGTACTTGAAAGAATGGTCGCCAGCGATTGGCAAGACGCCTTAGTCGCTGCCGAACAGGCTAGGTCGCGTACCGGTAGGCAGATACCTTAGGAATTTACGCGGGCACATTCGCCAGATGCGTTCCATAGGAACGTCCACGTTCGGGGCGAAATAGGGTGCCTTTTTCATAACCGTCTGGCCCAAGTATAGCGTGGAGTGCTCCCGCCGCACCCATAAAATGAATGAAAGCTCATGAATTCTTCTCCGCGTACGGTTCCCCGATTTCAGATTTGGCTTGCTTTCCTGTGTGTTTACATTTTCTGGGGTGCTACCTACACAGCAGCCCGCTTAGGCGTTCACATGATGCCCGCGCCTGTACTGGCCGGGGTAAGACTCAGTATTGGCGGCTGCTTGATGCTGTTTTTCTCGCGCATAAGGGGCAAAGCCATCTGGGGCAGTTCTTCCGAGATGCGCCGGGTTTTCCTGCTCGGGGTGCTGCTGTTGTTCACAGGTAATCTGGGCCTTGTATGGGCGGAGTTTTATCTGCCCAGCGGACTTTCGGCTTTGCTGGTTGCGATTGTGCCTGTCTATGTCGCTCTCATCGAGCTCATGCTGCCCACGGGAGAACGTCTGCGCGGCCGTGGCCAGGCAGGTCTGGTTTTAGGATTTGCCGGTTTGGCGATTCTTGCGTGGCCCAGTGCCCGTACCGGAGTCCGGGGGGACCGGCATGACATCCTCGCCATCGCAGTTTTGCTCCTTGGTGCGCTTTCCTTTGCCAGCGGATCGATTTTGTCGCGTCACAGCAACCTGGCGCTCGATCCTTTTGTGTGCGCCGGCTGGGAGATGCTTGCCGCCAGCTTCTGTGACCTGATTCTTGCCACCTGCTTTGGCGAATGGACCCATGTGCACTGGAACCGTGAGAGCATTTCCGCCATAGCGTACCTGATCATCTTTGGATCGCTGATCGGCTTTACGTCCTACACCTGGCTTTTGCAGAACATTCCCGTGGCTAAGGTGGCTACGTACGCGTATGTCAATCCCATGGTCGCCGTACTTTTGGGGGCACTCCTGCTTGGGGAACGCATGCAGAGCAATGAATGGATTGGAATGGTGGTCATTCTGCTCGCCATCTTCCTCGTGACTTCATCCCGGATGCAGCCCGGTCATGGCGAGCTTAAAAGACAAGAAGCTGCGGACCTGGAAATGGTTTGAATTCGATCCCCATTGGCAGGCACGCAGCTATTTTCTGCGCCAGCGCACGCCATCCGCCCTGTCTTCCAGCAAGATTCCTGCTGCTGCCAATTCCTGCCGGATCGCGTCGGCGCGCGGAAAATTGCGCGATTTCCGTGCCGCGTTGCGCTCCGCAATCAATTGCTCGATCGTTTCCTTGGTGATTGAAGAACGCGCGATTACTTCGGGCGCCGCATCCTGAAGA
>DASSZI010000213.1:0-4083 GCA_035713565.1 Acidobacteriaceae bacterium | reverse complement strand
GTCAGCATCAGGGCGGCGGTCTCGTCATCCACAAGCTTTTCAAGCTCCGCCAAATCAACCATGCCTTTGCTGTTGGATTTCAAGTTCTGCACCTGATATCCGCAGATCGCCGCAGTTGCCGGATTGGTGCCGTGCGCGGAGTCGGGGATCAGGATCTTCTTGCGCGGATTGCCCTTCGATTCGTGATACGCGCGGACCAGCAGGATGCCGGTGAACTCGCCATGCGCACCGGCTGCCGGCTGCAGCGTGATGGCATCCATGCCGGTAATTTCCTTCAGGCAGTCCTGCAGCATGGCCATCACGCGCATCGCACCTTGCGACAGAGTCTCCGGTTGATAGGGATGCGCTTCGGCAATTCCCTGCAGCCGGGCCACCAGTTCATTGACGCGGGGGTTGTACTTCATGGTGCAGCTACCCAGCGGATACATGCCGAGATCGATCGCGTAGTTCCACGTGGAGAGACGCGTGAAGTGGCGAATGATTTCAATCTCGCTCACCTCCGGCAACATGCCGACGTCTTCACGAGCATGTTGCCCCAGCAGTGTTTTCGGATCGACGGCAGGAACATCCAGTTCGGAGAGGCGATAAGCTTTTTTTCCAGGCGAGGACTTCTCAAAAATCAGACCTTCGTTCTGGTTGACATGGCTGGACACCTTGCGTCGGGTGCCGACAAAAGGCTCGTTTTTGGGATTTGCCACTGCTGCCGGGCTCAATGTATCGGTTGCCATCGATCCTCAATTCTTTATGCGTATGCCAAAGTAGGTGCTTTTTTGCCTGCAATTACTGCGGCCGCAGTATCAATCTCCTGCCGGGAATTCTGTTCCGTCGCGCACCATAAGGTAGCATTGTGCAGCTCCGGATACCACTTTGCCAGCGGCAGGCCGCCGATGATCTTGTGGTCCAGTAAGCGCGGGTTCAACGCCTCGGGCGCCTCCCGCGTGGAGAGTACAAATTCATTGAAGCGTGGTGCTTTCGCGAAGAGCAGTTCACTTCCCGGTGTAGCAGCCAGGGTCTGCGCGGCGTAATGCGCTTTGGCCAGATTCTGCTCAGCCAGTTCCTTGATCCCCGATCTGCCGTAAATCGTGAGATAGATGCAGGTCATGAGCGCAACCAGAGCCTGGTTGGTGCAGATGTTGGAGGTGGCCTTCTCCCGGCGAATATGCTGCTCCCGGGTAGAGAGCGTCAGCACGAATCCGCGGCGTCCCTGTTTGTCGACTGTTGCTCCGGTCAGGCGGCCGGGCATCTGCCGGATAAATTTTTCCTTGCAAGCCAGCACGCCGCAGTATGGACCGCCGAAACCCACGGGCACCCCGAACGACTGCGCTTCCAGCGAGACGATATCGGCTTCTACGGGCGGGCGCACGATACCGAGCGAAAGCCCTTCCGCGATGGAAACGATCAGCAGCGCGCCTTTTGCATGCGCGATCTCCGCGATGGCTGCCACATCCTCAATCACGCCAAAAAAGTTCGGCGACTGGATCAGCACGCACGCGGTCTGATCGGTCACTGCTGTTTCAAGAGCTTTCTGATCCACGCGGCCGTCTGCGCCGTAGCCGGCCACCTGCTTGGTAAGGCCCTGATGCTGCGCGTAAGTCTTCAATACCTCGCGGTATTCCGGATGTACTGTGTTCGCAACCACGATATGGCTGCGTCCGGTGATTCGGGCAGCCATCATGACCGACTCCGCCGCGCCTGTTGAGCCGTCGTACATGGAGGCATTCGCAATTTCCATGCCGGTCAGTTCGCAGATCATGGTCTGGAACTCAAAAATCGCCTGCAGCGTACCCTGCGTAATTTCTGCCTGATAGGGCGTGTAGGAGGTTAGGAACTCGCCCCGTTGCACCATTGCATCGATCACGACGGGCCGATAGTGGTGATAGGCTCCCGCGCCAAGGAAGCTGGCATACCCGTCGGCATTCCGGCTTGCAGCTTTGCGGAAAAATTCAACAATCTCCTGCTCGCCCATTTGGCGTGGAATATTCAAATCTTTGCTCAGGCGGTATTCCGCGGGAATCGTGGCGAACAGGTCGTCAACGGAGCTGGCGCCAATGCTTTCCAGCATCGCGGAACGGTCAGACGGGGATTTGGGCAAATAGCGCATAGCTAATTTCCTGTAGCTTCCTGATGATGCTCGCGAAACAGAGACCCTCGCGTTTGGTGGGAAAATTGTTAGTGTCCGGTTTCTTCCGCGGTAAATTTTTCGTAATCGGCGGCGCTCAACAGGGAATCCGCCTCGGAGGGTTGAGTCAGCTTTACCTGGATGATCCAAGCGTCGTGCGCGGCGGTGTTGATCTTTTCGGGCGAGGCATGAAGTTCCTCATTCACAGCGGTAACCTCTCCGCTGACAGGCGCATACAGGTCGGAGACTGCTTTGACTGATTCCACGCTGCCGAAAACTTTTCCCGCTTCGACAGACGAGCCTACTTTCGGCGTCTCCACGAAAACAATATCGCCCAGGGAGTGCTGCGCGTAATCTGTGATCCCGATGGTGCCCTGGCCGCCATCGATCTTGACCCATTCGTGTTCGCGCGTGTAGCGATATGCAGCAGGATATGCCATAAGTAGTTCCTTTCATTGTATGTCGTTCAGGAAATGTAGTGCTGGAGAGCTTGGAATCAACGCCGGAAACGCTTCTCTATTTTGGCTTCATGAAAGAACCTGCACTGGATTTGAGACGGAACATGGCGCTCGCGTGCTTGCCGGTTCCTCAGACGGTAAGCCAAAGCCGGAGGACTGATTGTGATCCCACCCTTCAGCGATACGACCTTCCATCATAAGGTCACCGCAAGCGAGCGGCAAATCCGGGCCGATTGCGGCAAGCATAGGCTAGCGGGGGGCGCGCACCCAGTGCCCAGGGGAGACTTCAACCATTTCGCCCTCTTCGGCTGGAGCGTCGGCTGTCCACGTTGCGAGTGGAGCGTCGCGCCGGCTGTGCATGGTGGGAACAGCTGCCAGCAAGCTGCGCGTATAGGCGTGCTGTGGGTTGGAGAAGATTTGCTTCGTCGGAGCACTCTCTACAATTTTCCCCCGCCGCATCACCGCCACGCGCCCGGCGACCTGCGAAACCACGGAAAGATCGTGCGAGATGAACAGCAGCGCTGCATTGGTTTGTTCTTTCAAGTGGCGCAGGACCGCCAGAATCTGCGCCTGGACCGTGACGTCCAGCGCGGTCGTGGGTTCATCCGCAATCAGCAGGCGGGGACGGTTCACCAGGGCCATCGCAATCATGATGCGCTGCCGTTGGCCGCCGGAAAATTGGTGAGGGTAATCCGCAAATCGTTGCCTAGACTCGGGAATCGAGACAGACTCAAGGGCATCCAGAACGCGCTGGCGGACTACTTTTTTAGACAGGCCAGGCTCATGCGCGCGTATTGCTTCTGCAATCTGCCGCCCAATGGGCATGACCGGATTAAGGGCCATCATAGGATCCTGAAAGATCATGCTGGCATCGCGTCCGCGATGTGCCCGCATGGCTCGCTCCGGCAGTTGGAGCCAGTCTTGCCCCTCAAAACGAATGCTTCCGGCAAGTTTTGCCCGGGGATCCAGAAGCCGGAGAATGGCAAGCGAAGTTACCGATTTGCCTGAGCCAGACTCCCCCACGAGTGCGAAAGATTCTCCGGCCGCAATGGAAAAACTGACGTCATCAACAGCTCTGTGCTGTCCGGCATCGGTGCTGAAGCTGACGGAGAGGCGTTCGACCTGTAGCAGGGGGTGCACCGGCTAATCTTAGAGCATGGAGCGGGTTAAAGTTGCCGCCCGGGCGTTCCCCTGACCCTTTCCTGATCTTCGCTTCTCCGCAAATCTGCATCTTCTAAGAGAGGGTGTGATGTGGATTTCGACTTTACGGATCGACAGCACACATATTCTCAGGAGAAGTTAAGAATGAACTTCAATACAATTCTCGCCATTTGCGCTATCGCATTGTTTGGGTTGCAGGCGCAGGGCCAGCAATCGGGAAACAATCCGAATTCGCTGATCAATATTCATGTTTCGCAAAACCTTCCGACGGTGAATTATCACTCGACGGGATCGACCAAAGTCAACTTTGTCGGAACGCCCCTGCTTCCCCGGGCCGACGGCGAT
>DASSZI010000212.1:0-9577 GCA_035713565.1 Acidobacteriaceae bacterium | reverse complement strand
CTAGAGCATGGCCGGATGCAAATCACAAGGAGGTCGTTTGGCCACTATCACAATGAAGGAACTGCTCGAAGCGGGAGTCCACTTCGGGCATCAGACAAAGCGCTGGAACCCAAGGATGAAGGAATATATCTTTGGCGAACGCAACGGAATCTACATCATCGATCTGCAGAAGACCTTGAAGATGTTCAAGGAAGCCAGCAAGTATGTCACGGACCTGGCGATCGATGGGAAGACGATTCTTTTCGTCGGCACCAAGCGGCAGGCGCAGGACGCCATCGCCGAGGAGGCCACGCGTTGCGGCATGTTCTACATCAACCAGCGGTGGCTCGGCGGTTTGCTTACCAATTGGACGACCGTGCAGAAGTCTGTAAAGCGCCTTCAGGAACTGGATGAAATGGCCACAGACGGCCGTTACGACCTGATGACCAAGAAAGAAGTCATCAAGCTGGAACGCGAGCGCAAGCATCTGCAGGCCAATCTTGCCGGGATCAAGAACATGCGTCGTCTGCCGGATGCGCTCTTTATTGTCGACTCCAACAATGAGACGATCGCTGTGATGGAAGCCCGCAAGCTTGGAATTCCTGTGGTCGCCGTGGTGGATACGAACTGCGACCCCACGCTGGTGGACTATGTGATCCCAGGAAATGACGATGCGTTGCGCGCCATCCGGCTGTTTACCTCTAAAGTCGCTGACTCGATCGTAGAAGGCGTGCAGATGGGCGGGGAAAAGGAGCAGGCGGAAATTGCCGGTGTGACCGCAAGTGCTGCCGAGGGCGACTCCGGCGCAGCTCCCAATAGCTTCAATGCAGGCCAGTATGATCCGGAACTGGCCGACGATGATGTAGATCTGGAGCAGGCGCTCGGCGGCGGAATCCGCAAGGCCCCCGCACCTGCGACGACGGTGGCGGATGAACCTGAAATTGCCGCTGAATCGGGCATTTAACATCGCAAGCTCGAAGTGAGTCATTCTGAGCGGCGGATCGCCAGCTGACATCCAGAGGGCTTCGTTGTTCCCAGTCCTTGCAACCCTCTGGATTTTCATGTCAGGCAGCCTCGTGGTCGGAATGACGATCCGTTTGATAACTCACAATCCAAGATTGGACTAACAGCATGTCGAATGTATCCGAAGGTATCTCTGCGGCAATGGTCAAGGAACTGCGCGAGAAGACCGGCGCGCCCATGATGGACTGCCGCAATGCTTTGACTGAAGCCAAGGGAAATATGGAAGAGGCGGTCGTCGTTCTCCGCAAGCGCGG
The DNA here is from genome assembly GCA_035713565.1 of Acidobacteriaceae bacterium. Classification (GTDB taxonomy): domain Bacteria; phylum Acidobacteriota; class Terriglobia; order Terriglobales; family Acidobacteriaceae; genus JAKAAZ01. The sequence goes on along the minus strand of DASSZI010000212.1, from coordinate 8,321 downwards.
CATGGCGTCCGCGGCCAAGAAGGCAAGCCGGACGGCGAGTGAAGGCGCGGTGGGAACGTACATCCACGCGGGCGGTAAGATCGGCGTGCTGATTGAAATCAATTGTGAGAGCGATTTCGTGGCTCGCACAGAGGATTTTCAGGAATTACTCAAAGACGTCGCCATGCACATTGCCGCGACGGACCCGCGGTACATTCGCAAGGAAGACGTGACGGCCGCGGACATGGAGCGCGAGAAGGAAATCTACCGCGCCCAGGCCATGCAGACGGGCAAGCCCGCGCCGGTGGTGGAGAAGATCGTAGAAGGCAAGATGTCGAAGTTTTATGAAGAGGTTTGCCTTCTGGAACAGCCTTTCATCAAAGAGCAATCGGTCACGATCGGCCAGCTCATTGGCCAGAAAGTGGGCAAGCTGGGCGAAAATCTGATGGTCCGCCGCTTCGCCCGCTTCAAAGTCGGCGACGCGAACTGGACGGTTGCCCAAATCAAGGCTACGACCGAAGAACAGGCATAGCTGCAATCGATGCACGAACAAAAGGCCCGGCAATCGCCGGGCCTTTTGTTCGTGCAGAGTCAAGGCGAAGATGAGCACGGATTCCGCGATCTTTAAGTGCGTGTCATACGGACGAGCGGATATGCTGCTGATCCCAGATATCCCGGTGAAAGAAGCGGGAAGATCTGAGGCTCGGCATTCTTCAGGAAGATTCTGTTGGCAAGGTGTTAGGCTGCGGTCAAAAGGCGCGATGCGTTTTCGTTTACTTCGAGACGCCTGCCACAGATCGAACTGCGTCTGCATATTGAGCCACAGTTCTGGCGAAGTTTCCAAAGCTTCCGATAGCTTGAGCACCCTCTCGGCAGAGATTCCTGAGTTCCCCTTCAGCAACCGGGAAAGGGTCACGCGGGAGATGCCCAGGTGACTGGCGAACTTGCTCACCGAAATTTCGCCCATGTGCTCTCGCAATACTTCGCCGGGATGTGCTGGATTGTGCATCCGCATACATTCGTCCTAATGGTAGTCCTGATAGTCGACCAACACAGCATCCTCCCTTCAAAGGCAAATGTCAGGCGCCAGTTTCCGCTCACGTCCACCGACCAATGTCCTGTGAGAGCATGCCGACATCCATCCATGCACCTTCAAATAATGGCCACGCTTTGTGCGACCGGAAATGCAGCATCGAACGTGTAGTCGTCATCTCTGGCGTAGGCAGGTATGGTCTGGCGCCACATCCGTGCTCATCCACACGTGGCATAGAAAACGGTGCCCAATTTTGCAGAGCAGCCAAGGTTTGCGAAGAGTACGAGGGCGGGTGCGGTGATGGTGCGGTGAAAAATTGGTCGGGACGGGCAGATTTGAACTGCCGACCCCTCGCACCCCAAGCGAGTGCTCTACCAGGCTGAGCCACGTCCCGACGGTCACGTTTCCAGGAAACGTGGGGCCAAAATCAGTTTACACGCGCATAGCGTTCGCTTCCAACGATGGACAAATCCCTTTGGTGTATTTGCAAATCAAAGATGCTCCGCAGCGGCTTCTCCCAGATCTCCCCGCACCAGGACACGGAAAGATAGGGACACCCGGAAAGTAGACGGCAGACCGGTTTTGCCGCTACGGACGACGATAAACTACGCGGCCATCCAAAATGGTGAGATCGACTTTCGTGTTGGCAATCTGCGCGGGGTCGATGTGGAAGATGTCTGCGGAGAGCACGACGAGGTCGGCGAGTTTTCCGGGTTCCAGAGAGCCTTTGGAATTCTCGTCGAATTCGGCATAAGCCGCGCCCACGGTGTAAGCGTGAACGGCTTGCGCAACGCTGATCTTCTGCGCGGGCACCCAGCCGCCGGGATTTTTTCCATCCAAAGTGCGCCGGGTGACGGCGGCATAGATACCCATCAGCGGGACCATAGGAGCGACCGGCCAGTCCGAGCCGAAGGCGAGCACGGCGCCCGAATCGAGCAGGGAGCGCCAGGCATAGCTGGTCCGGATACGCTGCGCGCCAAGGCTATTCTCCGCCCAGCGGCCATCGTCGATCGCATGATACGGCTGCATGGAAGCAATGACGTGGAGTTGCGCGAAGCGCGGAATGTCGGAGGGCAGCAGGTGCTGGGCGTGCTCGATGCGCAGCCGCCGGTCGCGCGGGCCATCCGCCTTTTCGACACGCTCGTACATATCGAGAATGGTGTGATTGGCGCGGTCACCGATGGCGTGGGTGATCAACTGCAAATGCGCGCGGTCGCCGCCTTGCATGTCGGCGTACATTTTGGCGGCCTGCGTCAATTCATCGCTGGCGATGCCGCGGTTGGCGGGTGCATTCGCGTAGGGTTCGAACATCCATGCGGTTCCGGCACCCAGGCCGCCATCGGCGAAGCTCTTCAGTCCGCCGAGATGAAGCATGTCATTGCCGAAGCCGCTTATGATTCCCCGCTGGGCAAGTTGCTGCCAGTCCAGCAACCGAATACTGGCGGAGATGCGGACGTTGAGCTGTCCCTTGCGCAGCAGAGACTGGTAGACGCGTAGATTTGCCGGGCCTGTGGTGTCGGTCGTGGAGCCGGGAAGGTCCTGCACGCTGGTCACGCCATTGGCCAGGGCGTATTTCTGAGCTGCCAACACGGCTGCTGCAATCTGCGCGGGGTTCCGGGCCGGAATGACGCGGGTAATCAGCCCGGTTGCCGCATCCTTGAAAATTCCGGTTGGATCGCCCTGTGCGTCGCGAACAATGACCCCGCCAGGGACATCTCTGGTGTGGCGGTTTATGCCGGCAAGCTGCATGGCGAGAGCGTTGGCCAGCAGCATGTGACCGTCGAGCCGCCACACGGCGACTGGATTTTGCGGAGTGACGCTGTCGATGAGAGTGTGGGTAGGGTACACGGCGGGCGACCACGCGGTATGGTCCCACTCGCCGTTGGTGATCCACGCGCCTTTGGGCTGGGTGCGTGCGAAAGCCTCGATGCGCTGGCGGAACTCCTGCTGGCTGCCCGCGTCCCGTAGCTGTACTCCAGCCAGGGCGGCTCCCCCGTCGACAAAATGAACATGGGAGTCATTGAAGCCCGGAACCACGCGGCGGCCATGCAGTTGGATGATCTGCGTGCCGGGGCCTGCATATTTCATCATCGCGACAGAAGATCCTGTGGCGGCGATGCGGTTGCCCTGGATGGCAATGGCCTCGGTATCCGGCTGGCCGGGGTTCTCCGTCCAGATTTTTCCATGGACAAGGACGAGGTCAGCAGGACGCTGGGCGCGGAGGGCCGTCAAGGCCGGAAGACAAAACAGAAGAAGCGCGAGAGAACGCATAAGCCAATTTAGCGTGGAGCGTGGCTGAGCGCTGCCCGCTGCCTCTGGATGGTTCGCCGTCCGCCTGCGCTTCCTTCTGGACTTACTGGGTTGGTGGCACGAACTCCTTGGGCATCGCGGAGCCTTCCCCGAAGAAGAACTGATCCATCTGCTCGACGAGAAACTCCTGTGCCTCGCGAGTCCAGGGCTGCAGCCGATACTCATTCAGGAGCATTTTCTGACGCTCAACCCATTCACCCCAGGCTTTTTTAGAGACGCTATGGTAAATCTTGTTTCCGAAATCGCTGTCAAAGGGCGGTTCGTCGAGACCTTCCATTTGCGCTTTATATTTGGCGCAGTAAACCGTGTGTGCCATTCGTTCGCTCCAAAGAATCTCTCTGAATTTGATTGTACGGTGTGGATACAGCGGGGGTCAGGGTTTCCGGTGGTGCTCCGCTTCTTCCAGATAGATCCGCGTGTAGTCCAGATAGTTCCGGGCGTAATGAAGGATCATTTCGCGGTCCGCGTCCGCCAGCTGCCGCCGTTGTTTGCCAGGGACGCCAGCCCAAAGAGTTCGTGGGGGAACAACGGCATTCTCCGGAATGACGGCGCCAGCAGCAATGATCGAGCCCTCCCCGATACGCGCGTTGTTAAGCACCCGAACGCCCATGCCGATCAGACAGGCATCTTCAACAATGCAGCCGTGCACTGTGGCGTTATGGCCGATCGTGACCCAGTCGCCCACGATGACGGGATACCGGTTGCGCATGCCGTGCAGCACGGAGCAGTCCTGCACGTTGGAGTTGGCGCCGATGCGAATGGAATGTACGTCGCCTCGCACGACGGCGTTCATCCAAATGCTGGAATTTTCACCGAGCGTGACATCCCCGATCAGCTGAGCCGAGGGGTCAACGTAGCAGGATGCGGGAACGATGGGCGATTTACTTTGATAAGAGCGCAGCATGAGATTACGGGTCTACCGGTTACCTCCTAGTGTAACCGGCGCATTTCATTTGGAAGCGCGGCAGGAATGAACCGAGGCATAAAGATTTCAAGGATGGTGAAACAGTCATGCCTTCCGGAACATGATGGCGAGGGTTGGCGGCTACGAACAAATTCAGCGCTCAAGCTCCCTCCCAGATTCCAGCATCCAGTCCTGTGTATCGCGGGGCAGATACCTGCCGGGAGTGACTCCTGTGATGCGTTTGAAATGCCGAGTAAAGTGACTCTGATCCGTGAATCCCGTATGAACGGCTACATCGGAGATGGTGTGCCCCGAACGCAGGAGCCGCTTTGCTGACTCAATCCTGATTTGAATCAAATAGGCATGGGGAGTGAGACCTATGGCGCTGCGAAAGGTGCGCAGGACCTGAAACGGACTGGATTGCGCTATGGCGGAAAGATCCGCCAAATTGATATTGTGGTGGTAATTAGCCCGCAGGTACTCGAGTACCCTCTTCACCTTTCCGGTATCGATCTCTGAAATTTTTAGTTGTCCTGGTTGGTAGACGTGATATTCGGCGAGGCGTTTTAGGAGAGAAAGCAGGGAGGACTCCATCTCCAGCGTGGTTCCATCAGCTTCCAGCTTGCGGTGCAAACGCAACATTTTGTTCGCGAGAAGCTGGTCCTGCACAAATTGTTTGGAAAAGCGAAAAATCTTTTCACTCAGCTCAATGGAGTGTGCATCCAGAAGCGATTCCTCGAGATAGAAGACGCGAAAGCTCCACCCGCCCTCGCTTGCAGGGCCGGGTGCGTGTACGTCTCCGGGGTTCAGGAGAAAGATGGTTCCTGAGGGAAGCACATGGCTCGATGCTGTGTCATGGACGCGCATGGAGCCTCCATCCACAATTCCGATGGCCGGAACCGCATGGAAGTGGCGAACGAATTTGTAGTTGCGATATATCCCTTGAAAAAGCTCAACCCCGCGCAGCGCGGGATGGCGCCAGATACGAGCACTCTCCTCAGTTCCAAATGTTGCTTCACCGTGATCCAGCTGGATTTGCGAGATGGTTTGTGCGCTCATGAGAGACGAGCTGGGCGCAATTTCCATGTTTTCCATGACCTGGAAGCTTCCGCAAGCTTATCTCAAGATTACTAGCGAGTTATAGCAAGCTGCAATCTTGTACAAGACAAGAATCGCCGCGCCTGCCACGCTAGGTATGTGAGTTTCTTTTTGCCATCCTCAGTTTTCAGAAAACTCGATCTGCGCCGGTGCCTCCACCTGCTTAGCTTCTCATTCCTGTGGATTGCGTGCCTGAGCGCGATGTTTGCCTGGAGCCAACATTCTCCCGCGACGCCGAATGCGCCTTGGATCTCCAGAAAGCTCCAGCGCAACGAGATTGCAGTCGTCCCGATGCATGAGGCCGAACTGAAGGAAAACGAAGTCTATACGCTCGGGCAGTTAATCGATATCGCGGAATCCAATAATCCGGCTACGCGCGCCGCCTGGGAGCAGGCGAAGGTTCGTGCAGCTTCGGTGGGTATCGCAAAAAGTGAACTTTACCCGACGGTGATCGCCACTGCGGCGGGAAGAACCTTCCTTAACCCGCCACTTCTATATAAGACCTTTGTCTTGCAGGATATTGGTTTATTTGAAACGGCCCTCCACCTGAATTACACGCTGGTCGATTTTGGCGCCCGCCGTTCGAAAATTAACGCAGCACAGGCGCGATTGCTTGCCGCCAATCTCAATTTCAACTACCAGCATTTACTGCTCATTCAACAGGTAAGTCACGCCTATTACGCGCTGCTGAATGCGACGGGATTGCGCGAGGCGGCTGAGATTACGCTGAGCGATGCGAAAGAGGTGCAGGCTGCAGCGGAAGACCGAAAAAAGAACGGACTGGCGACTCTGCCTGACGTACTGGAGGCCCGTGCAGCCACGGCAACTGCCAACTATGACTTGCAAAGCGCAATTGGTGCCGAGCAGACTGCCTTTGGAAACCTGGCGACCGCGCTGACCGCCACGCCGGTGCGTTCCTTCAAGGTTGAGCCGCTTCGTGACCTGCATATTCCGGAATCGCTCGACCAGTCCGTTGAAGATGCGATCCAGTCCGCTTTTCAACAGCGGCCCGACCTGCTTGCAGCGGTGGCGCGGGTTCGCGCCGGTCGAGCCGAAGTGAAGCATGCCCGCACCGCATACTACCCCACGATTGAGTTCGATGGTGAAAAGGGATGGCTCCGCGCCTGGGGCAAACAGGAAGGCTATCCGGGCACCTACGGACAAACAATGACGTACGACGCGCGCTTGAGCATGCGCTGGACAATCTTCGATGGACTCAAGCGAGAGAGCCGGCTTGCACGTGCCAAATCTGAAGAGCGTGCCGCAGTGCAGGAAGTCCACGAACGCGAGGATACTGTTGCCGATCATGTCTGGAGCGACTACGCGAATGTTGTAACTGCGTTGCAGCAGCGGAAAGCGGCGACATCGCTCCTGCGGGCAACAACCGAGTCTTATTCTGCCGCTGTGGAGTCCTACAAAGACGGTGTGCGGAACATTCTGGATGTTCTTTCCGCCGAACGCGAGTTGGCGCACGCAAGGGCCGTGGATGTTACCGGACGCACGCAGGTGCTTCAATCCTTAACCGATCTTTCTTTCAGGACGGGAGATCTCCTGACCCAGCATCCGAAAGGAACACATCCATGATTCGCAAGCTTGTATCGCGAGGCTTTTCTCAAATGTCGCTCGTTGGGGCTGCTCTGCTTCTTCTCTGCACAACAGGATGCGCCTACCCGCCGTCGTTCAACATTCTGGGGTCCTATTTTCCATCCTGGCTGGTATGCTGCGCGGCTGCAGCAGTGCTCACCTTTTTAGCGCACGTCCTGTTCACCAAAACGAGGTTGATTGGTGAATTATGGTCTCTCCCGTTCCTTTACGTGGCCTTATTTTCCTGTCTGAGCTGCGTTCTCTGGATAATTTTCTTTGAATAACGAGGCACCTTCCTTGGTTGAACGCGAACAGCAAGTCCCACGCACTCGACGTGGAACCATCATCAGCGCCAGCATTGTGTTGGGAGCAATCCTTAGCGGCTTGGTCGTAATTCACGATGTGACGGTAAACCCGCGAACCGATGACGCGGAAGTCGTTGCGAACTTCATCGGCATGGCTCCTCTGGTTGAAGGTCCCGTGCTGGAGTTACCAGTCCATGACAACGAGTGGGTGAAAAAGGGCAGTCTGCTTTATAAGATCGATGACCGTCCGTATCTCTATGCGCTGCAAAACGCGCTCGCAAGTCAGGCCCAGCTTGAGGGGAACATCGAAAATGAAACTCGGCGTATCGCTGCGCAGGTCAGCAGCGTGGATGTTGCGCGGGCGGGTACGGAGAGCGACCTGGCAAATGAAACGCGCGCAGATGATGAGATCCGGGTAAGTGAAGCTGCCATTCTGCAGGCCGGCGCAGCATTGAAGCAGGCAAAGGCGGAGTCGGACTATGCTTCTGGAAACCTGCATCGCATCGAACCGCTCCTGGCGAAGGAATTCGTCACCAAGGATGATGTGCATCGCGCTCGTTCTCTGGCAGATGCGAAGCTCGCGGCTGTCGAGCAGGCCGAGTCTCAACTTGCGCTTGCACGGGCAAAGCTGCTGTCCGCAACCGCACAAAAGCAGCAGGCCATCGCACAAATGTCACAAAGTGAGGCCCGGGTCCGGGAGTCGGCGCATGCGGTTTCCGTTCTTGCACCTCTGATTGCCCAGAGAGAGAGCCGTGCCGCAGCAGTTCGCCTGGCGCGCTACAACTACGAACAATGCAGAGTGGTTGCTCCATTCGATGCGAGAGTCACGAATCTGACAATTTCTGAGGGGGAATACGCAAAAGTCGGGCAGCAACTCTTTACGTTGATTGATACGCGCAAGTGGTGGGTTTTGGCGAATTTCCGGGAGACACAAATTGCGCACACTCAGATTGGGACGCCAGTCGGGGTGTATTTGATGTCGGCTCCGCAGACGAGGCTGAACGGTGTGGTGGAAAGCGTGGGATACGGTGTCACACCTGATCCTGACGTCGTCGGCAGAATTTCTCCGGGGCTGCCGGACGTGCAGCGAACGCTGAACTGGGTGCGT
>DASSZI010000211.1:0-13114 GCA_035713565.1 Acidobacteriaceae bacterium | reverse complement strand
CATGGCGCACGAGAAAATTCACTTCCTTACCAACACCGCCGTCGAAGAAGTCCTGGGCGTGGAAGAGAAGGAAGTCAGCGGATTGCGGTTGCGCAACCTGGTTACGCTGGAGGAGTCCATCCTGATGGTCAGCGCCATGTTTCTCGGCATCGGACACGAGCCGAACGCGAAAATGTTCGCCGGCCAGATAGATCTGGACGAGGACGGTTATATTCGCACTCACGACAATGTGTTTACCCGCATGCCAGGGGTCTTTGCGTGTGGAGACGTGCAGGACCGCCGCTACCGGCAGGCAATCACAGCCGCTGGCAGTGGCTGTATGGCAGCACTGGAAGTGGAGAAGTTCCTGGAAGAACACGGTCGATAATTCAGTTTCAAATCAGCATGAAACCGGGTGCCGGGTGCCCCAGGTTCGCGAAGCTAACCTGGGTTTCAGCATGACAACGAACGCGAGCTATGTCGATAGCCGAAAACATCGCGCAAATAGAAGAGCAGATCGCCGCCGCATGCCGCCGCGCCGTCCGCTCCCCAGAGAGTGTGAGATTGATGGCGGTCTCGAAAACGCATCCCCCGCATGCTGTTCTAGAAGCACATGCTGCCGGGGTGCGTGTGTTCGCCGAAAATCGCGTGCAGGAATATGCCGAGAAGCGCGAGGTTCTGCAGTCCGCAGGCATATTTGGCGACGGCGGAGCGAGTGTACACTGCATCGGTCACTTGCAATCGAACAAAGTCAGGCGCGCTGTCGAACTCTTCGACGCGATCGATTCTGTCGATTCGCTCGCGGTGGCAGAGCGCTTGAATCACGCGGCAACGCAAACCGGCAAGAGACTGCCCGTGTTGATTGAGGTCAAAGTCAGCGAGGAAGATTCCAAGCACGGTCTCCGCGCCGATTCACCCGAACTCAATCGGCTGTTGGAGCGAATGCCGGACCTTCAGCATCTCGAACTCCGTGGACTGATGACCGTTCCGCCGTTCGCCGACGACCTAGAACAAGTTCGTCCGTATTTTCGCAGTCTTCGGGAATTACGCGATTCACTGATCCAGCGCCATCCAAAGTTCGCGCTCGAAGAACTATCCATGGGAATGTCCCATGACTTTTCCGTAGCCATCGAGGAGGGTTCCACGATGGTTCGCGTCGGCACGGCTATCTTCGGCGCAAGGCCGTCCAGGTAGCAGCCAATTTCGACTATGTGTGCAGGAAATTGCACACTTCAGGTAATCTGGCCCGAGAAAACTCATAGCAATTCGACTTAGAAACTTTCTAGCTTTCCTATGGATTGAAAATTGTGCACTGCTGTATAGTTATGTCGCGTAAATTAAGGAGGCTCTCAATGTATCGGTTTCTCCGTCGCTTTACTCTTCCAGTCGCGTTGATCGGGCTTTCTGCAGGTCTATGTTTTCCCACCCATGCCCGCGCTGCCGATACGGGGCAACGCGTATTCGGCCACGCAAGCATCGAGCCAGCTGTTAACGATGCCAATGGCAATACCATCTTTCTTCTAACCCCGGACAATGCCCCGCTTCCTTCAAAGTCGAATCCTGCTGCAGTCGCGCCCATGTACCTGGTGATGTATCCCACGAGTTCCTCCGTCCCGGCAAATGACCTGAACTGCCAGCCGACAAACTGCAATCACCTGGAAGTGCTTCCTTTTCCCGTCGCCGGTTATGGCACGCTGAGTGACACCGATCCGCTTTGTAAAACGTTCAACGGCGGAAATCCCTGTTCTCCCGTAGCGGGACACGATCATCTGGTAGGCGTTCCCTCCACGCACGGGGACTTCAATGTCGCCTGGCATGTGAAGCTGGTTCTCTTTACCGGCAAAGCTTTCACAGACGGAACCATCAATACCAGGATCACCACTCTAAGTCAGATCACCACATTGATGAATAACAGCGAGATCTTCGTTGTAAGTACCCAGATTACATTCAACTGTTCGATCACGTCCCAACAGACCTATGATCGCGGCACGCCTGTAACGATCAACGTTCCGTAATTCAGAGTAGAAACCATCAAAAGGGAGGCCTTTGAGCCTCCCTTTTTTAGCGTTTCAGTAAGCGGACCACCAGCATACACTGAATAGTTTGCTAATTTTCTTTGCAGGTCTCCTATGTCATCGCTCTATGCCGAGGTCCTCGGCATTGTAGTACTTACCCTACTCGTCGTCTCCCTCTCGCAGTTGCGCGGCGTCAAGACGAAGGCCGACTATCTGCTCGCGGGCCGGTCGCTGCCTGCCTTCGTGCTGGTGTTTACGCTGCTCTCCTCGTGGATCGGCGCAGGTTCTCTCTTTGCTGGCGCGGAGAACGCCTACCGCAACGGATTCGCCGCGCTGTGGCAACCGGCGGGCGGATGGGCGGGACTCCTGCTCATCTATTTCATTGCTCCGCGCGCCAGAAAGTTTGCGCAGTTCACGATTCCTGACTTGCTGGAGGCCCGGTATAACCAGACAGCGCGCGTGCTCGGCGTCATTGCAATCCTGTTTGCGTACACGGCCATAGCCAGCTATCAGTTGCGCGGCGGCGGAGACATCCTCCACCTCATCTTTCCAGACGCCATTACGAGCACCATGGGGATGTACATCATCGCGGCTTTCGTGATTGTTTTCACCGCGCTGGCGGGCATGGCTTCGGTCGCGTATATGGATGTCGCCATCGGCCTGCTGGTGACAGTGGCGCTCGTCATTTCCATACCGATCCTGCTGCACCATGCGAGCGGCATGGCGGGCCTGCACGCTGCGTTGCCGGAGTCGCACTTTCACTTGCTCGGATCAATCTCCTTCGCGCGCGCCATGGAGTTCTTCCTGCCCACCATGCTGCTGATGCTGGGCAATCAGGCGATGTATCAGAAGTTCTTCTCCGCCAAATCGGAAAAAGATGCACGCACCGCGGTCGTTGGCTGGGTTGTTGGAACTGTGATTCTCGAAACCATCATCGTCGCCATCGCCGTGATCGGGTCCGCACTATATCGAACCGGCGAGGTAAGCCAGCGGCCACGCGAGATCATCGCCTACACGGCAACGCATGGCCTGCCCGCCATGCTGGGGGCGCTTTTGCTGGGCGCCGTGTTCGCCAAAGTCATCTCCACTGCAAACAACTATCTCTTCTCTCCGGCAACCAATCTGGTCAACGATGTATTTCTGCGTTACATGCAGCCGGGTGCCAGCAACAAGCGGATACTGCTGGTCTCGCGGCTGGTCGTGGTGCTGCTTGGAATCTGGGCCTTGATTCAGGGAGCATACACGCAGTCCATTCTGGAAAAAGCGCTGTATGCCTACACCATTTATTCGGCTGCGCTCACGCCAGTGATACTGGCGGCGTTCTATTCGCGCCGCATCAACTCGCAAGGAGCGGTCGCATGTATTGGCGCGGGAACGTTTGTCACTGTTTTCTGGGACACGGATTTGGTGCGGCATCACCTTCCGACTGGCATTGCGCAGCGCGACGGGATCTTTCCCGCACTGCTGGCATCGTTGATGTGTCTTTTTCTGGTGAGCTGGCTGACATCACCACCGCAGCGAGAAAAAGTGGCACAGTTTTTGTCTTAGGCAGGGCACATGCGGGACGCCGTACAATAAAAAAGGGGACGCAATGGCAGAGCATCTGTTGGATTCAGTCAAAGCAAAGTACGGAGCAGTTGCTGAGAGTTCCCTCTCAGGCAACCATGTCGGGGTGAAGGCAGTTGCAGAGGCGTTTGGCTACACCTCCGAGGAACTGACCTCGATTCCCGCAGAGGCTAACATGGGCCTTTCGTGCGGCAATCCCATCGCGACAGCCTCTCTCAAACCCGGTGAAGTTGTCGCCGATTTAGGCTCTGGCGGCGGTCTGGATGTATTTCTCGCTTCCAAAAAGGTTGGCCCGCGAGGGCGCGCGATCGGAATTGACATGACACCCGCCATGGTGGGGCGTGCGCGAGCCAATGCCGAGGCGGGTGGTTACACCAACGTAGAATTTCACCTTGCTGCTATCGACCAGCTTCCGCTCCCTCACTCCTCCGTCGATTGCGTTATCAGCAACTGTGTCGTCAACCTCGCGCCTGATAAGCCGGCTGTCTTCAGAGAAATCTTTCGTGTGCTTAAGCCTGGCGGACGGCTTGCAGCCAGCGATATCGCACTTAAAAGCGAGTTGCCGCAGGCTCTTGCAGAAAGCTTGGCCGCCTATGTCGGATGCATCTCTGGAGCTATTCGGATCGATACCTATCGGGAAGAGCTTCTGAAGGCAGGTTTTGCACATGTTGAAATTGTCGACAGCGGGGCCGACCTGAATGCCTATGCAAAGCTTGATAATCAGTCCGGCTGCTGCTCACCCGCAATGGCCACACACGATCCGCTTCCGGTTGTGCAGCAATCGTGCTCTACTCCCACTCTCCACGACGAACTCTCATCCTTGCTCTCGCAGTTCGACGTGAACCGGGCAGCGGCCAGTGTGAATGTCTACGCTCTCAAGCCTGGAACAAATTAGTGGGGATTTCCAGATGATGCGTCGTGTCTACCTGGACGCCAACGCCACTACGCCGCTGCTGCCGGAAGTTTTCGAGGCGATGCGTCCGTACTTCATCGAGCGCTTTGGAAATGCTAGCTCCGTACATTCCTTCGGCCAGCAGGCGCGGGGAGCGGTGGAGATGGCACGCATGAGCGTCGCGGCGCTCCTGCATTGCCGTCCGGCGGAGATTGTCTTTACCAGCGGCGGAACCGAGAGCGACAATCTTGCTCTCTTCGGCGCGACCAAGCCCGGCGACCACATCATCACCACCACCATTGAGCATCACGCCGTGCTGCACGCAGCCGAGCAGCTTGCCCATTGTGGGCGCGAGGTCACGTTTGTTCCTGTGAACGCGGATGGCGTCGTCGATCCCGAGGACATTCGTCGCGCTCTGCGGCCTAACACCCGGCTCATCAGCGTGATGATGGCGAACAACGAAACGGGCGCGATCCAGCCGGTGGAAAAAATTGGCGCAATTGCTGCCGAAGTTGGCGTACTATTTCATACCGACGCGGTCCAGGCAGCAGGCAAGCTGGTGCTGGACGTAGAAAGAATCGGTTGCCACCTACTGTCCATTTCCGGACACAAAATGCACGCGCCGCAGGGAACCGGAATTTTATTTGTGCGCAAGGACACGAAAATCGAGCCGCTTTTTTATGGTGGCACTCATGAGCGCCAGCGCCGCGCCGGAACGGAAAATCTGGCCGGAATCGTTGCACTGGGGAAGGCCGCGGAGATCGCTCGCAAGGGAATTGAAGACGGCATACCCCAGCAGATTGCCGCATTGCGCGACCGCATGGAGCGGGAGATCCTTAGCCGAGTGGAAGATGCTGGCGCGCACTCCACAGGTGCGAATCGCGTCCCGAATACGACCAACCTCTGGTTCGACCATCTGGAAGGCGAAGCGCTGGTCATCTCGCTGGATCTGAAAGGTCTGGCTGTCTCAGGGGGGTCCGCGTGCGCCTCCGGTGCGAGTGAGCCATCGCATGTGCTGACTGCCATGCAAGTGCCGACCGCGCGCGCGAGAGCTAGTCTGCGCTTTAGTCTGTCGAAGCTGACGACGGCAGACGACGTCAATTTTGCAGTAGATATCGTGCCGCAGGCAGTTGCCAAATTGCGAGAGTTGTCGCCTGTGTACAAAAGATCGGAACGCGTGGCGAGCCTCTCATCTTGACTCCCTTGCAGGGAGCGATGTGGCTAAAACACCAGAGGAAACAATCCTGATCGGGCGCGGGCGGGCATTCACCGCCTGGATGTTCGCTGTGCTTAGAATCACGAAGGTTCCACGAGAAAACTTTTTCTATGCCAACTTCGGAAACAGTCGCAGTCGCGATGTCCGGCGGAGTCGATTCTTCGACGGTCGCAGCTATGCTCAAGAGCGAAGGCTACACCCTCGTCGGCCTGACACTGCAGCTATGGAACCAGCGCCGGCTTGCGGGCAGGCCGGGAATGCCCGAAACCAGCGAGGGCCGTTGCTGCTCGCTGGATGACGTCTATGACGCCCGCCGCGTCGCCGAACACCTCGGGATTCCCTACTATGTCGTGAACCAGCAGGACCGCTTTGAGCAGGACGTGGTGAAGCCCTTTGTGCAGGAGTATCTAAGCGGACGCACGCCGGTGCCATGCACACTTTGCAACAATCATCTCAAGTTTGCACAACTGCTCGACACGGCGCGGCAGATAGGCGCGGAGCGCATCGCCACGGGCCATTACGCGCGCAATGAGTATGACCCTGCGCGCAATCGCTGGATTCTGAAGCGCCCGGCCGACGCCAGTAAGGACCAGACCTATTTCTTATTTGGATTAACTCAGGAGCAGCTTAGCCGAACACTGTTTCCGCTGGGCAATTACAAGAAGCCAGATGTCCGCACGCTCGCCCGAGGACAAGGGCTGGCACTTGCCGATAAGGCGGATTCGCAGGAGATTTGTTTTATTCCGGGTGGCAATTACAAGCAATTTCTCGATGCTTATCTGGCCGATCAGGGGGAGACGATGCCGGATACGAGCGGTGAACTGGTCACAACCAGCGGCGAAGTCATCGGCCATCATGAGGGCATTCACAACTTCACCGTGGGGCAGCGTAAGGGTCTCGGAGTGGCCACCGGTTCTCCGTTGTACGTGATCGGAATCAACGGTGCTGGCAAAAAAGTGGTCGTGGGCAGCAGTGACGATCTGACCTCCAAAAGCCTGCGCGCCAACCGGCTGAACTGGATTTCGATTCCTCACCTCGAAGGGGAGATGCGCGTGCAGGTGAAGATTCGCCACCGGCACGAGGCCGCGTGGGCCACGGTTTCCATGGCTGGCCCGGACCAGGCGGTCGCGATCTTCGATCAGCCGCAGCGCGCCGTAACGCCTGGACAGGCCGCTGTCTTCTACGACGGCGATGCTGTTGTTGGGGGCGGATGGATTCTTTAGAGCGTGTCGTGAAGGTGGAAATGCAAGTGTCGGAACGGCGCGCCAGTGCAAACATTCACTGGCAGCCTAATTAGACGCGCATGCCAGGCTTCCTTTCAGGCCCTCTCCGAATTTGATCGTTTCGCCCAGGAGCCGGGATCCACGTGCGGGAAAACGCTGTCCTGCACTTCAATGCTCCTGAGCGCGGCCTCGTCTCCTTCGGACAGGACGCCTCCGGCGCAATGGATCTCCCACATTTTCTCGATTGTCTGGAAGGACTGGAGGTGTTCGTTGAAGCGGTTCTCCGCGTAGCCTCGCGCCGCTTCCGTAGTGATTAAAAACTGCCAGTCGGAGGATTCCAGCAGGAGAAGCTCCCGGCATAGCTGCTTCAGAATTCGTTCTCCCTGCGGATTAGCTTTCCAATGGGCGGAGCTGGCTGCCTGGCGCACAGCTATCTCAGCCGGGTAGAGATACTCCCAGGTCCAGCGAGTGTCAGGGCTTAGCCAGACCTCATCGGTTCCGTTTTTGCCCCAGGAGCCTTCCGCAAGGGAAAGGAAACTCGCCGGCTTGTAGCGGCTCAGGTAATCCCCGCAACTGGTCAGCGCGACAGGTATCTCGGCGCGGGCCATTGCGCGCGCCACCTGTTCCAGCCACAACGGGCCTTCAAACCACCAGTGACCAAACAGTTCCGCGTCAAAGGGAGAGGTGAGAATGGGTGGAAATGCGTCGCTGCGGGCGGTCTTAAGCGAGTCGACAACCAGGCTTACGTAATGCTCGGCATGGGATCTGGTGAGCGCAGCCGCCTTCTGCGGGTGGTAGGGCGTTTTGAAGGCGATATCGATTCTGGTGCCGGTCACCTGCCAGTAACGGTGACCGCCCGGAAAGCGCTTCTTGTGAAAATCGAGATAATTCGGGTCACCCGGGTAGCCGGCATCGCCGCTCCAGACCTGCAGACCCGTTCGCGGATCCCGGGGGAAGATTGCAACAGGGTGGCGGTGCGCGTGCGGCCCTTCCACGTAGTACGCGTGGTACAGAGAACGGCGCGCAGTTTCGGTTTCCACCGCCAGGGATGCTCCCACGCCAACGGGACCGCCCGCGCGCAATTCATAAGGAGTGAACATTACGGACTCTTCCACCAGGTGCGTGTCGACGAAGAAGAATTCTATCTGCGCTTCGGTGAGAAACTCTTCCACGCCTTTGCGCTCTATGGGCGGCCACGGCTTGCTGCTGCCGTGCGGAACCACGGGGCAGCTCCACAGGCCCGCCGGGCGATACGCGCACTCTGGCAGCCATATGCCGCGGGGATGCTGACCGACGTGGCGAGAGTGAGTGGCAACGGCAGTTTGTACCTGTGCGTTAATCGACTCATCTGTGCCGAGCAGAGGGAAGTAGCCGTGGGTTGCGCCAGAAGTGATGATGTCGATCAGACCCGCCTCGGCGGCTCGCCGGTATCCACCCAGGATGTCTCCTCCAAGCTGTTGGAAATGTTCGAGTTTTTCCTGGAAGAACCGATTCCAATAGCGTGCAGTTTCCGCCAGGTGAGGCTCGCCATTTTGGTTGAAGTAAGCTTCGTCTTCAATCGCAGATGCAATCTTGCGCTCAAGATACTTGGGAAACTCGGTGCGAAAAACAGGATGCGCTAGCTGCTCCAGCAAAATGGGGGTGATACTCACATTGGCCTTAAGCGCGATGCCGTCCTTCTCCAGTCGATGCAAAACCCGCAGCAATGGCAGATAGGTCTCTGCCGCAGCCTCGTGCAGCCATTCCAGCCCGTGCGGCCATGTTCCATGGTTCACCACGTAAGGCAGATGGGCGTGCAGCGTAAATGTCAGATACGCTGAAGCGCTTTTTCCGCGGTCCTCAATCATGAATGGCTTCCCCTGTATGGCCGGAAAAATGTCCGGCCCAAACGCTTGGCCTTCCTGGAATCGAGCGGCAACTCGCGTCGGGCGGCTTTCAGCAAGACCAATTTCTATGATGCGAGTTATAGGTGAAGTTAGCCAAACGGGCCGATTGGGAAGGAAAAATGAACAGACCTTGCGGCCTTTCAATTTATGGCTCGATTCGCCCCTGTCCCTACTTGAATAACATGTCGAGCTGCCCCCCTTGAGGAGTCGGGCGGAAGCGACTCGCTATGGCAGCGCTACTTGGCCTGCTACGGCTGCTGAGGCTGCTGCAGTTGAGGTGTGTCGCTGCTGTTGTAGGAAGTGACCGGGGAGGACCCGGGCGTCCTAGTGATAGTCACTGTCAGGGGCTGGTTCAGCTTGAAGTGAAGTATGCTTTCCGAGGGAATCTGTACCTGTTGACCGCGTGTGATGGCATTTGCGCCTGTGCCTGCGGCCCCGCCCGCCGCCGCGCCCATCAGAGCGCCCCGGCCGCCGCCCGCGAGGGCGCCAAGTAGCGTACCAAACAGCGCTCCGCCGCCAGCCTTCAGAGCGGTATCTTTGCCCCGCGCTTTGCCCTGCCGCACCAGGGCTTCAGTGGAGACCGGGAGCGCCTTGTTCGCAGTCTTTACACGCTGCAACTCCAGCGACAGCTCTGAGCGTCCCCGGAATCGGGCTGCGTCTTTCGCGTCCGTCACAACGCCGGTCACACTGGCACCCCGACGGAGTGCGGTCTGGCCGTTGATGACGAGATTGTCAGCAAGCGCACCATGGAATTGATCACCGGTCTGGACCTTCCCGGTCTCCAGGCTTTCCGAAATGCGAACCGGAAAGTCCGTCCCGGGGGGAATGGTGATCGTCTCGGTTACCGGCTTTGGCGGCTGCGGCGGCGGAGCGGGAGCTTTGACTGGGGGAGGAGCCGGTTGTTGTAACTGACTCTGCAAGGTCGGGTTGGCTGCGGCAGGCGGAGCGTTGTTCACGACCTGCTGCGAAGTTTCCCGTTGCTGCTGCCGACGCGTTTGCTGCGCCTGTTCGCGCTGTTGTTCGCGCCTGTTCTGCGCCTCCTCCCGTTTGACTGCTGCGGCCCTGCGTTCCGCGGCGGCGTCGCTGGCCTGGTGCATGGCATGTGGCTGCACCGGGGTTGCAGTCGCAGAACCTGTCTGCACCGTCAAGTTGTTGACCACCGTTCGAATTCCGGAGACCTGGGCGGCATCATTCGCAGCCAACTCGCGGGCCGCCTGGTCGCTTACCTGGCCAGAAAGAGTGACGATCCCATTGCTCACATGAGTCTGGATGGGAAGAGTGCTTAATGCCGCGTCCGCCTGCAGTTGAGCCTTGACTTCCGTTGCGAGCTGCCCGTCGTTCACCGTTTTCTGGGCGGAGGCGCTGCGCGAAGTCGCGCTGGAGGAAGTGGACCTTCCGCAGCCAACGACAAGGAGGAAAGCGCTCGCAATCAGGGCGAGTCCGGCAGATCGAAAATGGGGCTGTTGTGGCATAGGTCGAGAACTCACTTTGCAAAGACACAAGTTTTGAAGCCGCTGCGCGGCTGGAGAACTAACCCTCACAGTCTCCATTATCCGATGAAACCGGGTTACCAGGCGGAAAGATTCTGGGGCATCCCGAATGTTCCGGTGCCGCTCTCGGAGACAAATTGCAGAGAATGGCTCCGTCGAAAGAAAGAACCTTGGAAGCGCGGGTGGATAGATTGCGCACGCCTCCATCAGTTGCGTTGCCGGGCAGGAATCCATTTGCTACTATCCAAGTCAATCGCGGATTATTCGCGCTAAGGAGAGTGAAGCCATGGATCGACACGAAACGACAGGAGTAGGTTGGTTTGTTGCGGGATTGGGAGTGGGGGCGCTGATGGGTGTCTTGTTTGCTCCTAAAGCCGGTCGTGAGACAAGGGAAAGTCTGGCCAGCGGAGCGCGCGAAAGCAAGGATTTCATGGCGAAGCAGAGCAAACAGGCGCGGGAGCAGCTTAATGCAGTGGTCGATCGCGGTCGCGATCAGGTGAAGGACTACGCCGAACGCGGAAGAGAAGTGGCGGAAAAAGGTCGCGAGCGCTGGAGCAATATCGTGGAAAAAGCAGGATCGAACGACAGCGAGCGCTCATACGGGCAGGGTAATGAGGAAAGCACACGTTCGCGAGGTGCAGCCGAAAACGAGTCCTAGTGCATCTCAACTGAACTGAGGGGATTGCAGAGGGATGCAGGGTGCCTGGATCTCCGGCTCTCTGTCCCATGCATTCCAGATGTGAAGAAGGGCTTCCCGGTTCCGGCGATAATCAGGGCCGACAGACGGTTCAGGTGAACGGCATCCCGCCGATTTCCCGACCAGGCGGCCCCGGAAATACAAATTTCGTTATAGGTGGTTAACATGCCAACCGGATCCATGGTGTTTCTCGTTTTTACGGGAGTCGTTACCTTTGCGGTGCTGCTGCAGACGATTGTTGTTGTAGCTGTTGTGGTCGGTGCGAAGCAGGCGCAACAAAAAGCAATGGAACGTCTGGACCGATTTCAAGAAGAGGTGCGACCGGTTTTGGCCGCAGCCTCCAGTGCTTTGGCTCTGGTTGAGGACGTCGCGCCGCGCATCCGCAAGATCGCCACTAATGTGGAGGTCGCAAGTGACCGGCTGCGTGGTCAGGTGGATCACATTGACGTCATGGTGCAGGAGATAACTGGCAAGACCCGCAATCAGGCGACGCGGGTTGATCATATGGTCTCGGATACTCTGGACACCATAGCTCGTGGAACCAGGACCGTCCAGGACAACATCATGGCTCCGCTGCGCCAGATTGGTGGTTGGATGACCGCAGCCCGCACGGCAATGGACATGATGCGGCGCGGAGATCGCCGCTCCCGCCCCCGCAACCAGGATTACCTTTAGGTTAGAGGGCACATAAAACGCGGAGAAGTCTAGCGGAACATGTTCTTTGCAATGAAGAGCACGTTCGCGGGGCGCTCCGCCAGGCGGCGCATGAAGTAGGGGTACCATTCCGTGCCAAATGGAATGTACACCCGCATGTTGTACCCTTCCTTCACGAGCGAGTGTTGCAGGTCGCGACGAACCCCATACAACATCTGAAATTCAAAGCTTTTTTTGTCGATTTGCTGCTCTTCCACGAAGCGCTTCGTTGCGTGGATGATCGCCTCATCGTGAGTCGCCATGCCGTGATAAATGCCGCTAGTCAGTAGAATTTTCATCAGTCTGACGTAATTGGCATCCACGTCCTTCTTGGCCGGAAATGCGAGTGAAGGCGGCTCCTGATAAGCCCCCTTGCACAATCGGATGCGAATGCCGTCGTCGAGCAGCGTGCGAATGTCTTCCTCGCAACGGTAGAGATACGCCTGCATCACAGTACCGACGTGTCCGGCGCAGCCCGGGCTGTTGTGGATTGACCGCGTCATATCAACGGTGGCCTGTGTATAGGGCGTCCCTTCCATGTCGATCCGGACGAAATTGCCGGTCGCAGCCGCGTGTTCCACCACTTCCGTGGTGATACGGCGGGCTAGGTCAGGGTCGATATCCATACCCATCTGAGTCAATTTCAAACTGACATTGGCGCTCAGCGCGCGTTGCTGAATGGCATCCAGAAGTTCATGGTAGATTTGCGCGGACTTGCGCGCTTCCTGTTCCGTATAGACATTTTCTCCCAGGCTATCGAGCGAAACAGGGATGTCCTCACCATTCAGTGCTTGGGCCGCCTGCAATGCCTCCGGAACGGACATTCCGGCAATAAAGCGGCCCGACATCTGCCTCCCGATACGGGAATTTTCGGAGAAACGGCGCAGCGGCCGGTTACGAGACAGCGCTATGAAGGCGGAGCGAAGGACGTTGCCACTCATGGGAGGTTCCCTTTCAACAAACCTTTTATTGTGCCACACGCAAATGTGAGCTGGTCGCGGATTGAAGAGATGCCAGTCTAGGAGCCGGCGTGCCTGCGAGGAGATCAGTAACGGCAGTAACCATAGGGCTGCAAATATTCTCATCAGAACGAAAATCTGGATCGCAGGAGCGAACAAAGCACTCAGGAAGCAGGAAGGACGGGATACTATTGTTTCCAATGACTAGAGACTGCGGCAGCAATTTTCGGTAAGTTGCATCCTCATGGGGATGTGAACAACGTTCGTTGGAAAGGATTGAGTAGAGAAGCGCTTCTTATGCTGAACCTGAATCCTTTACCCGATCTTTTGGCCTTGACGGTTCTCGTGTACGTGTTTTGGTCAATCCTGCGTCAGCGTGTGGGAGAACAACTCCATGCCTGGCTGCTGGGATGGGTTTTCATTCTTGTTCATTTTGCTGTTCAACTTTTCAGTGGACGCCCTGGCGCGTTGCAGATTACGATGTTGGCAATTTCGGCC
>DASSZI010000210.1:0-9742 GCA_035713565.1 Acidobacteriaceae bacterium | reverse complement strand
TGTTCGCTCCGGCTGAACGGGGAAATCATTGGGGTGCTTTATTCGTTGATCGACCCACCTCGAGCGTCGCGATCAGCCCACCGAATCGCGCGCACCCAATATTTTTACCTGACGGCGTACTCGCTGCAGCACGCTGACTTGCGGCCTGGAACGCTGCTGCTCGCTTTGGCGATCGAACAGGCCGCAAATGAGGGCGTCCAGACGATCGATATGCTCCGGGGCGACGAAGCTTACAAGCAGATCTGGCATCTCACCAGAACCCCGACAGCCGGGTTTACGGTGCGGAATACCGCCGGCTCGGCAAGCGCTCCCCACGATGCGGAATCTGCCGCATGAGCAAAGTTCGCAACGACTACCTTCTCGGAAGAATCGTGTTTCAGGCAGGAAGTATCGAGATCATCAAAGTGATCCTTCCGTTTGGCTGTCCCGCAACGGTCAGATCGCCCTCAGCCGGAAGCCAGTGGCTGGGTCCGCCGCCGGGCGGCATCTGCTGAAGAAACCATCCTTTATGGATCGTCTTGGGCGCGATCAAAGGCAGCGTCATTCGCAGCGGATTGGGTCCTGCCAGCAGTTCCGCCGCGTTCAGCATCACCTGGCACGCGCCGATCACCTCGATTGAGCCTTTGCTCTGGCCTGCGATGATGTCTCCCAGCGATTCTGCGGCAAATTCCACTGCGGCACTTACCAGCTGGCCGCCCGGAACGACAAAGACGGCGGCGCCAACCAGATTTGTAAAAACTTTTTCAAGCACCAATGCAAGATGACTTGCATCATCGTTACTCGTGACCTGGATCCGGAGCGGACACTCTTCTTCGATCTCCTCTTCCTTGAAGAGCCCCGGAGCCTGAACGCCATCGCCTGCAGGTCCATAAAAATCCGCAGTGTCGTATTCATAGGGAACATTGTCCTTCAGGTCCGCCTGGATCACCGAAGCGATCTCCGGCCGCCCGCCCCGGGGGTAAACGAGCGTAGCGCTGATCGCATTGTTCTTCAATCCTCCAGCGTGGTTCGGACGGCTTCCCGGCACATCTCCGTTGGAAACCACGGTGATGCTTTCCACCAGCACGGTCACTTTACAATTCGCCACGGTATCGACTCCCCTCTGCATGATATCGGCTGCAGGAACTCCGGGGCAGAATGCAGGAGGGCAGCGCATCCCTGATTGAGCGCATAGCCTGTGTCGTTTTGCTGGGCATCCAATCTAGTTGAGTCCCCGGCGACGAATTTCCGCTGGCAGTTAGCACAAGAACGAGTAAATCACTATCCTAAGAGATGTGATGGGAACTCATGTGGAAGCCGGAATCCCGCCTGCACCGGAGAGGCCCCGTAAGCGGGATGTCGTTGCAGCTCTCATCCTGCGCGGCAATGAAGTTTTCATCTGCCAGCGCAAGGCCGGGACTGCCATGGGATTGCAATGGGAATTTCCGGGTGGAAAAATTGAACCTGGCGAGACGCCGGAGCAAGCACTACACCGCGAATTGGAAGAGGAACTTGGCATCGAAGCCCAGATTGGGCCCTCCATCGCCGAGGTGCAACACAACTACAGGAACGGCGGGTCCATCCACTTGCGCTTTTTCGCCGTCCATCACTACGAAGGTGAGTTTCAGAACCGCATCTTTGAGGACATGCGATGGGCAGCGCTGCGCGATCTGCCCGCCTACAACTTCCTCGCTGCCGACCGCAAGTTCATCCGCGACCTGGCGCAGGGAAGAATTCTGTAACGTTTTCTATCATCCTTGTACGAAAAGCATACCTACGGAAAGTCCGATCACGATGATCGCCGTTCCCCATGCAATCAGGTTGAAGGCGCGGTTATTCACATGCTTTCCCATCAGTTCCGGCTTGTTGATGAGGACCAGCATCAAGATCATGACCACCGGGAGCAGAACACCGTTGAATACCTGCGACAGAATAATGGCTCGCACGAGCGGGAAATTGGGCCACAACACAACGCCCGCTCCGGCGGCGATCAGCAGTGTGTACAGCCAGTAGAACGCGGGCGCTTCCTTGAAGCTTTTGTCCAGACCCGACTCGAATCCCATCCCCTCGCAGACGGTATAAGCGGTCGATAGGGGCAGCACTGAGGCGGCGAATAGAGATGCGTTGAACAGACCCGCCGCGAAAAGGATGAAGGCATATTGGCCCGCCAGGGGCTTCATGGCCTCGGCGGCATCGGCTGGCACCTGAATGGCTCCCAACCCGTGGACAAACAGCGTCGCCGCACATGCCACAACAATGAACCACGCGACGATGTCGGTGAATAAGGAGCCTACAATCACATCCAGTCTCGACGCGCCCAGTTGCTTCACGCTGATTCCCTTTTCCACGACGGAAGATTGCAGATAAAACTGCATCCACGGCGCGATCGTCGTGCCCACGACGGCCAGGGTCATGGTGATGTAGGAGGAACTTCGCCACACGCTGCTAGGGGGCAGCTTTACCGTCGCGATCATCGCCGTGTGCCAGCTGGGACCGGAAAGAACGCCCGCGATGATGTAACAGATGTAAAAAACGGAAGCGACCAGAAAGATCTTTTCCACAATCTTATAGTCGCCCTTGACCACAAGCAGCCAAACCAGCAAGGCGCACAACGGTACCGACACGTATTTGCTGATGTGAAATAGCTGCATGCTTCCGGCAATTCCGGAGAACTCCGCGATGACATTGCCGAAATTCACAATAACCAGGAGGATCATCGTGAAAAAAGTGATCCGTAATCCGAAGTGTTCCCGGATAAGATCGCTCAATCCCTTGCCCGTCACGACTCCCATGCGGGCGCACATCTCCTGCACCACAATGAGGGCCAGAGTGATGGGGATCATGGTCCACAAAAGCTCATAGCCGAACTGTGCGCCGGCCTGAGAATACGTGAGTATGCCGCCCGCGTCGTTGTCGGCGTTCGCGGTGATAAATCCCGGTCCCAGGACCGCGAAAAACAGGAAAAGCTGGGTCGTCCAACGTCGCCGCATGACAGTGCTCCGGATGCTTCAGAGTACACGATCATCGGCACCAACCGGGCGGCGATGCGGCAGATTCTTGTTGCAATCCTGTCGGCTTTGAAGATCGTGTTACAAACCCTGCAGAAGATCGTGGAAACGGCTGGCGCGCAGCCTCCATCGTTCTGTTCCGGCAGCATCTGCAATGGCTCGAATGTGGGCCGGATTTCGGGAAGAAAATAGCACTATTCCGCCAGTATTTCGCAGCAGCGCAAGATTCATCAGCAAAGCGGCACAGGTGTCCGCTTGCGACAAGTCCGCGTCGACGACGTCTGACCAGCGGCGGCAGATGTCTGGATCGCGTTCCATGGCCGTCCGCAGAGCAGGCAATGCTCCGGACACCACTCGATGCTGGATACGAAAAGCTGCGGCGAATGCCATAGGGCTCAGGTCCAGAATCGACCATTCGTACTGCAGCACGTGGCAGTACTCGCGACCCGTTATCCAAATTTTCTCCACCCGGCTGCGCTCTGCTCCCACGCCGTACGATCCAATCTTTCCGGCCTGTTGCAATTCCGTGAGCAGCGGTAGCAGATCGGAGCTTGTCAGGTCTTCGGGAGATGGTTCATGCAGGAGCCACAGATCCACCTTCTCCACGCGGAGTTCGCCCAGGCTGTGCTCCAGCGACGCGAGGCCCTCCTCAGCGGAAAACTTGGCTTTCGTTTTCAGATTGGCGGCTCCTGCCGCGAGACGCGCTCGAATCGCCGGAAATCGCCGCGCCACGGGGCGCACGGCGACCCGGATCGCCTCCAGCATGCCCGCGCGCGCTGGAGCTTGAATCCCATGCTTCGTCGTCACGGTCGCGTCGGGCTTGCCGCGCAGGAATTTGCCCACACATCGCTCCGCGTGGCCATATCCGTAGGACGGTGCCACATCAAAATGACGAATTCCCGCTTCGTACGATGTCTCCAGCAGCAGCAGCGATTCTTTTTCGCTGATTCCGCCCATCAGGCCCGAGCAACCAAAACCTAGCCGCGTTGTAGTCCTTCCGAAGTCTGGAAGCTGGACAGACTCAAGCATGGACGGTCCGGTGTTCTATGGAGATCGCACGAGGTTGGAGGCTGACCAGATGATCAGCCAGCCGAATTGCGAGCGCAATCAGCGTGTGCGTCGGATTGGAAAAGCCTCCGGCAGGAAAAACCGAGGCACTGCAGAGATATGCATTCGCCATTCCATGCAGTTTCAGGTTCGGATCCACCACACCGTCCGCGGGGCCTTCCGACATCCGGGTACCCCCCATGTCATGATAACTATTATCGAAGACCACCTTCCCGAACCCGTCCTCCAGTTCAAGTTCCGGCTGACAAAGGATCTTCGTCACACCGAGCGCGCCGAGATTTTTTCTTACCTGGCGGGTGAACTCACGGATGGTTCTCCACTCCAGCGGAGACACTCGCCAGTCGAGCTTTGCTTGGAACAGGCCGACACTGTCTCGAACATCCGTGAGGGTTACGCGGCTTTGCGACTTTGGCTCCTGTTCGCAGTGCACACGCAGCCAGAACGCCGAATCGCGAGACCACCAGGCACGGCGCTGCACGCGATAGCCATACGCCAGCATCAACATGATTCCGGACTGCCTTGCAAGACTCGGCAAATCCTGCCATCGCGACTCGGACTTTCTGCCCTGTAGAAAGTTTCTGGCCAGCCGCTTGACTCTTCGTAGTTCCATCTCTGCCGGATGGATGCAGGTGATCGAGCCGGCGATATTCAAGATCTGCCGCTCCTGCTGCTCCGCAACAGACAGCCTGAATTTCGGATGATATTTGAGACCTCTCAGGTAAGCGTTCGCAAACCATCGGCGCAGGCGCAGAGCGTCTTCCGCCGCAACGCTCGCCGCGTTGTAGTCGATGTGGCTTTGAAAGTGCCTGCCCAGCAATCCGCTTCGATTCCAGGCTTCTGCACCCCGGACACCACCAGCCTGCAAAAGAAAACGTATTGTCTCGATGGTCCCCAGACAGAAAACAAATCGGGGGGCAGTAAAGTCGTGCTGCCGCCCCGAACATGTCCGGGCGCGTACTCCCTCTACTCGCGCACCATCTGGAGATAGCAACATGGCTGAGGCGGTCGCGTGCAGCAGGACGCAGAGTTTCGAAGAATTCAGTGCCTCCCCGTAGAGCCGGGCAAAATTTGGCTCCGGACACCACCGCGTAAAGTAGGCCTCCAGTTCCTTGCCCAGCGGCGGAGGATCAGCTTTCATCTGCTGCCATACTTCTTCGTCTCGTTGCACGGCTGAAGACAGGCCTTCGGCAATCAATGCACGCTCGTAATACGGCTTCAGTTCGGCTTTGCTGAATGGCCATCCGCTTCCCGGAACCCAGGTCCGGCTCGCAAGTTCGCCATCCGTCAGTTCCAGAATTTGGCCGCCCCACGCCGTTGAGGTGCCACCCAACACACGACAATGCCCGGCATGAGCCGTTCTGCGCGGCTGGCCCGTGTAGAAACATGCGTTCAAGTTCTGGACTGCTGCCTCCGGTTCCGTGCCGCCGCTTTCTATAAGCAGCACGCGCTTTCCCTGCCGCACCAATTCCGCACTCAGCACAAGTCCTGCTACACCAGCACCCACAACGCAGACATCAGCCACAAACTCTGGCAGGCTGGCGACGCTCTCCAGGTCGAAAATCATGATTGCGTTCGTCCCGAACGCACACCGGGCAGCAGTTCCCAAACGACTTTCATAACTTTTGCGAGTTGGGTGTCGTTGTCATATCCTGACGTGGCAGCGCGGCGCTGACCGGCGGACGCGATACGCATCCGCGCAGCCGCATCTGGCAAATAGCGCCGGATTTTTTCCGCGCATTCCTCGGTACCGGAAAAGAAAGCTGCCTCTTCGTCTTCTACAAAGCGTTCGCTATGGCCTGGCGAGCGCTCCGCAAGCAGAAACCCTCCGCAAGCGGCGATCTCAAAGCTCTTGTGCGCGTACTCGTCCTGATTGCCATGAGTCAAAAAACTCAAATTGATCTTGGACCGCCAAACTCCTTCCCGATACTCCGCGTCATACAATTCTCCGTCCTGGGGATAGAGCGCGGTCAATGCTGCGGCGGACAACTTGCGCCTCCATATGCGCGGGCCGGAGATGATGACCGGCAGTTTGTATGTTTGCCAGAGTTCCGTTAGAAATCCGGGCCGCTGATCATACGGCGTTCCGATGAACGAGACCTGGCGGGTGCGGTCAGCGTCTGACCATTCAGCAGGCGGAGGAAAATGCACCGAGGGCTCAAACGCAGTCTGCACCTTCACCACATGGCGGGCACCGCGCTGCAGGTAAGCACGGACACTCACATCTCGCTGCTGCACATGCAGGTCGTACTCCGGAATGGTGCGCACGTACAGCCGGAATCCGGGATCACGGCGCGGACCAAACGGATTGTCGATCATGTAATCGATGGTAGCGATTCCCCATGCGCGCAATTGCCGCAGCGTGGCAGCGTGGATAAACAGCGGCTTGTCGAACCACACGGCATCCACGCGATGTTGCCGTGCCAGGCGCAACACATCATCGTTCATCTGGTCGACAACTTTCCCGATCTGCAGCCGGTAACGCAGACGCGCCAGCCATGGGTTTCCCCGGCCTTCATACTGCATAATGTCCACCGGGAAAACGGTATGCCCCAGCCGCTCCAGGCTACGCTGGCGATAAAGTCCATACCAGCCATAGTTCATGGGCGCAATGTACAGGATTCGCAGTGGCTGCAATGTGTACGCGCGTTCCAATCTCGCACCCACCCGCTTACGACTGCTGCCGCATGAACGCAATCACGTGATCGGCGTTGATGACGCCGACCAGTCTCTTCTGCTCGTCCACCACTGGCATGGCATACAGGTTATACCGGTCGAACAACTCCGCAACCTGCTTGTCATGCATATTCTCCGGACAAGTTACAAAACCGGCTTGGCTCAGCGTACACAATTTAGTGTCCGGCAGCGCCATCAGGAGCTTGGCAAGCGGAACTACACCGTGCAGCACTCCTTCATCGTCCACCAGATATATTTCTGTAACGTTCTCCGGATCGTCGTCAAAATTGCGCAATGCATCCACCGCCTGCGCAACTGTCGCATCAAGCGGAACGGCGATGTAGTTGGTCGTCATGCGCCCGGCGGCCGACCGTTCACTGAACTCCAGAAGCTCTTTGACTTCCTGCCGCTCCTCGGGTTCCATCTCCTCAAGAATGGCTTCTGAGCGGTCCTTGTTCAGCTCTGCCAGCAGATCGGCGGCGGCGCTGGGGTCCATTTCCTCCACAATGTCTGCCGCGCGCTCATAATTCAGTGACTCGACCAGCAACTTCTGCAGCCTGGGCTCCACTTCTTCGAGCGCTTCGGCGGCAACTTCCTCGTCCAGTAAATTAAAGATTGCCTCCCGTTGCGCCGGTGCGAGTTCCTCCAGAATGTCCGCTATATCAGAAGGGTGAAGCTGCGCGAGCCTCTCATGGGAAATCTTCAATCGAACCCGGCGGGCAGGATCAATTTCGATCAGATCCACAAAATCCCATGGAATCACCTTGGAGGGGATTCGCGACACCACCCGCTCGATCACCCTTTTGGGTGCCAGCCCCTTGAGAAGGCGGCGCATAGCTCCGCGAGTGCCGACTTCCACCTCCAGCATGCGCAGTTCCGCCCCCGCCTGGTGAGAAAACCAGAGCAGCGACACATCATTGACGCGCACCACTTTCCTGCCATGCACATCGATAATCTGCTGGTCCATCAAGTCACGGTCCAGCAGCAGCACGGACTCCGACATGCTGAACGGGCGGGGTTCCACTTTCTCCCGCAGCCGCAACTCTCCATTCGGCATGTGTGCCAGCCCCGTAGGCGAGATTGCCTGCAGCCTCTTCTTGCTTCCCCAGATCATCTCCGAAACAACGGGGGCCACCGTTCCGGCCGTAATGGCAATCTCCCGCAGACGTCCGAGCGTCTGCCCCGCCGAATCCACCACAGGAGTCCCTAGCAAAAGCGAAAGATGAACCAGGAGCGGATCCTTGAAATCCCGCACAGTCTTTCCGTTGCGCGGGAGCGACAATTCCGCAGTGATTCTGGCATCCTTCAACTCACCGGACCCTCCTGATGTCTTCCGCTCCATGGGCTGCATAAGCTCACTCTTTCTCAGACCGGCGTGGTCACGCGATGGATGCTCTGACAGTCTACCCAAAGTGATGCCGCGACTCGTTCGAGATGTCCAGAAGTTTTCCGTCTCTCAAGAGGATCGCCCTTCGAACCGTAGTTCTCTGGACGCTTAGATGCCGTCAGCAGGGGCAGGCTGGCAGCCGCCCCCTGCTGTCTCGGTGCAGTTTGGGGACCGGTGTGCTCCATGGAAACCTTTTGTGGCCTTGACACCAGCGATAAGTACAAGCACACTTCCGGAGTGGACAGATTCTACCTGAAGTGGCGCAACCAGGCCGCAGCTGGAAGAGCCTTGCCAGACGAGTGAATCAGCTCTGGGGCGTGTGTGGATTCCATGGTCAGTCGAGTTAGTTACACTTTGGACTCAACGCTTGACAGCGTAAACAAGGTGGAAGAAACGGCGGGAGAACTGGCTCAAAAGTCCGGGCTGGACGAAGATCAGGTCTTCCAGATCACCATGGCAGTGCGGGAAGCCGCAGTCAATGCCGTGATTCATGGCAATGCCTATGATTCCCAGAAGAAAATCATGGCTTGCTTCGAGAACACCGGAAAATCTTTAATAATTCGTATCAGCGACGAGGGAAAGGGACTTGATCCATCAACGCTGCCGGATCCCTTGGCACCTGAAAACCTGCTGAGCGGCTCAGGGAGAGGGATTTTCCTCATTCGTTCCTTCATGGACGAGGTACACTTCAAGTTGTTAAATCCCGGCACCGAGCTAACCCTTATCAAACATCTTGAACCCAACCAGAAAAGCGCCTAAGGAGGTTTTCCCGTGAGCATGAAGATCAGCACCCGCCAGGTTGATGGAGTGACCGTTCTCGATCTTAGCGGTCGCATTACGCTTGGTGAAGGCAGCGTGCAATTGCGCGATGCAGTCCGTGATTTATTAGCCAAAGGCCAGAAGGAAATTCTTCTGAACTTGGCCGATGTCAATTACATCGATAGCTCCGGCATCGGCGAACTGGTGAGCGCATTTACTGCGGTTCGCAACCAGGGTGGAGAGTTGAAGTTGTTGAAACTGACGAAAAAAGTGCACGATCTGCTTCAGATCACCAAGCTCTACACTGTGTTCGATATCAAAGACGACGAAGCCGAAGCGATTGGTTCCTTCAAGCGCACCAAATAGTCTCTTCACTCTCTAAAGAAAAAAGGCTGCCCGCAAAGGCGGCCTTTCGCTTTGGCAGAACGGATTTACTTCCCGGCTGGCGGAAATGCCACAGTCGGAACTTGTTGCGAGGCGGCGTTCCCCTGAAAGTAGTCGTTGTTCCTGTGAAATCCCGCGATGTTAGCCCAGATGCTGTTGGGGAACAGGCCAATAAACGTGTTGTAATCCTGCAGCGTCTGGTTGTAACGTCGCCGCTCCACGGCGATACGGTTTTCCGTTCCGGCCAACTCATCCTGCAACTGAAGAAAATTCTGGTTTGATCGCAGTTGAGGGTAGGCCTCGGAGATGGCCAGCAAATGACCTAACGCCCCATCCAGCTGGCTGTTGGCCGCAATCTTCGACTTTGGATCATGCGCACTCAGCAACGCGGCCCTTGCGTTGGCAATGTCGGCAAAAACGGTCGTTTCATGCGCGGCAAAGCCTTGTACGGTGGCGACCAGATTGGGAACCAGGTCCGCCCGGC
>DASSZI010000209.1:0-12838 GCA_035713565.1 Acidobacteriaceae bacterium | reverse complement strand
TCCGGCCTCGGATCGGCCTCAACTCTGACGGACTGGGTAAGCCTTGCCCATGCGCCTACGTTGTGGCCCATCGTAGGCCGGGTGACGAGTTCGTTCGGAGAACGAACGGATCCGTTTGCCGGTGCGGGCGAGTTCCACCGTGGCATTGACATCGCGGCCCCGACTGGGACGGCCATTCACGCCACGGGTGATGGGGTCGTCATTATGGCGGGGTGGGGCTCAGGATACGGCCGGGAAGTCATGCTTGACCATGGCCACGGCCTGACCACTCTCTACGCCCATATGTCGGCTTTGGCCGTTGCTCCAGGAGAGACGGTCACGCGCGGACAGGTCATCGGGTATGTGGGAACCAGCGGGCGCAGCACGGGAGCACATCTTCACTACGAGGTGCGAATCCACGACGCTCCTGTCAACCCGCACCGCTACATGCGAGAAACAATGGCTCAAATGGCCCAAACCGTGCTGCCGCAAAGCTACGGCGAATAGGCAGCCTGCGATCAGTTGGGAGCGGGAGAAGGAGATGTCATACTTGCGGCACCGTTCCCGTCTCCTTCCGCTTCTGTCTGTGCAGCCACCAGATCGCGTACAAGACCTATGGGGATAACGGCCTTCAGGACCGCGCGATTTCCCTTTTGCTGAACAGAAGCGCTCTTCAGCAGGGAGTTCCATTCCCCGGCGGCTGTTCCGTTGGATTCACCCGTCACCTGGGCGGAACGCATCAGACCCAGCGCCAGATTCGCCACTCCTACCGAAAGCTTTGCCATCCGGTCTGTCGAGGCGATCTCCTCCAGCCGAAAATTAAGCGACCCCAGATAGCGGATGGAGGCGATGAATGTGGAGTCAGCCGGGATGGGCAGGCGAAGCCCAAACGCCTCAAAGTGCTTGCCTGAGGCAAAAGGCAGTCCTATCTTTCCGATTCCCCATACCTGGGAAAGCAAAGGGACGTTGCGATAGTGGTCGGACAGCAGCGTATCTCCGCTGAACGGCGATGCCGCAGAATGGTAACGATCAATGATGGAATGAATTTGTTCCGGGGTCGGCGTATTGGACGCCGCCACCAGGTCATATCCCAGCAGCACTACGCGAACGATTCGCCCCTCTCGCGGAATGGAATAGATGTCGTGCCCGGAGTACCGGTCCGTTGCGGCGGCATGATTGGTCAGCCATTTGTTCAGGCGAGGTCCATCGAAGTGACCCGAAAATACCTCGGAATAGGCCACAGGCCCGTTCGGTCCAGTGGGGTTGTCCATTCGGTGAAGGGCGAAGGCGGCCTGGTCCAAATCGCGTTCGAATTCGAATCCGGTCGCCTGGACAAACGCCTGGTACTCGGCGCTGTGGGCGACCGGATGCCGGTTGAACTGAGTCAGAGAGCGCAGCGGCGTCAGGTTGAAATACACAATTGCGTCCGCCTCGGGAAGCAGGCGAGCCACCTCTGGCGGTGCGTGTTTACGGAGATCGACCGTCACCAGCAACGCGGCGACGACTGCGATCACGACGGCCAGACTGATCCAGGTGGGTCTACGCATGACGTGCAGGGAACCTCATGCGATGGAGGCGATGGCGAATGCGGAGGGCGCTTCGGCCTGATGAGTCACTCATGAGTGTGGCGTGCGCGGTGCATGGATACGTCTTTCTGCTTCTTGTCTCCAGCTCCAGCGAAATGTGATTACGAGCATAGCACCGTTGAGGGCGTTAGACGTAAATCAACACTGGCCTAGACCGGATGTCGCGTAATCTCCAGGCCCTGGCCCACCGGAAGAGTCATGGATTCAACGCCCGCCTGGGAGCGCACATGGGCGACATAAGCTGCCAAATTGTGAGACAAAATGTTGTCGGCCACGACTGTTCCGTCCGAGGCGAGGCGCAGCATGTCAAAAAATCGTATATAGTCCGGCTTCTCGCAGTCGATCAAAACAAAGTCGAAACCCGTCAGCGTGGGCAACACCTCTGCCGCATCGCCGAGCCTGAAATCCACGAACGGTTCCAATCCTAGCCGGGCCATCGTTTCCTTGGACTCCGCCTGCCGACCCGGTTCAATTTCAATGGAAACAAGGCCGCCGCCGGTCTGCTGAGCGGCACTTGCCAATGCAATGGTGGAGATCCCGCTGGATCCGCCAATCTCCAGCAGATTTTTGGCTCCCAGGCCCACGGCGAGCGCGTGGATAAACTCGGCGCTGGCGGGCGCCAGATTGCGGTGCCGCTCAGATTCCGGAAGGTGAGCATTGTCCTGGGCGCTCTTGCGTGCCCAGAGGCGGTCGATTTCCCTGCATTGTGGCTCGGTCATCATGGCGCATCACTCCCGTGCAGAATAAGATTATCGCTGAACTATAAGAATTGGGAGAACGATGCATGAGTTATGTAGCAAATGAGACGCGATATGAAGGAGCACAGTTTCGGCGGTGCGGACAATCTGGACTGGTGCTGCCCCAGATCTCGCTGGGACTATGGCAGAACTTTGGAGGAGCGGACGTCTTCGAGACCGGTCGGGCGATGATCCGTAGGGCCTTCGATCGGGGTGTGACCCACTTCGATCTCGCCAACAATTACGGTCCGCCGTACGGCTCCGCCGAGGAAAACTTCGGCGAGATCTTGCGCAAGGATTTCCGCCCCTATCGCAATGAACTGGTGATCTCCTCAAAGGCGGGATGGGATATGTGGCCCGGCCCCTATGGCATCGGGGGATCGCGCAAGTACCTGCTGGCCTCCCTGGATGATAGCTTGCGGCGTATGGGCCTTGAGTATGTTGACATCTTTTACGCGCACCGCCCGTGGAAGAATGCCCCTCTGGAAGAAACTATGGGAGCACTGGCGCACGCGGTACGGCAGGGCAAGGCGCTGTACGTCGGCATTTCATCCTATAATCCGGAGCGCACCCGGGAAGCCGCGAAGATTCTGCGCAGCGAGGGCGTGCCCCTGCTGATCCATCAGCCGTCCTACTCGATGCTGAACCGCTGGATTGAGGATGACTTGCTGTCTACGCTGAATGAGTTGGGTGCGGGCTGCATTGCGTTCTCCCCGCTGGCCCAGGGGCTGCTTACGGACAAGTATTTGGAAGGGGTGCCAAAGAACTCACGAGCTACGGCAGAAGACTCCTCGCTGCTACAGAACTTCCTGAGTGAAGAAAATCTGAAGCGCGCCCGGGGGCTGAACGAGATCGCGCACGGACGCGGGCAGACACTTGCCCAGATGGCGATCGCCTGGGTCCTGCGTGACTCCAGGGTCACGTCCGCGCTGATCGGCGCGCGCAACGTGGAGCAATTGGACAATTCCCTGGACGCGGCCAAAAACCTCCACTTTTCCGGCGAAGAACTGAAGGCCATCGATCAATACGCACAAGAGGGCGGAATCGATCTGTGGAAGGATGCGAGAGAGAAAATGGACTGAACAGAAATTTGATTGGTGTTCACCAAATGATTCCCGGCTTGAATGACACCCCATAAAGGGGCTGCCGCTGGGTGCCCGTTCGCAAAGAGGACCCAGGACGTTTCGCGAGGATGCGGCGCGTTCTGGGTCCTTCTGTGTGCCGACAGCTGTTCCAGTTTCTAAGTTCATGTTGATGTTGCCCGGCCTTGAGCGTCTAATGAGGCGAAGTAAGGCTAAGGAGACCGGAATGACCAAAATGCAACCTGGAAAATTCACCGCCGTTATTGCCCTCGCAATATGCTCTGGATTTCAGAGCGTGGGCGCCCAGCAGCAGAGCGGCTCAGGAAATGTGACGGCGAAAGAACCTGTTCCTGCGGTGCTTGCGACGAAGCTCGATACTAAGAAGTCCAAAACCGGCGATCTTGTGACGGCGAAGACAGCACGACCGATCATGTTGAGCAATGGAGTTTCCGTTCCAGCGGGTGCGAAGCTGATCGGAAAAGTTCAGGAGGTGCAATCCAAATCGGAAGGCAACGGAACTGCTTCGCTTGAAATTCGATTCGATCAGCTACAAGGGAAGAAGAATGCCGCTGCTGTCCCCATACACGGCGTCCTGGTCGGAGTCGCTCCCAAGCCTAGTCTCTCGGATTCCGGGGCCAGCGCCAGTGATCTACCCCTGGGCTCGACCAAAGGGCAAGCGAGTTTCTCTGGGGCAGTCGGACAAAACACTGACAACATGAGAGGGGGTGGCTCCGAGGGCGCTATGGGCAGCAGTGTCAAGAACGTGAACTTGTCCTCGCCAGATAGCAAGAGCAATCCGGGCGAGCTGACTTCCGCGAAAAAAGACTTCACTCTGGACAAGGGTATGGCGATCGGGGTTCAGCTGGAAAGGGATTAAATGCCGCGGGCTTTTGTGGCGGAAGATTTTGGCAGCACGACTGAGGCCACGCTTAAGCGATGAAAAAAGGGAGGGAGCCCGACGGGTTCCCTCCCTTTCTGATTAGAGCTGCAGTCCGTCAGAACGTAAATACACCCTTAAGCTGGATGAGACGGGGCGAAGCGTCGCCGCCCAGACCCGATCCCAGAATGCTTGTAGGAGTGTTGACGGTGCTGGTGATGAAACCAGCGGTAGAGTTGCTGGGGTTGATGTCCGGACTTGGGTTGGCGAAGTTCGGATGGTTCAGAAGGTTAAAAAACTGTGCGCCGAGCTGGACGTTAGCAGATGCCCATTTGGGGATACCGAAGGTCTTTAGAACGCTGAGATCGGTGTCGGTGTATGCCGGCCCGTAGGTCTGATTTCGCATCTGCTGGCCAAAGGCGGTCGGGGTTGTGTAATTGTTTGGGTTGACGATGGGGCAAGGATTGCCGCCACCAGTGGCGAAGTTAAAGATCGCCGGGCCCCCGCACATCGGAACGTTGTGGAGTTGTTTGGCGAAGATTTGGCTGTGGTAGTTCGCGATGCTGTTGGTTACAGCACTGTCAACCACGGTGAATGGGAACCCAGTGTGATGGAAGACGGTACCGCTGACGACCCATCCGTCTGTGAGCACATGCGGGCCGTGCCAGTAGGGAACCGTCAAAACATAGCTCGCCGTCAGGTTGTGACGCACGTCGTAGTCCGAGTTGCCGTAGTTCTGCTTCAGGTCGTGTGGATTGGTGGGGGCCAGGATGCTTTGAACGGCACTGAACCCCAGAATGCCGCCGTTGGAAATCTCATCCATGGCATGGCTGTAAGTATAGTTGAACTGCAGCAGCAGGTATTTGGAGCGATTAATGAGAGACGTTGCAAGGCCGCTGTAGTTCGAGACCGCGTTGCTGTGAACCTCGGTGACGCTGGCATAGGAGGGGTTGGGAGGTGCCGCCCCGTTGATGCCGGTGAAGCCCGCCGGAGCACCATAGGCGTTCACACCGCTATTCAGGTCTGGTTCGTAATAACCACGATCTCCGACATAATTCACGTCGAGAACCGTCGTGCGGTTCAACTGCTGCTCCACTTCCAGGTTCCACTCGTTGTAGGTGGGATAGTGGAGCGAGTGGTTCGGGTTGGTGAAGTTTGGCGCGCCGAACCCAGCCACAGTGGTGGACAAACTATTGAGATTGCCGCCGTGAGCAAATCCAGTGTTGAAGGCTGCATTGGATGCTTTGGTAATGGTCTCGCCACTGTTGGGTGCAACAGGATTCGGGTTGATGACTGGGCCACCAAAAGCGGGACCGAACAGACCGAAGGAGTTGTTGACCGGCGGATTATTGAGAACGCTGTCGGCGATGGTCGCGGGAAAAACGTCCGTGAAGAGGCCAAATCCGCCACGCAGAACTGTCTTGGTACCCTCTCCAAACGGGGACAAGGAGAACCCGACGCGCGGCTGAACGGAGACTGCCTCAAAGTTCTTGAATGCCCTATGCCGTCCCGTTTGAATCATTGCGTTATAGGCTGTTGTTGGGCTCGTGCTCAGGGTGGAGAAGTCACTGTTGAACGTCGAAAAGCAGTTTGTCTGACAGACCGGGTTGGAGTTGTGCTCCAGGCGTACCGCAGCCGTCACGGTCAGGTTCGGGCGGGCCTTCCATTCATCCTGAAGGTAACCGGCTTCGTTGTAGAGTGCCACTGGCTGTGTTAGACGCTTCGGATAGTTCTGGAAATATCCGTCGAACGAACCTGTGGCAAACGACCCTGCCGTTCCATAGATCTCCGGGGTGGTCAAGACTTGTGGACTATAGTCCGTCACGTCATCGCGACGGAAGTAGTAGCCAAATTTGATGTTGTTCGTTCCCTTGATCACGCTCACATCATCAATGAACTGATAGTTGGTCACGTTGCGTCCTTGCGGCCAGAACGCATTCAGACCGCCCAAGGTGGTGAAGGAACCATCAATCCAGAAGATATCGTAGGGAACAAGTCTTTTGGAGGCAGCCAGATTGGTGTTGGTGAAAATAGCGGAATACCACAGCAACGCGAAGGTAAACTGGTTCGTGATGTTTGGCGTGAAGACGTGCGTTTCCCCGAATTGGCCCGAATATTGCGGCTGCGGACTGTCGGCATTGAAAATCGGATTCAGGATGTCCGTATAAGTCGCCTGTAGGCCACGATCCATGTTGTACGTGCCGTACAGCGTGTCCTTGTCGCTAACATGCTGGTCAATACGTCCATTGAATAACCATTCGTGGGTGAAGTTGCTTGTTGTTGTGGTATAGCTGACCACAGTGGGATCCTTCTTCGTCACAGGGGCCGTGCTGTACCCTTTGGCGTTCTGGTAGACACTGAAAAGCTGCTTGTAAATGGGGATGTCGCTGGCCGGAACGATTCCCACGCCGGTTGGCGTATTGGGTCCAATCAATTTACCGCAGCCCGCAGCTCCTCCTGCCAGTCTTCCGGTAGTCAGACAACTAATGTAATTGGGGCTGGGCGCGAAAACCGGCTGCGATACCGGAATAACCACGCGCAGACCTTCATAATCGCCAAAGAAAAAAGTGCGGTCCTTAATAATCGGGCCGCCGAGGGAAGCGGCGAACTGATTGACGTTATCGAAGGGGCGAGGCTGCTTGCGCTGATTATTGAAGAAGTCGTTCGCGTTCATCACGCGCCCGTTCCACCAGTATTCTCCGTTGCCGTGAAACTGGTTCGTGCCGGACTTGGTGATTTCATTCACCTGCGAGCCGCCCAGTCCGCCATACTGCGCGCCATAAGCATTGTTGACGACACTGACCTGCGCGATTTCGTTATTGCCCAGCAGCAGGTTGGTCGCGCCCGAGTTGTTCAGGTTGAGAAACGGATCGTTTTCATACATTCCATTGACCGTGAACGTATTCGATGTGGCCGGAAGTCCGAAGGCGGAGAAGTTGCCGTAGCCAAAGGCGCTGCCGTTGCTAGGCGTCGAGGTGTTCATGACAACGCCAGGGGCAGTCTGCGCGACATACGTCAAGTCGTTGCCCGGGTTGGGGATATTTTGGATTTGCTTTTCCGAAAAAGTGGTGCTTACGTCCGCATTCTCTGTGTTCAGCAGCGGCTCCGCCTCGGTAACGGTGACCGTTTGCGAGCTCTTGCCCAAGGTCAGCTTGGCATCTCCGTGGGCGATCTGACCGACGCGCACATGACTCACCGTACTGGTGGTGTCAAACCCAGGTGCCGTGACAGTGATCGTGTAGGTTCCGGGAGGCAGCAGGGAAACACGGTAACTGCCCTCTGCATTCGCAGTCGCGTTGTAGCTTGCACCTGTATCGTTATTTTTCGCGACGACCTGAGCACCGGGAACGGCTGCCCCTGAAGGGTCTGTCACAGTTCCGGCGATATCACCCGCCGTGAGCGACTGAGCAAATGCGGCTGGTTGCCAAGTCTGGACGAATCCGGCAAACCCCAGAAGAGCGAGCGAGGCCACGGCCGTGCGAGCCAATCCTTTGAAACCGTTGAAGCGAAAATGCATGAATCCCCCTGGTTGCGAATCTTAAGTCGTTTCAAGTCTGCCGCCTGCTTGAGGCGTTGGCGCTTCTATGTTGCCGTGCTGGTCCGTCTGCGAGAATTCCTGACCGGACGGATACCGGGCTTTCGGTGGCAACTGGTGCGTAGTAGCAATCTGAGGGCCAGACTTGGATTGAACAAGGACTCAATCACTTAGCAGAAGGATGGTGGTATACGGCAGGCATCATGTACGGTTTACGGAAGGCAAGATATGGAAAACTGTAGGAGGGCTTACCCTCGTGACGGCGGGGTACGCTGGGCACGGATGCAAACTTGCGGGCAAGGCCTAGCCATGCGTCGGGCGGATTCACGAGATGCCCGGAAATTAGGGGCGCGAGGGAGCAGCGGATGTCTCCCTCACGCTGGAGCCCGCTCTAAAAATACAGCTTGACACCAAGCTGTACAGCACGGCCCGGCTGCGGATCCCCGGTTCCGGGCTGGATTACGTTGGTGATCTGCCCGAATTGCAGGCCATCACTGAAGTTTCCGTCAGGATTGGCGAAGTTCGCATGGTTGAAGGTGTTGTACGACTCCAGGCGGACCTCGAGGTCGCGTTTGGTTCCCTGCGGGCCCAGCGGAAAGTTCTTATAGATCTCCAGGTTCGTGTAATTGAACCCGGGGCCGTGCAGAAAATTGCGCTTGACGTTTCCAAATTTTCCGATTGGTTCAGTGGAGAAAGGTGCGGCACTGAACCAGCGGTTCCCCGGAGCGCGCGGATTGAGTGTAGGGATATCGAAGGTAGAGGTTTCCGGCACGTCATTGCAGCCGTAGTACGCGACTGCCGTGCCGTTGCACCATAGGGAGCGATTGTTGCCTCCCTGGAAAATGCCGACCGGAAAGCCGGTCTGCAGCGTTGTCGTCCCGGTGACGTGCCAACCCCCAAGAAATTCCCGCACAACGAAGTGGTCATTCATGCTGGGGAGGAGCGGAATTTCATAATTATAGAGAGCGACGAAGCGGTGCCGCGCATCGTAGTCGGAGTCGCCGTAGTTGAGATACTGATAGCCCGGAACCCAGTTGGTTCCAGCTCCACCCGGTCCGCCGCCTCCATAGGAGCTTTCATATCCTGACGCATTGTCCAGTGCGTGTGCGTAGGTATAGGCAAGCGTGAAGTAAAGCCCATGGCTGGTCGCCTTTGTGAGCGA
This sequence comes from Acidobacteriaceae bacterium, assembly GCA_035713565.1. GTDB lineage: Bacteria > Acidobacteriota > Terriglobia > Terriglobales > Acidobacteriaceae > JAKAAZ01. Next base: position 3,880 of record DASSZI010000209.1, on the reverse strand, counting down.
CGCCTGGAAGGAGTTGTAGTTCGAGGAACCATCCGTGTGTTGACGGCCCACCGAGTAGTAGTAGGGATTCCCCGCCGCATTGACGCCTGGCTGGATGAAATATTGCGGGAAGACAGCCGAGATGAACGCCCGGGTCTGATAGCAGGCTGGGTTCGCGACGCACGCGGCGTGGCCGGCGGCCGTCATCTGGTCAGCCTCATACGCGCGAATCAGTTTCCGCCCGAGGGATCCGACATACGCCAACTGCAGGATCATGTTGCTGGGAAGTGCCCGCTGTATGTTCAGGTTGTAATTCGCGGTGTAAGGAACTGCATAGGTCGGCGATATCGAATTGATATCCATCGGCTCGTATTTGGTGAAGTCGATGGTGGAATAGGTGGATTTGGCTGGCGGAACGAACGGGAATTTGTTCGGCTCCGACAGCCCGGGACGGTTCGCGACGTCATGAAACGGGTTGGCGAAGGCGGGGCTTCCGCCAACGTCCGTGGCTCCCGAGGTTCCCAGCCCGAACGGAGCGTCCGATAGGTTCTGGAGGGAGCCTTCTTCCTGATCGCGGTTGTAGTAGATTCCGAACCCTCCGCGAACCGCGAACAGGTGCTGTCCCGGCGTTCCGCCGATGCGTCCCAGCCCGGAATCGGGAGACCAGGCAAATCCGAAGCGAGGCCCGAAGTTCTTATATTTCGTTGTGTCGCCACCATTTTTGTTGCAGCCCGGATCACCCGGATAGAGCAGCCCCGGAGGCGCAGTCGGGAAAATTCGAGATTTCGCATTGCTCGCCTGCCAGCAGAAAATACCGACTCCGCCATACTGCAGGTTTTTGAAAGGCGTTTCTATGTCGTAGCCGAGACCGTAATTGAGTGTCAGCGAGTCCGAAACTTTCCAGTTGTCCTGGGCATACAGATATTCTTCCAGCGCGACTGCATCGATGATGCCGCCACTGTTCTGAGAGTACGAGTCAGGGATGCCCGTCATAAAGTCAATCAGCGGATCGCCCGAACTGAAAGCACCGCTGCCGCTATAGCTGAAGGCACCATTATTGTCGTAGTAGAACGGATTGCTGACCAGGAACTTCTCGACGTGCGCGCCGAACTTAAGGCTGTGGTTGCCGACAACTTTACTGAAGTTATCCGTGAAATCCGTGTTGGAATCCAGCCGGGGCTGCGGACCATCCGGACTGAATCCCAGATTGAAGAATCCCGTCAGACCCATAAAAGGCACGCTGGCGGACGGACTCTGTGGCGTAATGGCAAAGCCCAGGGAGGAGGGCTGAATCACGGTCTTCGGCTCGACGGCAGCGAAGTTGAACCGATAGTAACCGAGGCGCAGTTCGTTCAGCGTGGAAGGATTGAATGTATGCGTGTAGCTGACGTTGAAGATTTTGATATGGCGAGCGTCGATTTCTTCAAAACCCGGAAGGTTTGCGCCGAAAAAAGGCAGCGTTTCCGTGCTGGGAGCAGACTGGAAAATCGTGGAGAACCAGAGAGCATCATTCTTGCTCGCCTCGTAGTCAAGACGGATGATGCCTTGGTCGAGGGCAGCCGTGTCACCCGCGTTGAAATTGTAGTACGATTTTCCGCCACGCACCTGGTTTGCCGCAGGGACGTAGGTACTCACCAATTTGCTGGCGATAGGGTTGTAGTTCGTAGGAGAGACGATGACCTGTCCGGCACCGTTGGGAGCGAAGCACACATTCCACGGGGTACCGGCCGCGCAGGCGCCCTTGGTCCCGGTCATGGCAAATGGAATCGGGTTGGTCGATAGCCCTGTGCCTCCCGCGCCGCCGTTCAGGCCCGAGGTGCCCTGGTTCTGATCCGCAGTGAAATTTCCTCCGTTGATCTGGCCCGCAGCAGGAACTGGCGTCAACTGCGTCACGCCGGTACGGTTGCGCAACCCCTGATAAGCCAGAAAGAAGAATGCCCGGTTTTTCCAGATCGGACCGCCAAGCGTGCCGCCATATTCATTCTGGTGATACTGGGGGCGAAGAACAGAGAAGTAGTTGCCGTTGTTCAGGAACGTATCGCGGTAAAACTCAAATGCATCGCCATGGATCTGGTTGGTACCGCTTTTCAGGATCTCATTGATGATTGCGCCTGAGTTGCGGCTGAATTCCGGGTTCAGCGTGCTTGTCACGACGTTGAATTCCGCCAGCGCATCCGGGTTGGGAACCACGCCTGCGGTTTGCAGAGGAGCATCGTTGATGTCGGTTCCATCCAGAAGAAAGCTGGTTTCAGAAGTCTGGGATCCGTTAGCCGAAAAGGTACCGAAGCGGTCGGAAGACTCCATTACGCCGGGAGCCGTTTTCTCCAACTCGTCCGCATTGCGGTTCAGCAGTGGCAGATCGACGATTTCCTTCTCGCCTACTACGGTCTTCAGCTGGGTATCAGAAGTCTGCACCTGTACCTGTGCGCTCTTGACCTGCACGGTCTGCGACGCCGCACCAACCGCCAGCTTGGCATCCACCTCGCGGTTGGCGTTCACGTTCAGCATCAGGCCGGTGGACTGAAAATCCTTGAAGCCGGGGCGACTGACCGTAATCGTGTAAGGACCACCTATAAGGAGAGCCGGAAAAATGTAGTATCCGTGGCTGTCTGTCTTGCCGACGGTTGAAATGCCGGTGCTGGTGTTCAGGACGGTTACAGTGGCGTCCGGCACGACAGCGCCGGTCGAATCGGTGACCGATCCGTGAACGGCTGCGTTGACGCTTTGCGCCAATGCACGGTGTGAGAAGGTGAATGCTGCACAAAGCATCAACACACACAACGCGAGAGCTGCACTTCGGTTCCTCATCTGACCTCCGGAAAAGAACTTCTGTTGAACCCCGTTTTAGGGATCCGTGTCGTTTTCGCGAGCTCGTGGAATTCTTGGCTCTATTGCGAACGAATTTAATTGACGCGCCCATGGATTGCAAATCTTTTCTGCATGTTTATTCATCACGTGCATATTCCTTGCAACACCCCCTGTGGACTCAAGCACCAACCAGCGCAGACTCGCCGTTGATATCTTGTTGCAATGGAGACGGAACTCGCAATTCTGGCCTCATCCGGCGCACGAGCCAAGTTCAAAAGTGCCGCAGCGGCGCAGATGCTCGCCGATTACTGCGACCGTGCACGCCGCTACGTCCCGCTGCGGATAGAAAGATTCGCCAGTGAGGAGAAGTTTTTCTCCGCGCATTCCAAGCCAGGTCCGAATCGCCGGGCTGCCCGGCTGGTGCTGCTGGACAGCCGCGGCAAGCTCTTGTCATCAGAAGCGTTTGCCGGCTGGGTGGGTAAGCAGCGGGATGAAGGGGTCCAGCAGCTCGTATTTGCGATTGGGCCAGCGGACGGATGGTCGGCTCACGCGTATGAAAAAGCCGACCTGCTACTCTCGCTCGGGCCAATGACGTTTCCGCATGAACTGGCGGCCGTGGTGCTGGCCGAACAGATCTACCGCGCGTTCACAATCCTCGAGGGGCATCCTTACCATCTGGGGCATCGCATATTAGGATGACGAATGAAAGGTAGGCCGGTTTTCGGTTGCGTGGCGCAGGAAAAACTTTGGTCCGCTGAGTCTGTGATTCTCCATCTGAGCTGCGAAACCTGGAACGTGCAAGCGCCGGGCCGGGCAGTTCGTTAGGATAGAACCATGTCATGGTTCAAGCGCGACGAAAATGAGATTGAAGCAACGGGCGAGAAGCGCGTACGCACTGAAGGACTCTGGACCAAGTGCGACGGTTGCGCGCAGGCAATTTTCAAGGCCGATCTGGAAGCCAACCTGCAGGTCTGCCCAAAATGCGGCAAGCACTCCAAGCTCTCGGCAAAGGCGCGCATCGAGAGCCTGCTGGAGCCCGGCTTTGAAATCGTGGAAGGAGGCCTGCGTTCGACCGATCCGCTGAAATTCGTCG
>DASSZI010000208.1:0-2585 GCA_035713565.1 Acidobacteriaceae bacterium | reverse complement strand
GATGGCTGCCAAGGCCGCCTAGCGTTTCTCCGGGCCGGAACCTCGAAACCAATGGAGCTGCGGGAAGCTCGTGCACAAGAACCGGGTAGACTCCCGCAGTCACACTTGGCCGCATACCTCGCGAAGCACCTGCACCCAGCGATCACCATAGTCCTTCCATCCGCCCAAATGCTGAACCCGCTGCAGAGCGGCGGCGCGCATCTTCCTCTGCAGGATCGGTGCGTCTGCCAGTTGCTGCAGTCTTTCGCGGATAGCTGCAGCGTTTTTCGGCGGTACGATAAAGCCCTGCTTGCCGTTGGAAAATAGATCTTCGCTTCCGGTATTCGGCGTTGCGATAACCGGACAGCCACAAGCCATGGCTTCCCCCTGGACCAATGCCAGCCCTTCTTCGAGCGAGGGAAGAACCATGACGTGGCTGCTGCTGAACAGCCGGACCAGCTCTTCGCGCGACACAGCTCCGATCACTTCCACGTGCTCCATGGGCAGCTTCGCGAACAGAGGTTTCATGTGCGGGAAAACGGGACCGACGATGCGCAGCCGTTTGCGCCCATGGCGCAGTTGCGAAAAGGCCTGCAGAAGATAAGGAATTCCCTTGCGCAGACTCACCTGCCCAACAAACAGCACATCGAAGGTCTCCGGCGCGGGTTCTCCTGCCGGGCGAAAGGCATCGAGCCGGACGCCATAGGGGATGACCCGCAGTTTCTCCGCCGGAATGCCTTCCTCTACAAAGCTGCGCGCGGCAAAGCTGGAAGGAACAGTGATGCAGTCCGCCTGCTGATATTGCCGCTCTTCGCGCTCGGTATCGCGTGGGTCATAGATGTCCAGCGGCGCTTTCCAGCGGTTATGCTCTTCCTGGAGCAGCCGCCATTGGTACCGCGCATGGGTCGAGCCCCGGTCACAGATGTATTTGCCACCGCGCTCCTGCAGCAGCTTACCCGCATCGAGGGCCGCGCCGGAAATAGCAATCAGCGCGTCGCAATCCCCGCTGTCCCGCTTCATCTTCCGCGATATCCAGGCATCAAAGGCCAAAGCGTTCCAATAGTCGAGACGTTCTGTCCACGGAGAAGGATAGACCCCGTAGCGCGCCATATATGCCAGACCTGCGTGAATCCATGGAAAGGTCTTAACATACGGGTGAGGCAGCTTCTCGCGTTTCAGCCGCGACCACGGATATGTGGAATACACCGTCTGCAGGCAGTTATGGCGGCGTAGCTGGTGGGCCAGTTCAAAGTGGTGGAAGACGCCAAAAACGGCCTGAGAAACCCGCATTGCTTTATCCTCTGTTCTGCTCTGGCCCTGCTCCAAACTGTCGCTGGAGTAAAGCTTTCCCGCCGTCCTATGGGTGGGTTTCTGCCTAGCCAGTACCCGCGAACCGCGCGCAATATCTCTTTATCCACTAAGGTGAAGCAACATAAAACCGGCGCTGCGCCTGGACAGGAAAAGCCTTGCCGTCCTGTCTGCAAACGATTTTCAAGTCGTGGTAACCGGGGCCGCTTGACGCGCCCGGGGCAACGAAGCCGATTTCATATTGCGCCTGCAGTTCTTTTTCGATTTCAACAAACGCGGCCTGCAGCTTGCGTCCGTCCTTCCCGATGTGAAAAAACCGTCCGCCGGTGGCATCTCCCAGCTTACGCATGGCTGCCGAGCCAGACTCATCCAGTATCCCGTAAATGCCCGGATCCGAGATAAATAAGACGTAAACAACCGTGTTCGCCTGCTGCGCTGCATCGAGAGCCTGGCGAAGCTTTTTGCTACTCCCATCATCGCGGCCTTCTGTCAGTACGATCAGCACCTTGCGGCCGCTCTGGTGGGACATCTCCTGGGAGGACAGATAGACCGCGTCGAACAACAACGCTCCCTTCGGCCTGCCGAGCGGAGGCAAGGTTCCGTTCGCATAGTGGCCAGAGTTGGAGTTAATCTGGGCAGATTCCAAGGCTTTCCTTAAGACCGTTTGGTTGGCGGTAAGGTCTGCCAGCAGATCGACGGTGACATCGAAGGAGAGAGCAAAAGCCTCGTCGCCTGGACGGAGCACCCCGCGAAGGAAAGTACCCGCAGCCTGCTGCTCCATAGGAAGCACACGCTGCTGATCCAGACTTGTGTCGAGCAGTAAACCGACGGTAAGTGAAAGGCGTGAGGACGGTGTCAATCCTGTTACCGGCTGCGGAAGTCCATCTACGATAACCTGGCATCCGGATTGGGTCAGATTTTGGACCGGCGTGGCATGATTGCCGTGCGAGGCCGTTCGCGCAACCAGAAAAATGTGGATTTGCTTTAGAGATTGCAGGAGGGCAGATTGAGAGGCAGATCCAGACGCAGGCAGGGCTGCTCGCCGGGATGGAGGATTCTCCGTCGATGGGGCTACCTGAGCAAACAGCGTGCCTACCATCAGCACAATCACGATCAACAGCAGAGGACGTATCACACTCGCTCGCCAAGGGTACGCTGAAGCGCCCCTGGCGGAGGAATAATTCGAATATCCAGGCCGAAGCGCTTCAGACTGACGGACAATCGCTTCTAAATCGCTTTTCAGAATCGCGCTTGCAACTCGACTGTCCAGTTTCTGCTTCCCACCGTACAATGAGAAG
>DASSZI010000207.1:0-2871 GCA_035713565.1 Acidobacteriaceae bacterium | reverse complement strand
CGCTTTGTACCGGCAGCGGAACAGGATTGGCAAGATAGTTGTCCCCGTCCATAAAGCGATCATCTGTGTAGAAAGCCACAGGAACCAGCAGAGAATTTACAGGCTTGCCTGCCGGGCCATCCCACTCCAGCACTGCGATGGAGCGAAGCATAAGGTCTAATGGCTGCTGCGGGGTCGCCTTCTGTGCGGTCGCGCTTGTCCCTCCTGCTGGGTTGGAGGCCTGCGCGAAAGCCGGGAGAGCATGGAGCCCGGCCGCCAGACAGACGACGGAAGCTGCGCCGACACGGGCCAATGTGACGATTCGCGACGATCTGCGACATAATTGCAATGCGCTTGCGGTCGCAACTGAAACCGCCATGCGTACTCTCTTCATGTAAGGACAATCTCCATGGAACCCCATGACGAACTCGATGACTTTACGCTTCCGAATCAGGACGACGAAACGATCCACCTGAGCGACTTCGCCGGAAGACCTGTGGTCCTTTTCTTCTACCCGAAAGCCGACACACCGGGATGCACCCTTGAGGCCTGCGGATTTCGGGATGCCTTCAGCAAACTGCAAGAGGCTGGCGCTGTGGTTCTCGGCATCTCGCGCGACACGCCAAAAGCGCAGAAAAGATTCAAGGAAAAATACGGCCTCCCTTATCCGCTGCTGGCCGACACCGACGAAACCGTCTGCAAACAATTTGACGTTTTGCGCGAGAAAAATATGTATGGCAAAAAAGTCATCGGCATTGAACGAACCACATTCCTCATCGGCCCCGATCAGCGGCTCCTTAAAAAATTCCCCAAAGTAAAACCCGAAGGGCACGCGGAGGAAGTCCTTCAGGCGATCCAGAACGAAACCAAAACCGATGCATGAGATTCGCCGGGCAACTGACCCGTCGGTCCAGGCGACAATGCAGCCGCTGCCCCGCAGTTTTTTTGATGCCGAACCGGAACTGGTCGCACGGCAATTGATCGGAAAGCTGCTCGTCCGGCGGCAGGGCGGCCATCCCCTGGTCGGACGCATTGTGGAAACCGAGGCGTATCTGGGAGAGCATGATCCCGCAGCGCACGCCGCCAGCGGACGCACTCCGCGCAATGCGGTACTGTACGGTCCACCGGGTCACGCCTACGTCTACAGCATTTACGGGCTGCACTTTTGTCTAAACGTCAGTTGCCTTGGCGAGGGTTTCCCGGGCTGCGTCCTTGTTCGGGCGCTGGAACCCGTAGAGGGCTTGGACGCGATGCGAGCGAACCGGGGCATGACAAACGAATCTGCGCCGTGGAAGCTGGCCTCCGGCCCGGGAAAGCTTTGCCAGGCGCTGCAGATCACACGCGCTGCCGACAACGGCACGGACCTGACCGATATACGTGGCAATCTGGGCCTGTATCAGGATGTTTTCGCTTGTGGAGAAATTCGCGTGACTGCGCGTATCGGGATCAGCAAAGCCGCCGATTTGCCGCTGCGATTTTTTCTTTCAGGCAATCCGTGCGTTTCACCAGGCGCATCTCGCGCGAGCCGAACTTAAGTGTCAGAGGGCCTAACTGGAGACTCCGTTCACTTCCGCTAAGCTCATTCCTGCGAAGACGCACTGGCCCTGGGCAGCAGCATATTGTCAATCAGTCTCGTTGTCCCCGCGTAGACCGCAACGGCCAGCAGACCACCGTTCTGCAGGCTTGCAACCGGCAGCAGCGTGTCCGGATCCACCAGTGCAAGGTAATCCTCGCGCAGAGCGGGTTCCTGCTCCACAGCATCACGCACGGCACGCAGCAGCACTTCTGCACAATGCTCTCCAGACTGCACCAGTCTGCGAGCCGTCTCCAGTCCGCGCCAGATCGCCAATGCCTGACCCCGCTCTTCCGCGGAAAGATAGCGATTGCGGGAACTCATCGCCAGACCATCCGGCTCGCGCACGATCGGGCAAGCTACCAATTCCACTGGAATGTGAAGGTCGCGCACCATCTGCCGTAATACCGCCAGCTGGGCCGCATCTTTCTGCCCGAAAAAGGCGAACTCCGGCTGCACGATGTGGATCAATTTGGCCACCACCGTAGCCACACCGCGGAAGTGCCCCGGCCGTGAAGCTCCGTCCAGGCGATCGCCAACTCCCGCGACTTCAACGAGTGTTGTGGATCCCGCCGGGTACATCCCCTCCGCTGAAGGCGTAAACACCAGATCCGCGCCTTCCTCTTCGAGCATTCGGCAGTCGGCCTCCAGCGTGCGGGGATACCGGGTGAAATCCTCATTTGGGCCGAACTGCGTCGGGTTAACAAAAATGGAGGCGACGACCACATCGCACCTTCGCCGCGCAGCCCGCACCAGGGATCGATGACCTTCGTGCAAAGCGCCCATTGTAGGGACGAACCCTACGCTGCGAGACGTGCCGGACGCCTGGGCCGCCCGCAGTTGACGAATCGCGCTTCTGGTCTCTGGGATGTCAGCAACAATTCTCATTCCAACGGAGCTCTATGCCTTGCGGGGCTGCCGCGCTGCGCGCGCAAGACTGTCGCGCGTCTCCTGGGGCAAGTGATAGCTTTCGCTGTCGCCTGGAAAGCTGCGCGTTGCCACGTCCTTGCGATAAGTTTCCACCGCGCTGCGCACCACAGAGGCTGCGTCCGCATACCGGCGAACGAACTTCGCTGGCGGCGCGAACGTCAGATTCAGCAAGTCGTGCAACACAAGAATTTGCCCGTCGCATTCCGGCCCTGCGCCGATGCCGATCGTCGGAATTGCAAGCTCCTCCGTGATCTGCGCCGCAACTTCTCGCGGAACCCCTTCAAGCACCAGCAGCGCGGCTCCTGCGGATTCGAGTGCCCGAGCGTCGGCAAGCAACATCTCCGCAGCCTGCAGAGATTTTCCCTGCACGCGGTAGCCGCCCATTCGAT
>DASSZI010000206.1:0-3424 GCA_035713565.1 Acidobacteriaceae bacterium | reverse complement strand
GTTTCGTGGTTCGCGGCGAGGTGAGCGGCGCGGACGTCCGCAGCGGTGAACAGTGGGAGAAAGGGGGCGTCCTGCGCGGCATCCTGAACTGCGGCGCGGCCATTGTGCTCCTGCCGGTCCACCAGACAAAGTACGCCGATGACGTGCATGTCCGCAGCGCGAGCCGCCTCAATCGCCTGGATGGTGGAAGCGCCGGTGGTGCAGACGTCATCGACGATGACGACGCGCGCACCCGTTTCGCAGAAGCCCTCGATCCGGCGTCCGGTGCCGTGGGTTTTCTCGGATTTGCGGACCAGGAAGCCATGGATGAGAGGCGATTCCGGGTGATCGACGCGATACCAGGCGCTGGCGGAAGCAAGGTTCGAGACGAGCGGATCGGCACCCATCGTGAGTCCTCCGACCGCATCGGGACGCATATTGTTTTGGCGGACCACATCGTAAAGCACCAGTCCGGCGAGCCTCCCGCCCTCTGCGTGCAGAGTGGTGGTTCGACAGTCGATATAGTAGTCGCTATGCGCTCCGGAGGAGAGCGTGAAGTGTCCCAGCCGGAAAGACAAAGTGGCACTGAGGTGGAGTAAGGCTGCGCGCAGGTTTTGAGGGTTTGTGCTGGTGGTCATGACTGTTTGCATTGTATGGACCCACTGGAATAGCGCGAAGAGCGCTCATTGAGGATGGATAGCTCAATTCTTCAGCCGCTCCAGGTGCATGAAGCCGCCGCTGCCGTAAAAGATCACAATGAAGATGGAAAGGTTATAGCAGGCATGTACCAGCGCGGAAGCTGCGACGGAGCGCGTCCGCTCTCGTACCGCAACCAGAATGACGCTCACCAGAAACACCATGGCCAGCGGCCCCCAGGCGTGGGCGACCTGCTGGGCGTGCAGCAATGCAAATGGAATGCTGGTCAGAATAGCGGCGATCACCATGCCGGTCCATCTGCGAAGCGACGGGTAGAGAAAACCGCGAAATGCAATTTCTTCGGCAATGGGCGCAACAAAGACGCCAAACAGTGCGACCATCCATGCGTCGAGCGCGGTGCGGAAGAACTCGTCAACTGGTAGTTCCTTTGGAACCGGAAGGAAGTTGGAGGCCAGTTGGACGCCAAAACCCAGTCCGATGCCGATCCCCAGAAGCCAGGGCCAGTATTGGCGCACCTGGTCAAAGTTCCAATGGATGCCATCCAGGAATGGACGCATCCAGACGCGCCGAAACAGTGTAGCGGCCGCCAGTAGAACCGCACCGTACGACACCAGCATGATAGGGATGGTGAAGCGTGTCTCATAGACAAGCTTTCGCAGGCCGATGTGTCCAAACAGGTGCCAGTGCAATACGACTGCTGCGCCGAAGCCTTGGATTCCCAGCAGCAGAATCGCCGCGAGTGTGAAGAACGCAACAGTCTCCAGCAGAGTTGGGGTTTCGCGAACCGGCAGCTGCTGGTGCGGCAGAGCTTCTGGCGGCGCGGGTGGCAGCAGCTCCGGCGCGGGATATGCATTCCAATTCATGGTGCGTCTTCCTGAAGGTGCGAAAGGGAGGATTTCTCCGGCGTCTTCAGTTTTATATCCTCCAACGGCGCAGCGCTACCGTTGTGTGCAGCAGGCCAGGCCGGGGATCCGCTTGCGTCGGCGGGCTTCTCGGCGGCAGGGAAATGCCGTGCGAGAAACTTCCCGGTGTGAGAGGCTGGGTTTTCTGCAATCTGGCGCGGCGTTCCTTCAGCCACGATCTCGCCGCCTCCCACGCCGCCTTCCGGACCAAGATCGACGATCCAGTCCGCCGCGCGAATTACATCCAGGTTGTGCTCAATGATCAGGATGGTATTGCCGAGTTCTGTCAGCCGATGCAGTACTTCCATCAACTTGCGAACGTCGTCGAAGTGGAGGCCCGTCGTCGGTTCGTCGAGCAGGTAGAGGGTTCGCCCTGTTTGTCGCTTAGAGAGCTCCCGTGCCAGCTTCATTCGCTGCGCTTCGCCTCCCGAAAGCGTGGTGGCGGACTGACCGAGGTGCACATAGCCCAGCCCCACATCGTTCAGCGTAGCCAATCTCTGCCGTACTGCGGGAATATCGGTCAGGACGGTCAGCGCATCCGCAATCGAAAGCTCAAGAATATCGGCGATGGAGTACCCATTGAAGCGAACGGCGAGCGTTTCCTGGTTGTAACGGCGGCCGTTGCAGATTTCGCAGGTCACATAAACGTCCGGAAGGAAGTTCATCTCGATCCGCCGCTGGCCATCTCCCTGGCAGGTTTCGCAGCGTCCGCCCGGAACGTTGAACGAGAAGCGTCCCGCCTTATAGCCGCGTTCTCGTGCCTCCGGCAGCATGGCAAAAAGCTCCCGAATGGCGGTGAAGACACCGGTGTAAGTTGCGGGGTTGGAACGTGGGGTGCGGCCAATTGGAGACTGATCAATCTGAATCACTTTATCGATCAGCTTAGAGCCCTCCACGCTGTCATGCTCGGCAGGCTCTTCGCGGGATCCATAGAGTTCCTGCGCCAGTGCGCGATATAGAATGTCATTGATCAAGGTGCTCTTTCCGGATCCGGAGACGCCCGTGACCACCGTGAGCAGGCCGAGCGGGAAGCGCGCGTGGATGTTTTTCAGATTGTGGCCCCGGGCACCCTCGACAATCAGCCACTGCTTGCCGGGCGCCCGAGGTTCGCCGGAAGGCACCGTTTCCAGATTGCCGCTGAGATATCGGCCGGTCAGGGAGCCCGGCGATTCCGCAATCAGCTGGGGTGTTCCTTGGCCGACCAACTCGCCACCCAGCCTGCCTGCACCGGGTCCAAGATCGACTACGTAGTCGGCGCGGCGGATGGTATCTTCATCATGCTCGACCACGAGCACGGTGTTGCCCAGATCCCGCAGCGAAATCAAAGCTTCGATGAGCCTCTCGTTATCGCGCTGGTGCAGACCAATGGACGGCTCATCGAGGACGTAGAGCACTCCGCGCAGCCTGGACCCGATCTGAGTTGCCAGCCGGATGCGCTGGCCTTCTCCGCCGGAGAGGGTTGCCGCGCTGCGATCCAGCGAGAGATACCCAAGGCCGACGGCGTTTAGAAACTCCAACCGCTCGATGATCTCTCGTTGCAGACGATCGGTAATGAGCTGCTCACGCTGACTGAACTGGAAACCTCGCGCGGTGTGGAGGGCCTCCGTCAGCGACAGGGCTGTAAAATCTGCGATGGACCGGCCGTTCGCTTTCACTGATAGTGACTCCGGTCGGAGCCGTCTGCCATGGCATTCCGGGCAGCTGGTTGCGGACATATAGGCCATCAGCCATTCACGGTAGCTGTCGGATCGCACTTCCTCCAGAGACTGATGCAGCCACTTCAAAATGCCGTGGAAGCCAGTGCGCGGACCTTCCCCGCGCTCGGGGCCAAAGAGTAGAAGATCTTGTTGCCTGGCCGGGAGCTGTTCAAAAGGTTTGCGCAGGTC
>DASSZI010000205.1:0-4632 GCA_035713565.1 Acidobacteriaceae bacterium | reverse complement strand
GTAATCAAGCGCGCTCACCTCCGGACTCACCTTCAAGTCAATGCTTCCGTCCGCGTTGACCACCGGTTTGAACTTCACCTTTACGCCATAGGGCTGAAACATAATCGTGACGGATGCGAAGTTACCCGCTCCGCCCTGAATGACCGGGTAGGGAAACTCGCCGCCCGAAAGGAAATTGGCTTCGTGTCCACTCATTGCGGTCAATGTCGGCTCGGCCAGGATCTGCAGGATGTTTTTCGCTTCCAGATCGGCGAGGGTAAGGCCAAGGTTGAGCTTTGAGTTGTAGAGAAAAAAATTGAGCGGATTGCTCACAGACAAAATGGTCTGCCCAGGATTGGCGCCCTGTTGCGAACCGACACTGTTGTATTGCTGGGTAGAGACGCTGCCTGCATTCCTTCCGTTGCTGAAGAGATTGAGTCCGAATTGATCGAGCCTTGTTCGGTCAACCTCCACAATCCTGACCTTTAATTGCACCTGACGGGAGTGAAGCTGGATGACGGAGATGGAATTCACGACATCTTTGGCGTAGAAGGAGGCCAGCCTGGCGGCTTGCTGGTAGGCGGCGTCTCCAAGGACTACACCTGAAAGGTAAACGCGGTCCTGGCGCGCCTCGATGCGCACATCCTCGGCCGGTAATGCCTGATGCATGGACCGGCGCAGCGAGCTTACGTCAATGTCGGCGGAAACAGTATAGAGAACAGAGTTTCCCCGGCCATCCCACAGCACCAGGGTGCTGACTCCTGGAGCCTTGGCCGTAATGACCACTTCTCTGGGGCTGGAGGTGAAGGAACGCAGCACTGCCGGATCGCTGATGTAAATGCGACGCAGGCGTTCCGTTGTTTTCAAAAAAAGCGAATGTCCGACCACCAGATGGATGTTGGCGGCCGATTGCCTCGTTTTGATATTGGCGCTGCTGAATTGCGGAGCGCCCGTGCTGGCGGTAGTGGGTGCCGAGCCGGCTAGGATCGTGGCGGCGGGTGCAGCGGCTCCGGTTTGCGAAAGACCCTGCGCGGAGCCGAAGGCAAGCAGAACCAGTGTCATGCAGATCCGCATCGGATTGGAAGAAGAATTTGACACGATTCGTCTCAATTGAAGCTGACGGCAGTCTGCTTATCACCCAGCAGAGTCTCGACGACATACGGCTTGTGCCGCTTTCCAGTTGTAGCCGCAGCGGCGGTGGGCACGGTTGTACTCTGCGGAATCATCTGCGACAGGCCGACCGGCGTATCTTCGAACTGCGTCTGGTCCGCGCCGTTGCGCAGCACAAAGTGAATGCTGCCCTGAGTGCTCGCAAGCACCACTCTTTCCGCATCGGCAGGATTCATGAGGAGCGTTACGACATCGACCGTAGTCGGTTTGCCGTCCGGCGTCGGTTGCACTTCATGACCTACGGCCAGGACTTGTGCATTCTGCAGAACGGTTGCCGTCGAAGGCTCAGGAGATTTCTCGGTGTGGTAAGTAACGAGTACATCTACGTGCGAGCCGGGGAAGAGGAATCCCGCAACACCGACCACTTCATCGGAGCGGAGCGCAACGGCTCTCATACCGTCTGGGATTCTGACGGTTAATCCACTGCCCGGTATGGCGAGATCGCGGGCAAGCACAGGTTCACCAGCGGCCAGGGGATACAACACTGAGCGCCCGATTATCTCCTGAGGTTTCTGGAATCCGCCGCCCAGAGGAAAAGAGGCCGGCCAATCCACCATTTTCAGGTTCTCCGCTTTCAGAACCTGTCCACCCTGCAGGTCAGCCGCGGCGGCGACATAGCTCCGTCTAGGGACAGGCGCGGAACCTTGTTGTCGCATTTTTCTGCTGAGCAGAAATGTACAGCCGCCAGAGACCAGCAGCGCAAAGAGAAAGGCTGAAGTCAGTCTGCGCTTCATCCTCTTACCTCACAAAACTTTGGCGGGCCAGGGTAAGCCAGCATCCCGCTGCGATTGCCATGCCGTAGGGCAGGCGCAGTGTGTCCGCGTTGAGCAGATTCAGTTCCGGGTGCTGCACCAGTCCGTAGCGCCCGTGATGAAGGATAAGCGCGCCGACGTTCCAGATCGTCCTCTTCAGTTGGCCGCGCAGCATTGCCAGCGCAACCGCGAACACTCCACCTATGAGGACTGTCGCGAGAAACATTTCGGAAAGTCGACCGAAACCGGCCATACATCCCACAGCTGCCATCATCTTGACATCTCCGGCTCCCATGCCGCCCACGAGAAAGAAGATGAAAAAGCCCGCTCCACAAAGCAGTCCCGCTGCCGCTGCCAGCCCGGCTGCGCGCCAACCGCCCCATGCAAGGTGCAGCAGCAAACCTGAAAGCATGGAAGAGCCGGTGAGAAGATTGGGCATGCGGCGGGTTCTCCAATCCGACACAGCGCCGATCGACGCACAGACACACGCGCACAGCAAATACATAGAATCCGCAGTAAGAAATTTCATAACGATCCACTCAGGGACTACAGGATGCGGAACTTAAAAATGGGACGCGTAGATGATCGCGCGTGAAACATGCAGCCGCAGAAGGAAATTGCGGTCCATTTCGCAGTGCGGGTGGAGAAAGCTGACGTGGGCCAACGATCTCCACCCTTTGATGCTGAAGCGTGTTCTACAGGGATGAAAGTACTTCTGTTAGGCCGTTGCGCTGGTCAGTTGGCTTCCAACAGTACCGAAAGCAGTGCTGATGATGCCGCCAAGTTTTCCCATGGCTGCGACCGCGCCGAGTGCAATCAGAGCCGCTACCAGCGCGTACTCAATCAGATCCTGACCGGAATCTTCCTTAACCAGGCGAATAAAAAGCTTTCCAAAGTTGTTCATAGTAGTTCTCCTTGTAATAGATAGATCGTCATGCTGCGCAGCTCCCATTAGGGAAAATCTACTGCGTGGAAACTTAGCGACGTGAGCGATGGTGGATGTCTCATCCTACTAACCCGTGTTTAGATTGAAAGCAAAATACCAATAGCAAAGGGGTACAAAGGTAATAGAAGCGAAGATTGGATCGCAAAGGAGCGAACAGGCAAGCTACTGGAGCATACCTACTTTGAGCAAGTATGTGGATGGTTTTGGATTTAACGCGAGATTAATGGCACCGCTGCCGGTGAGGCTTACCTGGTCGGCGACAATCTGGCCCAAAATAAAGGTTCCTGTGCTGGATCCACCATTGATGGTCAGAGAATCGGAATAACCCGTGGAGTGGAAGTAGAGCGCGCCGGAAAACGATAACGCGCCTGAACCGGCAAATACAGGGTTTGATGTATTCGCGTGGTCCTGATAGATCAAAATGCCGCGGGAGCCAGGATTTCCGCGAGAATCCGGCGTGTCGCCACCCGCATCCCAATACGTTCCATTTGTCGCGCATTGAGCGAGCAGAATGTTCCCATTCAGTGATGCCGGGATATTCAGACCTGGATTGGGCGCGCTCCCATCGCACGTCAAAGCTGTTGACGTCACTGGGATCAGGGCGGTGTTTGTGCCTGAAGATCCACTTATTTTGATGGTGCCCCCATAGAAATAAAACATCAGACCATCGGTCTGCTGACCTGTGCTGCTGGACAGAGGACTGCAGGTCGGATTGCATGGAGTGGCCATTCGCAAGGTAGAGCTTCCGCCAGCGTCGAATGGCCCACCCATGTAGTAGATTCCAGGCAGAAAAATGTAGGTTTGGGATCCGGTGGTTGAAATACCGCTGGGGTAATATCCCGGCGCAAACTCTACACAATTGTTTGCAGGATCCGGACAGCCATCCTGCCCGGCGGTCGACATGCTTGCGGCTTTCAACACGGAGGTGCCTCCGGTTCCGCCAAGGGGTTCCAGAGCTTGTACGGAAGTGGGCACTCCCACCCCTGCGTAGGGATCGGGTATAGGAGATGCTCCGCTATCCCAATGGCCTGTTGTTCCGCCATTGAATCCGCCGCCAGAGCAGGTAGTGGGCGCCTGGAGAGGGCCGCCTGTTACTGCCACGTCCGAACCTGTGCTCTGGGCTCCCCCTTGACTTGTATTGATAAGGCCGGAGATGCAGTTGACGGCTATAGAACTCGTGGAGTTCACCTGGAGACTGCGCTGCGGACCGCCGACAATGTTGAAATTGCCTCCTCCCGTGTAGGTGAAGGAACCGGACTGATTGGGAGCGAGAACAATCATCGGTGCGGCCGCCCGTTCCTGCACGAGCCCGCAGGTGCAGGAGGCGACCACTTTTTGATATCTCATTCCGTGAAGGCTAAATAGAAAATGGGTTTTTACGTTCTCCGCTACTTGTACGTTCAGAAAAGGGTACGAACTAACTGAAGCGGGAGGAGCATTCGTGCCGGCCACTGCGGTGGGAAAGTCCCATGTTACAGAATTGGAACTCGCACCTGCGTTAAATCCTGCGCCGCTGTACCCATTCACTTTTGCATAGAAGCAGATGCTTGCGCCGGGGTTTGCCGAGCAGTCGCCTGTTGTTCCAGGGGTAAAACCCGCATTTGTGGGGTTCAACCCGGCGGCAATCGCGGACATGTCCATAGCGCCGGCCTGACATGCTGCATCGGCGGCAGATTGCGCAGCCTGCCTGTGAAACCAAAGATTCGTCAAATCTACGGCGAATCCCATCATTGCGATTAAAAACAACGCCAACATCAGCAGGAGCGAAACAATGACCTGCCCGCC
>DASSZI010000204.1:0-12247 GCA_035713565.1 Acidobacteriaceae bacterium | reverse complement strand
GACGGACGTGACGGGGGTGGCCAAGCTGCCGGAAGGCACCGAGATGGTGATGCCGGGGGACAATGTGTCGCTCGAGATCGAGCTGATCACGCCGGTGGCCATGGAGAAGGGCCTGCGGTTTGCCATCCGCGAAGGCGGACGTACCGTAGGCGCCGGCGCAATTGCCGAGATTCTGAAGTAGGCGCGCTCAAGTTCCCAGGCAAAGGCGATTCGAAAGATGGACAACATTGACGCAATGGAATTCGCCCGCGAATGGGAGGCTGCATGGAACCGCCAGGACGTGGAAGCTGTGTTGCAACACTTCCACGAGGATGCCGTCTTCACGTCGCAACTTGCACAGCGTATCGGCGCGGCTGCCAACGGGACGCTGCACGGGAAGGACGCCATTCGCAATTACTGGAAGGCAGCGTTGGCGCCGGACCCGGGTTCGGCGATTCGCTTTCAGGTCACCAGGGTCTATGAAGGTGTAAACACGCTCGTCATAGCATTTGCAATGACGAGCAAAGACCGGCAGGTGGATCGTGTCGAAGTCCTTACATTCAAGAATGGCTTAGTGATCGAGGGACACGGTACGTCACCGGTGAATTGAGGCGAACGGTGCCATAATTCAACGAGGATTGTGATCGAGTTGTAGGGAAATTTGAATGAAATTCAGGTAGGATAGGAAAATGCGCGAAATTATTACGTTGCAATGTCCAGATTGTAAAGAGCGGAACTACTCGACCACCAAGAACAAGAAGAAGACGACCAGCCGGCTGGAGATGTCCAAGTTCTGCAACCGGTGCCGCAAGCACACGGACCACAAGGAAACCAAGTAAGCGTGTCGCTGCTTGGCCACCGGTTTTCTGGTGGGGTTATTCGATGGAATAGGGGCGTAAGCTCAACGGTTAAACTGCTGGTCTCCAAAACCGGACTTGGGGGTTCGAATCCCTCCGCCCCTGCCAGCTTGTTGGCTGGCAATTGAGCAGGATTGAAGGAAGTTTTATGGCAAAGGCAATCGCAGTGAACGGGGAGACCCGTACCGCAGTACCGCAGTGGAAGCAGGGGCCGGATCGCTTCATCAACTTCCTGAAGGAAGTTCGCGGGGAAATGCGCAAGGTGGTTACGCCTTCGCGTCAGGAAGTACAGACGACCACAACGGTCGTGATCATCACCGTTTTCCTTTTTGCCGCATATTTCTATATCGTCGATGCGGCTGTCGGTCGTGCCATGCAGGCCCTGCTGGCCACGCTGACGAAATAGCTTATTGTTGAGAGATTCCCCGCTGCAGCGATGCGCGCGGGAAGGTGAGATGGATGGCAGAAGAACTGAAAGTTGAAGCGGAGCACGCCCAGAGCGAAACAGTTTCCGAACTGGCGCCCGCCGTGAATGAGCGCTTCCGGTGGTACATCATCCACGCCTATTCCGGCTTCGAGCGGAAGGTACGCGAATCCATCGAGAGTCGCGTACATGCGTATGGACTTCAGGAACGCATTGGCAGAATCATGGTTCCGACCGAGCCCGTTACGGAGATCCGCAATGGCAAAAAATATACCATCGAGCGTGTTTTTCTGCCCGGCTACGTACTCATTGAGATGGATCTCGACAATGAGATCTGGCACTTGGTAAAGAACACGCCGCGCGTGACTGGATTTCTTGGCACAGGTGAAACGCCTGTGGCGCTGACCGAAGAGGAGATCAGCTCCATTATCTTCCGTTCGGATGTGTCGAAAGACAAGCCCCGCATGAAGGTGAAGTTCGAAAAGAATGAGTCGGTGAAGATCACCGAAGGGCCGTTCGCCAACTTCAACGGCGTTGTGGATGAAGTGAACGAAGACCGCGAAACGTTGAAGGTGATGGTGACCATTTTCGGACGATCCACACCGGTAGAGTTGGAATTCAGCAAAGTAGAAAAGATCATGTAAGCGGCGCAAGACCCAGGTTTTGAAACGAGACCTGGGGTACCCGCTCCATCGAAAGGGAATCCGAAATGCCTCCAGTTAAAAAAGTACAGACTCAGGTCAAGCTGCAGATTGTTGCCGCCAAGGCCACTCCCGCGCCTCCGGTGGGCCCCGCTTTGGGCCAGGCGCAGGTTAACATCATGGAATTCTGCAAACAATTCAACGCCCGCACTCAAGCGCCGGACATGGCTGGACTGGTCATTCCCGTCGTGATTACTGTATATACCGATCGCAGCTTCACCTTCGTTACCAAGACACCTCCCGCCGCAGTGCTGCTCAAAAAGGCTGCCGGCGTCGCCAAGGGTGCCGGCAATCCCATTAAGGACAAGATCGGCAAGGTCACGGAGCAGCAGGTCGCCGACATCGCCAAACAAAAGATGCCTGATCTCAACGCAGCGTCCATTGACGCCGCAATCAAGTCCATCAAAGGTACAGCCCGCTCCATGGGAATCGAAGTCGTCGCCTAGACGATCGATCTGTTCCGTTCCAGCGTTCCGCATTCAAAGCCTCGCCGACAGGGCGGGGCTTTGTCGCGACCCGCCTCAATCGCAAAAGCTCGCGCCTGCGAGCTTTTGCACCCCTTCGATTCATCCACCGCAAGAGTTACTCGGCCTTCCCGCCCACCGCGGCGCTTTCCCGCAGGCTCATTTGCATCTTGCGAAAGGCCTGCGCCACGTCCCGCTCGATCTGCGAAAACTCGGCTTCCAGCACTGTTTTGCGGGGATGCAGGATGACATCCACACTGGCCGTGAGGTACGACTGCTTCCGCCGGACCGCCTCCCGCATGCGGCGCTTGATGCGATTGCGCTGAACGGCGTTCCCAAGCACTTTTCCAGCGGTCAGCCCTACGCGGGGACCCTCAGCCGTGGATGACGAACCCGGCTCCCTGAGGGCGTAGAAATAGGCCATCAGCGGCAGAGACTGCCGCTTGCCCTTGCGGTACACCCTCTGATAATCGGCATGCTTACGCAACCAAATATCCCGCGGAACTTTGCGGGCCACCGCCGGCAGTTGGGGGGGTACCGACATTGTCATGGCGCAACCTGTCTCTCGAACGACGCACAACTGTTCGCAAAGGCTGGAAACCGTTGCGCGTCCATGGGGAACACAACATCAACTCCATTGAGGAGATAGCCGACAGATTGAAGGTACGCGAAGGGTGCAGAAAACAGAAACCTGTTCCGGGCCAGGGGGACGCAGCCTAGTCGCGATATCCGGCGCTAACCGAGACGCGTTTGCGGCCCTTGGCGCGGCGGCGCGACAGCACGGCCTGGCCCGCCTTGGTCTTCATGCGGGTGCGGAAGCCATGCGTTTTGGCGCGGTGACGGCGGTTCGGTTGAAAAGTGCGCTTCGGCATAGCAGTGCTCCTGAAGAATAATCTTGATGAACAGCAAACCCAAGTATACCTGAACCGCCCGGCTGCTCTCAATCGATCGGCGCGAATGTATCCCTAATGAACCACGAACTTTGGCTTGGCCATGGTTCCCGTCAGGTGCATTGGGAAGGTCATTCTGCCGTTCTTGATCTTCGCTCCTTTGAACCAGCTCGCCAGCAGATCCATGAAAAACCCTTGTTTTTTCTGGATTGTCGCCACGCCGCGATAATCCATGGTTCCGGCCGTCACTGAAGTGTTTCCCGTGCCGTCGATATCGATGCCATAGAAATTCACTCCGATCCGGTGGCTGTACATGTGTTGATTTTTCAGGTCCAGGTCCCCCGCAAAGGTAGAAAACGCGGAAGGAGGCAGATTGTCGGTTCCTGGATCACGGAATCGCTTCAACTGCGCCATCTTCTTGTTTGAATTCAAGCTCGGAAGCTCACCATTGCGAATGGTGAAGTGACCCGTGCCATGGATTCCGGTCAGCGGATTCGACGAGTGCTTAACCTCGCCCGCCAGAACAAAATCCGCTGCCATGGTGCCTGTCATTTTTGGCGGCCCTTGCTGAAACTCCGCCAGCAGATAGGGCATACCGATCCCTGTGACGTTCAGCCGGGTGTGGAACATGGTGTTCTTCGCACCAAAATCCAGGTCAAAGTCTCCCCGGGCATGGCCGCTGTGGGTCCGCGCATCGAATCTCCTGAAGATCAGGTGCTTCGGCGTAATGCGGATCCTCGAGTCCATGTTTCGTGTACGAATCGATCCGAACCGCGCCTGCGCTGCTTGCATGTGGCCGGCCACGGTCTGGCCCGCGCCTCCGCGCCTCACCTTCCGCACGTCAATCTCCTTCAGTTCCGCCGAAAAATCGCGAAAATCGAGGACGACAGGTCCTGGGGTATCTGCTGGGTCGATCAAGTTAGACCCGAGCAGGGTTCCGTTCTTGACTTCTAGACTGTGAATCACTCCCATGGAAAATCGCGTCGGCTGGTTCTTGGACGCGGTCGGATTCTGAAAATTCCAAAGGCCATCGGGATCCGAGATGAAGTCGATCACAGGATGGTCAAGCACCAGCGATCGAATTTCGATGTTGCCTTGAATAAGCGGGATCTCTTCCACGTCGGCATCCAGGCGCGGGACATCCAGGAAATCTCCCTGCGGAAATGGTTTAGGATTTTTGATCTGCAGGCCGTAAATGGTTACCCGCAAGGTAGGTTTCAGGCGCACCTTCACGTGGCTGATCTGAACCTGCAGACCGGTCTTTTGCTCCAGGTCAGCCACGATTTTCGGCGTGTATTGATCCGCGTTGTGGACCACATAATAGCCTACCCCCGCCAGGATGGCCACGATAACCAGCAAGACCAAAACTATAGCGCCAAAGATCCGCATGCAAGTTCCTCAGGGGAGCAGAATTCCAATGCAGCAAACTTGCGGCCCTTACGTTTCATAGGGTTGGATGCGAGCAACCTTACGAGTGTGTCTCCGGCGGAAGGCAAGTAGACTGAATCATCCGCACTGTCTCACAATCCGCAGGGAGCAAGCATTCCGGCCAACCTCCGCGCCGTATGCCTTTGCCTCCACTCATCGCGGCCACCTACTTCATGGTTTCCGGCGGCCCCTATGGACTGGAAGATATCGTCGGTCAGGCAGGATATGCCCGCGCGTTATTGCTGCTTTCCGTTGTGCCCCTGGTATGGAGCCTGCCCACGGCATTGATGGTTGGAGAATTGGCCAGCGCTATGCCGGAGGAAGGCGGATTTTATGTCTGGGTGACCCGTGCTCTCGGTCGCTTCTGGGGTTTTCAGGAGGCATGGCTGTCACTGGTTTCCAGTATCTTTGATATGGCAATCTATCCGGCGCTGGCTGTAGCGTACGTCGGGCAGCTCAATCTCGCTCTGTTAAAGGGCTCGCGCGGCGTGCTGTTTTCCCTCTGCATTGTGGCGCTGTGTGTTGCCTGGAACCTGCGCGGCGCGGCGGCAGTAGGCCGGGGTTCGCTCTGGATGTTTGCCCTTCTGCTGACGCCGTTTATCGGGATTCTTTTCTTCGGAATGTGGAGCGCAGCGGCACCTTTTCACACCCTCTCATCCGGAATGCGTCCCATGCATGGCAGTCTGACCACAGCTCTGCTTTTTGCGATGTGGAACTACATGGGTTGGGACAACGCCTCGACCATCGCGCGCGAAGTGGAGGACCCGCAGCGGAACTACATCCGGGCCATGCTTGCAGCCGTGCTGCTGGTGACGTCCAGCTATGTGTTGCCCGTTGCTGTGGTCGCGCTGGCGGCGGTTCCTGCCTCAGCTTTCGTGACCGGCGCATGGGCCGACGTGGCGCGAACCCTTGCTGCGGCACATTTGGGCGCGCGTGCTGCGGCATGGCTGGGGATTTGCGTCGTCGCCGGCGGCGCGCTCACCGGAGTTGCGATGTTCAATTCTCTGACACTGTCGTACGCGCGCGTTCCCGCCTCCATGGCGCAAGATGGGCTGCTGCCGAAAATCTTTGCCCGGCACCTGAAAAACGGAGTGCCGTGGGTGGCTGTCCTGGCCTGCGGTGTGGCATGGGCGCTGGCGCTGGGTCTGGCGCTCACTCGGCTGCTCGAGCTGGACATCATGCTTTACGGCCTGAGTCTTGTACTGGAATTCGTCGCGCTCGTGATGCTGCGACAGAGAGAACCGGAAATGCCGCGGCCTTTTCGGATTCCAGGTGGACGCTTCGTTTTATCCATGATCGCAATTGTACCCAGCGCGCTCGTCTTCTTTGCCATTTGGGCTGCTCGCAGTGATCGCCTGACTCCGCGAATTCCCGCAATCGCGCTTGGCGCTGCGTTGATTTTCGCCGGACCTTTGCTGTATGGTGCGTTCGCGATGGGCAGAAGACTTCGTTAGGCCATCCGACCCGCGGCTTATTGGTTTCCGCCAAGCCGGTCATCCAATGCGAAGGCACCGTGTCGTTCCAAGACAACGTCCACGCTGTTAGGTGCCATACGATCATTTTTTTTACGCCGCGATCCCTTTCACCATCTCTGGTGCAATTCAGCTCCGAAATAAATGTGCGCGGCAAAACCCTGCTCCGCTGCTGTGGGAATGTGCTACCATCGGCTTCGCGAACGACATCCGGCGAACATGGTCCGCTGTGCTCCGCCTGTCCCAATTGGCTCGCGAACAGACGATTACGATGTGTTGTCGCACGACTCCAGCAAATTTTCAAGATCATTTGTTTGCCTCCTCCCGGCAGGAGGGTTCTATTTTTTGATCTTCATTCCCAAAGCGCGGTTTTCAATGCGACAATTTTTCTGTCTGCGTCTTTGACGAACGCGCTCGCAACGTTGAAAGTGAAAAGAGCATGTCATTTCTCGCCTCCGCTACTTCTGCCCTCAATCCCTGGCTGCGCGTTCTCACGGCGCTGGAGAAGAAGATCAATCGCCAGACCTTCGACACCTGGTTCAAGCCCACGCGCTTTAGCCGGATTGAAGGCAAGGTTCTCGTCGTCACGGTGCCGAACCGCGAATTCGAACACATCGGCGAGCGCTACAACGACTTGATTCTGGAGGCAGTCGATCAGATCGGGGTGGAGGTCGACGAAGTTTCCTTTGAGGCTTTGGCCCAGGAACCGCCCGCACCCCGCGTTCGTCAGGACGGTGGATTTGCCCCGCAGGCGGCTCGCCCCGGCAGCGGTCCACGCGCCAGATTTCAATCCAGCGCTGCAAATGCTCCGGCGCTCCCTGCCCAGCAGGCACGCTTTGACTGGGACACCGCCGCGCAACTCAATCCCCGTTACACGTTCGATGGATTTGTCATGGGTACCGGCAATCAGTTTGCGCGGGCAGCTGCCGAAGCTGTCGCGGAACGACCCTCCAAAGCATACAACCCGCTTTTTCTCTACGGCTCAGTCGGCAACGGAAAAACGCATCTGATGCATGCCATCGGCCATGAAGTAAAACGTCATCAGCCGCAGGCCAGCATCTGCTATGTTTCCAGCGAAAAATTCACCAATGAAATGATCAATTCCATCCGCTACGACCGCATGTCTAGCTTCCGCGACAAGTACCGCTCGGTGGACGTGCTGCTGATTGACGACATCCAGTTCATGGCGCAAAAGGAGCGCACCCAGGAGGAATTCTTCCACACGTTCAACGCGCTACACGAAAGCATGAAACAGATCGTCATCGCCAGCGACCGGCCGCCGAAGGAACTCGCCGAGATTGAAGACCGTCTGCGTAACCGGTTCGAGTGGGGCCTGATCGCCGACATTCAGCCGCCCGATCTGGAAACGAAAGTTGCCATTCTGCAGAAGAAAGCGGAAAGCGAACACGTCACGCTGCCGGTGGATGTGGCGCTGTTCGTCGCCTCCAACATTCGCACCAATGTGCGCGAATTGGAAGGAGCGCTCGTCCGCCTGATGGCCTGGTGCAGCCTGCATGGCGTGGAGATTTCGCTCGCCGTGACGCAGCAGTGCCTCAAGCAGTTCATCGATACGCAGGTGCGCAAGGTGACCATTGAAGTGATCCAGCGTGCTGTCGCCGAGCAGTTCGGCATGCGCATCGCGGAGCTGAAGCAGAAGAACAACTCACGCGCCATCGTTGTGCCGCGCCAGATCGCAATGTATCTTGCCAAGCAGATGACGGAAGCATCGCTGCCGGAGATCGGCCGCCACTTCGGCGACAAGCACCACACCACGGTCATGCACTCCATCGCCAAGATCGACGAAATGCGCCACTCCGACACTGACTTGAACCGCATGATCAACAACCTAATGGAGCAGTTGAACAAGTAGTCCGCCACGGCCTGAAGAATTTCATCTGAACGAAGCGCTTGACGTCACCCCCGACGCAATTCACTTGAGAGATACGCGAGAAGCGAGTAGAGTTCAGTCAAATTACTTTCGCTGCCAATTTCTGTTTTTTACAAGGAGGCATTTCCCTTGCCCACCACTACGGAATTTTTCCTCCACCTGGAAGAGCGCATCGCGCCCTACGATCTTTTGAAGCATCTCTTCTATCGCGCCTGGACTGCCGGCGAACTGACCCCTGAAGATTTGCGTGACTATGCCTCGGAATACTGGCATCACGTATCCGCTTTTCCAACCTACCTGAGCGCGATGCATTCCCGGTTGGAAGACGCAGAACTGCGCCGTACTGTGCTTCGGAATCTGGTGGACGAGGAAGGCATCGACTCGCCCGACGGAAAACCTCATAGCGAGTTGTGGATGGATTTCGCCAAAGGTATGGGCGCAGAGGAAGGCGCGGTGCGCAATCGTCAAGTCCAGCCGGAAACGCGAAATTTAATCGGGACTCTCCACAAGTTGATGCAGCAGGACAGTGCCGCTTTGGGGCTTGCCGCACTCTATGCCTATGAGTCGCGCGTGCCGGAGATCGCCCGGCAAAAGGCCGTCGGCCTTCGCGACAACTACGCTGCCGATGCCGCGACCTGCCGCTACTTCACTCTGCATCAAACGGCCGATGTGCATCACGCGGAAGTCTGGAAGCAGGCCATCAACGATGAACTGACCCGCGATCCCGCTGCGGCCGACCGAGCGCTGGATGCTGCCGAAGCGACCGCACAGGCGCTGTGGAGCGCACTCGACGGTGTCGAGAGACTGCGCATGCAGCGTATGGCGAACTAGCCTCGACGGCAGAAGAGATCAGACCCGGCAGGCGCCCTGAGATTGAGTTTCGGCCGCGCTTGATCCCCAGCGGGCGCGTAGTGCCGCGAATCGTGTGGCAGCCAGGGATCATCCAGCGATCCCGCCGTGCTATGGTGTTGCCATGCCAAAGACGCTGGCCTCCGTAACCCTGCTTCTTGTTGGATTGTCTGTTTTCGCACACGCACAGAAATCTGACAATTCCCGGCTCGATTCGACAGCCCAGCTTCTCAAGCAGCTTGCCAATGCCCCCGGTCCTTCAGGATATGAAGAGGCGGTTCGCGCCATTATGGTTCCTGGCATGAAGCCCTATGCGACTTCCCTGCAATATGACGGCCTGGGATCTGTCATCGCGAAGATGGGAACCACCGGGCCGCGCATTATGATCGACGCGCACATGGACGAGCTGGGTGGCATGGTGCGCCGCGTTACTCCGCAAGGTTTCCTGACGATGCAGATGCTGGGCGGCTGGCTAGACCAGGCGCTGGTGGATCAGCGCTGGATCATCCTCGGCTCCAGGGGGCCGGTTCGTGCGGTGACGGGGATTCGCGATATTCATGTCCTGCCGCTCAGTGAGCGCAATAGCGTGTATCCCCGAGACTCGCTGTATCTCGACGTCGGTGCGAAAACCGCTGCGGAAGTCGCAGCGATGGGCGTAGAGCCCGGCGATCCAATCGTTCCCGACTCGCCATTCGCCGTGATGAATGGTACGGACAACTACCTGGGCAAGGCATGGGATGACCGTGTCGGATGCGCGATTCTGATCGAAGTGATGAAGCGCCTCGCGGCTGGACCTCACGCCAATCAGTTGTTCTTTGTTGCGTCCACGCAGGAAGAGATCGGCCTTCGCGGCGCGCACACGGCCGCTGCAATGGTCAAGCCGGACATCGGCATCGCGTTGGAAGCAGGGGTGACCGGCGACGTGCTGAACGGCCATCCGGAAGAAACGCAGATCAAGCTGGGCGCCGGCCCGGGCTATTTTCTTTACGACGCCAGCGACCTGCCCAATCGCAAGATGGTCCAGTTGTTCCGCAAGACGGCTGCCGCGAAGAACATTCCCCTGCAATACGATCTGGTCACGGGCTACGGCGATGACGCAGCCGCCATGCAGTCCACCGGCGGAGGCGCTCCGAGCATCAACCTGGTCGTTCCGGTGCGATATACCCACGCGCACAACGGCATCATGAACCGCAAAGACTTTGACCAGATGGTGGATCTGCTGGTCACTGTCCTGCAGCAGCTCGATGGACAAAAAGTGAAAGCGTTGCGGGACTTCACACCGGGGCAATGATGCTCTATGGTTAGAGCAAAACAGCTCCGGCTGCGATTTGCTGCCGTGGCGGTTAAAGAACGTCAACGCATTGCAAGCTTCATTGGGGGCAGCTCCAGGATTACTCGCTCCCGCCTGGGATCAAAGATTACATCCATATGCTCGAGAATCTTGTTGCCCAGGTCGCCATCGAGCCGGCTGCGGTCCCGAACGCCTCTGCTCAGGGGCGCGAGAAGCGCATAAAAAGACTGAATCGATATCTGGCGCCCCAAGGAGTTGTCGCCGAATTGCATCCTGGACAACTCGACCACGTCGCAGGCGAAGCGGCCACCGAGACCAATATAGCTGGATTGCTCAATATTCAGGATTCGCTGCGAAGGTCCATGCCGCCGGATGAAGCGGGGATCAAGGATGAGGACAGCGTCGCTGCCGGTGTCGATCAGCAGTTGTGCCTCTCGTTCTTCGCCGGTCGGCAACTGCACTCTGACACGGATTATGGGGCGCGATCTGTCCATGGAAATCTGGGTTCCGGCGCCGCGGTAGCGGTATCGCGCCGCGTCGTGCAAGCGAAGCACGCGATCGGAGTAATCCACCTCCGCAACGTAGTCGCGCAAGAAAGCAAAACCAATAATGCCATCCAGCGGGTGACGCAGCGCCACTCGCAGAGCTGTGAAGTCGAAGCTCTCTGCCGCGCTATGGACGATTGCGGTTCCTCCTAAACGGACGTCGATGTCGTCTACTTTTCTGCCATGGATGTCGTCCGTTCCCAGGCCCGCAATCTGCAGCGGCTCGCCCTCGCCCGTGCGAAGCTGCTCGGCAATCCGCGAGTCGATCGCAATCATTTTGCTGTCGCTGGTGAATCCCGTATCGAGCATTACGGTGTGCATGCCTAATCCACCCAGAGCGAGCTGCAGAAAAATGTGGCCGTGCACGTATTCAAACGGAATCACGATCGGAGAATGGTCCGGGGAAGAGTCTGTCGCGAGAGTTGAAGCGGCGCGGCCGCAGTTTGTGCCAAAGAGAAACACGCAACAAATGAGGAGCAGGAAGCTCCCGGAGGCTGAAACGCCTGCCGCGGTTTGGCGCGTACCAGACATACACGCGGGCGCCTTTGCATCTATCTCAGCAAGAGCATACTCGCTCAAACGTACGACTGACAAAGGAAATTCGTGACGAGATCACCAGCCAGATTTATGCGGGGAACGACTTCGATCGGGTGGCGAAATCTGCCGGTCGCAGTTCTGCAGCAGCGCGATGGACAACAAGTGAAAGCGCTGCGGGACTTCACGCCGGGGCAAAGATCCTCTATGCCTTGAGCAAAATAGCCTGAGCGGCCACGCTCTTGTGCTCGATTTTGTCCAGCAATGAGGGCGTCCGCACGAAAGAATCGTGACGACTCGTGAACAAGTGGATTCAAAGGTTCGCAAGCCACGCCATCAAGACGTGAGGAGCGCGAATTCCTCAGTGTGGGCCAGATGCATGGACATGCAGAATGATCCGGCGGTAGGAGGTCAGCGGAGGTGAACCTGCATCTGTAACGGCCAGGATAATGTGCGCAACCCCAGGGCCAGAACAGGGAAGAAGGTTTGGCATCCATGGCTGGTGGCAAACCGCCGTCGGAGTCACAGTTGCTATTGGCTGATCGATGCCTCTCAACTCCACGGGAGAAAGATTGATCCCTGTGCCGCCCGCCTCGGAATAATGAAACCACCTGTATTGGAGCTTTTGCCCATCGGGGTCGTGACTTTTGCTGGCGTCCAGCAGTACCGGTTTGCCGACCTCCGCGTCCACGACGATCGGAGTGGTGCCGTCCGCTCCATTAACCTCAATCACCGGATTGTGGTTGGAATGTGCATAATCCTTGATCGTCCAGTCCATGCGTGCTGCGAAATCGTTCTGGAAGGCTTCGCGCCATCGCCAGATTGTGGCCTGATCTGACGTGTACGTTCTGCCGTCCACTCCAACCACGGTGTCCTGGGACGTCACGCGAGTAAACATATCGCCGCCTTGCGTCCAGATCGGATG
>DASSZI010000203.1:0-4449 GCA_035713565.1 Acidobacteriaceae bacterium | reverse complement strand
CTTCGCGCTGGATCGGGCGCATCGCTTTGATCTGCTGTTTTCCCGCCACGCTCCGGCAGTCGCATCTCGGCTGAAAGATTTTCGCCCGGACATCATCCAAATCACCGGGCCGAGCGATGCCGGCATTCTGGGCGCGCTCATGGCCCACAAACTGGGTGTTCCGCTCTCGGCGTTCTGGCAAACCGACCTCCCGTTATACGCGCGCAAGCGTGCGGCCAAATTTATGTCTGTCCTGCCCGGATCGCTGGCCGGTCCGGCAGCTTCGGCTGCGGAACGCTTTAGTTCTGCAGCGGTCAATCGCTTCTACAAAGTGCCGCGGATGCTGTTCGCGCCAAATCCGGAAATTGTCGGTGAGCTTTCCCGCTCCACTGGAAAAGTATGTTCCACGATGGGCCACGGGGTAGACGCCGCCGCGTTCCATCCCGGACATCGCGATCGTAAGGACGGCCTGTTCACGATTGGTTATGTCGGACGCCTGACGGCGGAAAAAAATGTGCGGTGGCTCGCACTGCTGGAAGAGTACCTGCTCAAGAGCGGCTCGGCGCCATTTCGAATTGTGGTCGTTGGCGAGGGCGCGGAGGAAACGTGGCTGCGCGGGAATCTCAAATGCGGTGAGTTCACCGGCGTGTTGCGTGGGCAGGCGCTCTCACGCGCATATGCCAACATGGACCTGTTTGTGTTTCCCTCGGAAACAGAGACTTTCGGATTGGTGGTACTGGAAGCGCTTGCGTCGGGAGTTCCCGCAGTAGTGACTGCCCGCGGCGGTCCCAAGTACACCGTCCGGCACGGCGTGACCGGGTACGTTGCGAACAACCTTACGGAATTCTGCGAGTTCGCGGCCATGTTGATGGCCAGCCCGCAAACCCGCAGGGAAATGGGCAACGCGGGACGCGTTTTCGCGGAGAAAAGCTCATGGACCCATGCGTTCGAAGGAATCTACGGCAAGTATGCGGACCACCTGAGTGGTACCCGGATTGCACCCCGATGCGGAGAGCTCGCAGAAATTTAGGAGCGTGAATGTACGCGCAGCAAAACGAAAAAATGTGGTGGAGGTATTTCTCTGATGTACCTACCCCTTCCATAAACATAAACCGATATTCTCGCTTTCACCTTTCCGGCGGGGCTGCGCTTGTGGTTCTGGCGATTGCATCCATTCTGGCACCCTGGTCTCGGGGGTTTGGTCAGACCTTTGCGGGCAGTGGGACGACTCCGATGACGTTGAACCAGGTCGTCGATCGCATGGTTGCTGACAATGCGGAACGAGCGAAGCTTCTTGAAAGTTATCGCGGAACTCGCACGTACACACTGGTGTACAAGGGATTTCCCAGCAGGCTGTACGCCCAGATGGTGGTGAACGTTAGATATACAGCGCCCGACCACAAGGAGTTTTCGGTTGTTTCCAGAAGTGGACCGAAGTGGATGCAGGATCAGGTGATGATGCGGCTGCTGAAATCTGAAAAAGATGCGCAGCAAGGAAAAAACAGGAAGAATGTCGACCTGAATACCGACAACTACACTTTCAGCAACCTTGAATACCATGCTGCTCCGGACCACTGCTCCTATAGGCTTACGGTCCAGCCGAAAACGCCCACCAAGTATCTCTACAGAGGAAATATTTGGATCAATGATCGCGCGTTTGCGGTATGTCGCATCGAGGCACAACCCGCCAAAAATCCGTCGTTCTGGATCAGGAGCACCAACATCTCACACTCCTACGAGCAGATCGGTCAGTTCTGGCTGCCTCATAAGAATGTAAGCGTGTCCGCGATACGGATCGGGGGGCTCGCTACGCTGTCAATTCGATACGAAAATTACCAAATCCTGTCCGCAAAGCCAGCGCCCAGCGATCCGACAGCTTTATCGGAGGACGAGGGTGCACGCTGAGGTTCCAGGACAGCAGAGGCTCAGCCTGGAATTCATTGAAATGGAGATGCAACCGGTGACGCGCGGCCTGATTGCATAGCGCGCCAGCATCGCTAAGCCTTCAGCGGTGCTGCCTGGCACTCCGGATGGCGGCATTGGCAGGTCAGTTCTGTCACTTTCCGTGCATCCTTACACCATTGGCTGCAGTAGTCGTCTTTTCCCTGGGCCATGCAGCTGCATCCTGAGTGTTTACATTTTTTTGGACCGTTCATAAATCCTCCTGTTCCAAGACCGCCGGTTTCTTTTCATTCAGGTTAGATGCCGATTCCGCTGATCGAGCTTGCACCGCAGATTATGCGGCGTAAACAGGTCACTGGGGCAACGTAAATACCTTTTTCTTCAACTAATGAACTCAGTTGTGGATGCGTACAGAGCAACTCAATTTACCGGGGGATAGAGGGTCATGATCATGAGACAAGTGAAGATGAAGGAAGCATTGAAGGCTATTTCCGTCGCAGGCCTGGCGAGCGTGCTGATAGTAGCGGGTTGCAACAACAAGCAACATTATCCGGACCAGAAAGATGCGGTCAACAGTGCCTTGACCCAGAACAATCTCGGCAGCATCCACGTTTCCCAAGACAGGGACAAAGGCGTGATGACGCTTACCGGCAACGTGCCCGACGAGGCACAAAAAGCTCAGGCTGAGAAGGCAGCCAAGGGCGCAGCCCCCTCCTACACGATTGCGGATGAAATCGGGGTAGTTCCGCCCAACAATGCCAGCGCGACCAAATCAGCACTTTCCGACACGGACACCGCGATTGAGGACAATTTCAAGGCCGAGCTGAAAAAGAATCGCGCTCTGAACGACCAGAGTATCGATGTGAAGTCCAAAAACGGCACAGTTGTTCTGACGGGCAGCGTCAAGACAATGGCGCAGAAGAAAAAAGCTGGCGTACTGGCCAAGAAAGTACCCAACGTTCAGCAGGTCGTAAACGAGCTGAAGGTTGAGCCGAAGAAGCATTCGACTGCGAACCAGTAAGCTGCAGTTTACGTCTCCAGGCGAGAGCGGGCCAGCAACTTCTATGGGTCCGCTCTCGTATTCTTTTGTCCGTATTTCGGCTATTTCCAGATCGTCGCGCCAAGACGATAAAGAAAGCCCCGTTGCAGGCTGTACTCGCGCCCGGTTTCCCGCAGTAGATTCTTCAATTCCGCCCAGGTGTAGGACTGGCGCACGGAGGTGGGACCATCGTGCCGCGATATGCGGCTAGGGTCAATAAGCGCCTGCAGGCGGGACAGCACATAGTTTGTACGCTGTCTTTCCACATCATTGACCAGCACGGCTACCCGGGAAACGCGCAAGGCTTCTTTGAAAAACATGCGTGCCTGATCCGTGCTCAGATGATGAAGAAACAGGCAGCAGGAAACAACATCCACGCTGTTATCCGCCAGCGGAAGATTCATCGCGTCGCCAATCAACAGGTCAGGCTTCGGTAAGCTGGGGTCCCAATCGCCGGTACCTGGCAAATGCAATGCGCAACGATCCAGAAGAGAGATGTGCAGCAGGAAGCCCTTTTTCTGCAGCATTATGGAGGCCGCCTGCAATACGTCGGCATATCCGGAAGCAACCTCCAGAACGTCGAGCTTTTTGCTCGAGATTCTCTCCGCCACGCGCTGAAAAAGGCGCTTGTGCATGCGGTTACCGCCATAGAGCAGATTTACCCGCCGAATCGCCGCGAGCGCACAGGCCACCTCCTCAGGCGACCAATGGTCGTAGTCCAACAGCTCTTGCTCCTCAACTCGTTCCATACCCAGAGAGGCCCCGCATCATTCTAGCTGCGAAGGCTGCTTTCCGCCGAATTCTCTAGGAGCGGGACAACATGTTGGGACTCTCAGTGCCGAGGTTTCCCGTTAGGTAGAAGGAACATGACCCAGTTCGGACGAGAAAAGAGGATGAAGATTTGGCGGCATTCCATAGAATACGGGTATGGAATCGCGAGCCCATTGGATGCTGAGGGTCTTCATCGTAGGCGTGCTATTCAGCGCGCTTCCTCTGGTTGCAGCGGCGGCTTCGCCCTTTGATCTTGCTGGCCCGCGACTGGAAATCAGGATCACTCGCGCCGGCAAAACTCTACCAGTTTCCCAGGTGCCGAACCTGCAGCCCGGCGACAAAATGTGGCTGCATCCGGAAATGCCGGAGAACGAATCCGTTCATTACCTGCTGATTCCGGTCTTCTTGCGCGGTCCTATCAACCCTCCGCCGGCAAACTGGTTTACCAAGGTGGAGACATGGCACGCGCACGTCCGCAAGGACGGCGTGGAGGTTCCCGTGCCCGCAGGCGCAATGGAAGCGCTGTTATTCTGGGCGCCGGAGACGGCAGGCGGTTTTTCCACGCTGCGGACTGCCGTGCGCGCCCGGCCTGGCGTCTTCGTGCGGGCGGCCGAGGACCTTTATGCCGCTGATCTGACCCGCTCTCGACTGGATGCATATATTGGAGCAGTCAAGGCGATCGTCGCCACGGACCCTGCGGACCTGCAAAAACGTGCAAAACTGTTGGCCCAGACCCTGTACCTGAAGATCGATCAAAC
>DASSZI010000202.1:0-11220 GCA_035713565.1 Acidobacteriaceae bacterium | reverse complement strand
GGTCGTGACCAGACAGGCGGAGCTGAACCGGAAGCCGGATGTGCAATATCACGTGCCCCAGCCAGGTGACGCTGTCCCGGATTTTCAATTCCTGAACCAGAGCGGTCATAGGATCGACATACGCCAGTTTCGCGGAAAGGCACTTGTGCTGACGTTTATCTACACGCGCTGCGCCTCATCTCAGTACTGCCCCCTAATGAGCCGCAATTTCGCAGCGCTGGACCGGCTATTGGCTGCCGATCCTGGTCTGTACGCCAAAACACATCTGCTGAGCGTGTCGTTCGACCCAGGCTACGATACGCCGGCCGTGCTACGCAGGTATGGCGGAGCTTATACGGGGCGGTATATAAAAGAAAATTTCCAGCACTGGGATTTTGCTGCACCGAAGCAGAAGCAGCTTGCATCTGTATTGCAGTGGTTCGATATGGGCGTGACCTCCACAAATGGCAAAGTGATCCAGCACTCCTTGTCGACAGCGGTGATCGGGACGGATGGAAAAATCCGCGACTGGTACCCCACGAACACCTGGACACCTCAGCAATTACTCGGCAATGTAGAGCAGGCGCTTGCGCCGCGAGTTTCGGTTCCGGGAGCTAAGAATTAGGAATGGTCCTCATTCTGATGGGAGTGACCGGAAGCGGCAAGACCACTGTGGGCCGCGCTCTGGCGGATGCGCTCCACTGTGAGTTTGCCGACGCGGACGATTTTCATTCCGCTGCGAACCGCGCCAAGATGCACGCCGGCATACCTCTTGACGGTGCAGACCGCGCGCCATGGCTGCGCAGTCTGCATGACCAGATTACGGAATGGCTGGAGGCGGGGAAAACCGCCGTGCTCGCGTGTTCAGCTTTGAGGGAGTCTTACCGCGCGGAACTGGTTCAAGGAACCGCGCCAGGTGCGGTGCAGTTCATCCTTCTGCAGGGGCCCGCATCGCTCATTTATAGCCGCCTCGAGGCGCGCAAAGGACATTACATGCCCGCCTCGTTGCTGCGTAGCCAGATTGATACCCTGGAGCCGCCGCACGGGGCGCTCGAGATTTCCGTTACAAAAAATGTTCCAGCTATTGTCCGGGAAATTATGACCGCGCTGTGGCCGGAGGGCTATGCTGAACATGCCGGTACTGAAGGAGGTTTGTAACGTGGCAAAACTTACCATCGGGTTCGCTGGAGTATTGATTGTATTGGGAGTGGCGGTATTCTTCGACACCGGGAGCAAGGCTCCCACGGCTCTGATTCCGGCCTATTTCGGCGTGCTTCTTGGAGTGCTCGGGGCCCTAGCAAACACCGAGAACAGCAGACGGCGCATGTTGTTCATGCACATTGCCGTGACAGTTGGCCTGGTCGGGTTTGTTTTCCCTGGCGTGCGCGCGGCCGGAGACCTGTTGACGAAGTTTCGCGGAGGTAATGTCCTACGGCCTGTAGCGATGGAGGAGGAACTGGCAATGGCAGGGATTTGCCTGGTGTATGTCCTGCTATGCGTTCGCTCCTTCATTGCTGCGCGACGCGCACGAGCTTAGAAGGCGCTTCGCCGGTGTAAGAACAGCTATGGCCATACGACCAGCATGGGTAGGTGGAACGCGCGGCGGACGAAGGTCTGAGTCCGCCGGTGGGCGTTCGTCTGCCGACAGGCCGGAGAGCAAAAAGAAGCCGGAATTAAGGAAAGTACTGCCTGAGATATGGGCGCTCGTAAAGCCGCGG
The DNA here is from genome assembly GCA_035713565.1 of Acidobacteriaceae bacterium. GTDB lineage: Bacteria > Acidobacteriota > Terriglobia > Terriglobales > Acidobacteriaceae > JAKAAZ01. Next base: position 9,523 of record DASSZI010000202.1, on the reverse strand, counting down.
CGGTGGATTCTGGCGCTCGGCCTGTTGCTGATGGCGATTAACCGTGTCTCGGGTTTTGTGCTTCCCGCCTCGACGAAGTACCTGATTGATAGAGTCATCGGGAAACACAATGTGGGTCTGCTGCCGTGGATTGTAGGGGCCGTGATTCTTGCGACGGTTATCCAGGGCATCACTTCGTTTGCACTTACTCAGCTCCTGTCGAAAGCCGCGCAGCGGCTGATCGCTGAACTGCGCGTGAAAGTCCAGCAGCACATCGGCCGCTTACCGGTCGCGTTCTATGACGCCAATCGCTCGGGCACGCTGGTGGCGCGCATCATGAGCGATGTTGAAGGCGTGCGCAACCTGATCGGCACGGGCCTTGTAGATTTTCTTGGCGGATTGCTGACGGCCTTGATCGCCTTCCTTTACCTGCTGCACATCAGCGCGGTCATGACGCTGCTGGCCTTCGGCGTGGTCGTGGTTTTCAGTGTCATTCTGCAACTGGCGTTCACGACCATCCGGCCCATCTTCCGTGAGCGCTCGCGCATCAACGCGGACGTGACCGGAAGACTGACGGAGTCGCTGGGCGGGGTGCGCGTGGTGAAGGGATATCACGCGGAAGAACGCGAGGCGCAGGTGTTCGCCGGGGGTGTGCAGCGCCTGCTGGAAAATGTGATCCGGACGCTGACGGCGCAGTCGTTTATGGGGCTAGCTTCCACGGTGGTTCTGGGAGCAGTGGGCGCGCTCGTCATGTTCTTCGGCGCGCGGCTGGTGCTGGCCCACAAGCTGACTCTGGGCGGATATTTCTCCTACACGCTGATTCTCGCGTACATGATTGCGCCGGTGGTGCAGATCGTTGCCATCGGAACGCAGTTGACCGAAGCGATCGCGGGACTGGATCGAACCAGCGAAATCCTGAACGAAAAAGATGAAGAGCAGGATCCGCAACGTACCGTTCCGCTGGGCCCGATCCACGGCGAAGTGGAATTTGAGGACGTGGTCTTTGCGTATGAGCCGGGCAAGCCGGTGCTACACGGCGTCTCGCTTGCGGCGGCGCCCGGTACGGTGACTGCCCTGGTCGGCCCATCAGGATCAGGCAAGTCGACCATTATCAGCCTGCTCTGTGCGTTTCACAAGCCGGACAGTGGCCGCGTGCTGATCGATCACGTTGATCTGGCGACGGTGCGTCTGAGCGACTACCGAACGCAATTGGGCGTGGTGCTACAGGAGTCCTTTCTGTTCGACGGGACGATCCAAGAGAACGTGCGATTTTCACGGCCTCTGGCCACGGAAGAGCAGGTACTTGAAGCCTGCAGAATCGCTCGCGTGGATGAGTTCGCGGAGAAATTCCCCGAAGGGTATGGGACTATCGTGGGCGAGCGTGGCGTGAAACTCTCGGGAGGCCAACGCCAGCGCATTTCCATTGCACGCGCCATTCTCGCCGATCCGCGCATCCTGATTCTGGATGAGGCAACGTCCAGCCTGGATTCTGAAAGCGAAGCGATGATCCAGGAGGGTCTCTCGTACCTGATGCGCGGGCGCACGACATTCGTCATTGCGCACCGGCTTTCGACGATTCGTCGCGCAGAGCAGATTCTGGTGGTGGAAGATGGCAGAATCGTGGAGCGCGGAACGCACGACGAGCTGTATGCGCAGAATGGCCGCTACTGGGATCTCTACACACGGCAGCACGGATTGCAGGCAAATCTTTTTCTTGCGCCGGGCGAAGGTGACACCATCCCGGAGGAAGAAAATCAGCAGGAAGCCAGAAATAAGGAGCTCAGCTTCTCACAGGCGCTCCGCGGCTAGGCTCTCTGTCTGCAGACTTGGACGAAAGCGGCACCCGGTCCTGAACAGGCGGTACGGCATTCACACTTTCTCCACGCCAAGTTGCCAAAGCAGAAATGCATAATCGAAAGCAATTTCCTTTAGATAATCGTAGCGCCCGGATGCGCCGCCATGACCTGCCTGCATATTGGTGTGCAACAGCAGCACATTGTCCCCGGTCTTCAGGGCGCGCAATTTCGCCACGTACTTGGCTGGTTCCCAGTACATTACCTGGCTGTCGTAGAGCGACGTTTTAACGAGCATTGCCGGATAGTCGGTGGCGGTCACGTTGTCGTAGGGCGAGTAGGCACGCATGTACTCGAAAGCGGCCTGCTCGTTAGGGTTTCCCCATTCCTCGTACTCCGGCACAGTCAGCGGCAGGCTCGCATCCAGCATGGTATTCATGACGTCGACAAACGGCACGTGCGAAATGATCACGCGGAACAGATCGGGCCGCATGTTGGCGACCGCGCCCATCAGCAGACCGCCCGCGCTTCCGCCTTCAATCGCGATGCGGTCCCGGTCGCCGTATCCTGCGCCCGTCAGGTACTCGGCAGAGACGATAAAGTCGGTGAAGGTGTTCTGTTTCAGCATCATTCTGCCCGCATCATGCCATGGCTTGCCCATTTCTCCGCCGCCACGAATGTGCGCGTACGCCAGTACGAGCCCGCGATCCAGCAGGCTGAGCCGACTTGCATTGAAGCCGATCGGCAGCGAATATCCGTAGGATCCATAGGCGTACAGATAGAGCGGGTTCTTGCCGGGATGAAATGCGTCCTTTCGGTAGACGAGGGAGATTGGGATGGAAGCTCCGTCCATCGCGGTTGCGAAAACTCGTTCCGATGCATAAAGAGAGGCATCGAACCCGCCGGGAATCTCGACCTGCTTGAGCAGCGTGCTATGACCGGTTTTGATTTCGTACTGGAAGACCGAACTCGGGGTCACTAACGAGGTATATCCATACCGGTAGGTGGCGGTGTCGAATTCGCGGTTGGTGCCCGGAGTTGCCGTATACGCCGGTTCAGGGAACGAGATCTCGCGCGAAGAGGTTGCCATTTCGCTCTGGCGAGAAAAGTCGTAGATGCGCAGTCGCGGTAATCCTCCGGAGCGTTCGCACGCGACGAAGAAGTCGCGGAACAGGTCGATGTCTTCCAGCATTACCTCTTCCCGGTGCGGCAGTAACTGCTGCCAATGTGCGCGACCCGGCGTTGTAACGGGGGTAGTGACCAGGCGGAAATTGCGCCCGGCATCGTTTACGCGGATGAAGAGCACGCCTTCACGATGATCCGCGTAGTATTCGATATTGTCGCGGCGCGGCTCAATACAACGGGGCTGTTGTGCAGGATCGCCTGCATCCAACAGCCACTGCTCGCTGGTGGTGTGGCTCGCAGATTCAAACAGGAGAAACTTGCCATCGCGCGTGCGCCCCACGCCCACGTTGAAGCGATCATCCGGATCCTCCCATGCGAGCTCCGGCGCGGAAAATCCGCTTTCGGCCAGATCCAGTGTTCGCCGCTCGATCCGGTATGGGCGTTTGGTCTCTTCGTCTTCCACGCTATAGAACAGCGTCCGGTTGTCTGCCGCCCAGGTGACGGAACCGACTCGTTCCGCCAAGGATTGCATGGTATAGCCAGAGGCGAGATTCTTGACGTGCAGCGTGTATTGCCGAAAGCCGGTGTTGTCCGTCGAGTAGGCAAGCCATTTTCCATCGTCCGTGACAATGGAGGCCCCGATCGAGAGGAACGGCTGGTCTTTCGCCAGCACATTTCCATCAAGGAGCACCTCTTCGTCGGGATAGCCGTCTAACGGTGGAAGCGGTCGCCGGCCGGCCCCCTTTTCCGCTGGCACGCGACAGAAAATTGGATATTGCTGCCCCTCCAGCGTGCGCGAATAGTAGTCGAACTTTCCTTCCCGGTAGGGGACCGAGGCGTCCGTCTGCTGAATGTGGCTGAGCATTTCCGAGTAGACGCGATCTATCAACGGCTGTGCCGGTTCCATGATCGCGGACGTATATTGATTTTCCGCCTCCAAGTAGGTGAGCGTGTCGCTGGAATCTTTCTCCCGTAACCAGGCGTAGTCGTCGTGCAGAGTGTGACCATGGTGAGTGACGGAACGGGGTTCCTGGCGAGCGACAGGCGGCTTATTTTTCATGGAAGTTGGCATCGTGGGTTTCAACATCCAATATAGGGTGCGGCAGCAAAAACGGAAACTGCAGCCCGGAAAGTGCGGCTGTTCCTTTTGATGAAGCGAACCTCAGGAGGAATGCCGAGCGAGGGACTGGGGTAAAGTAAGCCGAGGAGACTATGCGCGTGAGCAAGAGCATCTGGCGAACCGGAATCATGGGCGCGATTTTGAGCTGTGGGATTGCAGGCGGGCAGGTTGCGACACCTGCTGTCACCCAACCGAGCACGCCGCCGCCCGCCGCAAATACGACGTCGCCGTCCGCTTCGAAGATGATCCAGGATGCTCAGACTGTCCGTATTCCATTGATCGCGATCGGCCATGACACTGCGCTTCCTGTCCGCGATCTGAAAGCATCCGATCTGCAACTCGACGTGAACGGTAAACCCGAACCATTCCAGCTTTCCCGCCCGTGGGACCAGACCATCAATCCGGCGACCGGCCAGCCGGAAGACCGGCCCAACATGCTGATCATTATTCCGTTCGATGGCCCGCAGTATCGCAAAGACGGAATCGACGACGCCATCCGGGACCTGAGCACAATGCCGAACCTGGGCTGGAACATCTCCATTCTGGATGATGGGGGCGACCAGACGCCGTACACCCGCGACATGAAGACGGTAATTGCCGATCTGCAGAGAATTGAACGGGAGAATCCTGCGGACACCGATCTGGATAGCTGGCGCCTGACTGCTTCGCTGGCAATTGCGAGTATGCGCGAATTGCCGGGGCGGCGGGTTGTCCTGACCCTGGGCGACATTTTCCACGAAGAAGTTTACAACGGAATGCAGCTCGTCTATGAGAACTTTGAAGCGCACGATGTCGGGACCGCTGCACGGGATGCCGGTGCCGTGATCTATGCGGCGGAGAGTTTTCAGGAGATCGGACGTCTGCGCGGGCTATTTCCCTATTACTACACGCTCGGTTTTGGACCTTGGATGCTGCTCACCCGTAACGACCACCTGGAGGGATGGATTTCTAATCTGGTCAGTGACACGATTCATGAGATTCAGCAGGACGGGATGGGGGCTTACGATCTGGACATTCATCTGCAGCAGAGCCAGATGGACGGCCAGCCGCACGCCGTGTCGGTAACTGCGCGTCGGCCCAAAATGATTTTGAGCATGCCGCCGTATTACATTGCACCGAGCCTCCGGCAGCTCCAGGAGATGGCGAAGGCGCCCCCGAAATTGCGCGAGGTGCTGAAGAACCCTCCTCCGGTGGACTCCTCGCCGCTGGAGCTGGCCACGCAGCTGGAGTATTTCCCTCATCCGGACGGCAGAAGCGGTACGCAATACATGAGCACCGGGTTTTTCTGGTCGGGCAAAACGCCGCCGCCGCCAACCCTCGTTGCGGGCCTGCAGTTGCAGCAGACGAGCAGTGGATTCATGGTGAACACGACGGTCGGGCGTTTGGATTGGTCGACCTCCGAACCAATCTGGAATACCGCATTCGAAGTAATACCCGGCGCCTACATGCTGCGGGTGGGCGCGATTGACCCTGCGCAGAAAATCGGGGCTGCCACTTCGGCTCCTTTTACGGTGGAACCCACCGGAAATGAAAACGTGATGATCAGTTCGCTGGTTATTGGAAAAAGCTGTACGTTTGCGCCTCCCCCGCAGGGCCCCCATGGGAAATCGGCCGGAGTGGATTACCTGCGCGCGGGAAATTGCGATCTGCAGCCGGATCCCAGTCACTACTATTCGCCGGAAGATGTGGTGTGGACCCTGGTGCGCGTCACCCCGATCGCCAAGCTTGCCGACAAGCCCTCCAAGGCGTGGAAGGGCACGTTCACGATCATCGATGCGAAGGGATCCAAGCTGGCAGAACAGCCTGTCCACTGGCTGACTGCGTCGGACGGCAGCCTCGTCGGAACGACGGCGTTCCCACTGGACAACCCTAGTCTGAAGCTGGCCAATGGAGAATATGATGTGGTCTTCGGTCTGAAAGGTCCGGGCGTGGAGCATAGCTATGCCGAGGATGCACCCTTCCTGGTGTATGGCGTGGAAGAGCCCGGCCCGAATGACAAGAAGTAGGTCTGGATCGATTTTGCGCAGAGATTTAGGGAGTGAGCGCTCGTAGCTGCTGGTGCGGGGTGAAGATGCGCCGCGGAACGAGGTGCGTGGCGACCATGCAACTGACACCCCCGGCGGTAAAGATCATGCCGAGCACCACAAACTGGTAGAGAGCCGCATAAACGGGCGAAGACCCGGACAGCACCATTCCGGCCATGATTCCGGGAATCCACACAATGCCGAGGGACCGCACGTTGTTCGCGGCGGGAATCAGACTGGCATCAAAGGACGCGCGCAGGTAAGGCGCGACGGCACTTCCGGGTTTCGCGCCCAGCGCCAGAGCGGATTCAATTTCGCCACGGTGGGCGCGCACTTCGCCTAAGAAGCGGTTCAGAAAGAGCGCCTGAATGTTCATGTTGTTGGCAATGACCATGCTGCCTACCGGTATCAGCATAGTGACCCGGGGCTCCACAATTCCCAAGATCGCCATAAAGGCGATGACGCCGCCCGCGCCCGCACACATGCAGAGCAGGGAAATACTGTAGGCGCCGGGCAGCTCCGGTACGCGCTGGCGGATGATGGTACCTGCAGCCAAGATCATGGCGGCCAGCATGGGAATTGAGGTCCACCATGGACCGCGCATGAGAAGTGCCAGCAAAGCCCCAACCGCCAGAATCTGCAGCAGTCCGCGCAGAAGGGCAAAGGGCACTTCGCGCCCGATCAGCGCGCCGCGACGGGCCGCGAGCTGCGCCACGATTATGGTTACCAGGGCGACGACTGCGGCCTGTGCCAATCCGAGACTGACCTGGGTGTGGAACAGGAGTTTAAGCATCCAACACCTGCGCGGGAGGACCAATCGCAACGGTCTGTCCGTCGCGCATGCTCAACACCAGATCGGCGACACGGCGGGTTTGCCCCAGATCATGCGTCACCCAAACACAAGTGGTTTCGCGCTCGCGCACAATCGTGGCGAGCAGGCGTTCGACACCGGCCTTGGAGGTGTCATCCAGCGCGGAAGTCGGTTCATCAAGCAGCAGCACTTCGGGGTGGTTGGCCAGGGCGCGCGCAATGGAGATGCGCTGCGCCTCCCCGCCGGAAAGGGTTGCGGCATCGCGTTCCGCGTATCCGCTCATTCCGACATGTTCGAGCAGCGCCTCCACCTGGTCATGATCCAGGGACACGCCATGTTGCGCGGGTCCATAAGCGATGTTGGAACCCACGGTTCCAGGAAACAGATATGCGCGCTGCATGACCATCCCGATTCGTCGCCGAAGCTGAGCAGGTTCGAGCTCACGGAAATCTTTGCCCTGGAGCAGAAGCTGTCCGGACGTCGGCTCATCCAGTCTATTCAGCAGGCGCAACAAGGTGCTTTTACCCGCGCCGCTCGGGCCAATGACGGCGAGCACCTGCCCCTGCTCCAGACGAAGGTCGATATTCCGCAGCAAGGATTTAGGGCCCTCCCGCACGTTTTCCACCGTGCGTGAAAGGGCAATCGCTTCGAGGACGGCGGGCGGCTGCGGCACTGAATTTCAAGATACATTACTGCGGCAGCTCTTTCCCCGGCCAGGAGACCAAGTCAATTCGGGCGGCGTCTAAATAAAGGTAAAGCCACGCGAAACTTATGGCAGTTTCAGATTACGAAGCAATGGAGGGTCCTCAATGAAGCACAGCAATCGAAACTTGCACGCAGTTCTGGTGCTGGCCGGCGCGCTGCTACTGACCTGCCCTGCCTCGCTGCCCGCGCAGCATATGGGTGGAATGGGCGGAAGCCCGCAGGCAGGGATGGGTGGCGGGCAGCCGCAGCCTGGCATGAACACTCCGGGCATGCCGGGAGGCGCTGCCATGGGTCAGCAAAACAATCCCGAAGCCCAGGCGGAGCGCAATTTTCTGGGAACGATGCGCCGCAACATCAAAGCAGAGGCGGAGCTGAGCAAAGTGGCACTCAAGCAGAGCACCAGCGATAATGTGAAAAGGTTTGCACAGCAGGTGATCTCCGACAATCACCGGATCGGAAATACACTCGCGAATGCCGCTTCCAGCGCGAACATGATGGTGCCGGATAGTCTCCCCAGCCAGACAAAAGACATGATGAAGAAGATGAAAAAGCAGACTGGCACACAGTTTGACGCCAGTTACATCAGTCAGATGGATGGTTACATCAAGAGCGACCAGCAGACCGCGAGTGCTGCTGCCGAAACGCTCAACGCCCCGAACATGCAGGGGATGACCGCGCAATTGCGAACGACTGCGGAAAGCCGCGCCCAACAACTCGCCCAAATTGCGCAGAGCGAGAACTTTAAGCTCCAATAGCAGGATCGCTGCGCGCAGCTCGGGGTTCTCCCCCTCCCTGAGCTTGCCAGCAGAGACGCCTGATCGCATTGACCCATAGTCCAACCCATCCAGGTCGCCGGTGGTCCTTGCCAAAACGCGCCCTGCGGCGTGGCCTTACAATCAGGGCAGCATGAGATTCCTGCGTCTTCCGGTTCTGCTGCAACCAGCTACGATTCTCAAACGCGCATTTGCGTCCGTGTTGTTTTGCGCGATTCCGCTGCTGCTTGTGCCCTCGGCGCCTGCAGAGCGGGTTCGAGATCTGAGGCCCACCGGATACGTGAACGATTTCGCAGGTGTGCTTTCTACCGTCACGCGCAACCAACTGGAGACGCTGTGCACAGAGGTTGACCGGCAGGCCCACGCGCAGATTGCGGTCATCACCATCCACACCACAGGGGACGACAGCATTGACGACTTCGCCGTGCGTCTGGAAGAAAAGTGGAAAGTTGGACCCAAGGGCACGGATCGAGGACTGCTCCTGCTGGTGGCCACGGATGACCATAAGTATCGCTTTGAAGTTGGTTATGGCCTGGAAGGTATTTTGCCGGACGGCAAGGTGGGAACGATCGGACGCGAGATGGTGCCGTACCTTCGCCAGGGAGACTATGATGCTGCGGTCTCGCTTGGGGTGCGTGACGCCTCGCAAGTGATCGCACAGGATGCTGGTGTCACCCTGCACTCGCCCGTTCAGAATTACGCGCCGCAGCGGTCCGATCCCGTGCGTGGAGTTCGCGACCTGCTGCTTGCGCTGTTTGCCATTTTCGCGTTCATTTCGCTGATGCGGTCCGGCTCCAGCGGCTGGGCAGGTTTCCTGCTAGGGACTATTCTGGGGAACCTTCTGGGGGGTGGAGGCGGGCGAGGGGGCGGCTTTGGAGGTGGTGGTGGCGATGGCGATGGCGGTTTCGGTGGGTTTGGCGGGGGAAGTTCTGGTGGGGGCGGAGCATCTGGAAGCTGGTGAACGGGAGAGGGCGCGGCTAAATGGTATGGTTTGAAGGCAGGAAAGCATTGAGGTAAAGGAGAGAGATGAGACGAACGGGAACGGTTGTACTGGTAGTACTGCTGGTCTTGGCTGCGGTTGGCGTGCTGGTGTTCGGCAGTTACGTCAGCGCGCGTAACCAGATGGTGGCGAAGAACGAACAGGTCAAATCTGCCTGGTCCCAGGTGGAAGTCGTGATGCAGCGCCGGGCGGA
>DASSZI010000201.1:0-12854 GCA_035713565.1 Acidobacteriaceae bacterium | reverse complement strand
ATGGGCCCGGCAGGTTGCGGAAAATCGACTGTAGCGGCGCAATATGCGTTCTCCGCTGCCCAGCGCGGGGAAACCGCAGTCATGTTTTGCTTCGATGAATCCCCTGAGACGCTGCTGTTTCGTTGCAAGGCTATGGGCATGAATCTCTACCCATTCGTCGAAAACAGATCTATTCTCATCCAGCAGATTGATCCGGCGGAGCTATCTCCTGGAGAATTCGTCTGCCGCGTGCGAGAGCACGTAGAACGGAAGAATGCGCCCGTGGTCATCATCGACAGCTTGAATGGCTTTTTGAACGCCATGCCCGATGAGCAATATCTCACCTTGCAGCTGCACGAGTTGCTGTCCTATCTGGGGCAGCAGGGTGCTGTGGCAATCCTCACGATGGCGCAGCATGGATTCATGGGGAATTCCATGGAAAGTCCCGTCGATGTCAGTTATCTCGCGGATTCCGTGGTCCTGTTCCGTTACTTCGAATTTGAGGGCCACATCAAGCAGGCAATTTCCGTGGTGAAGAAGCGGACTGGCCTGCACGAGCGCACGATTCGTGAACTGGAGTTCAACCGAGACGGCATGCGGGTGGGACCGGCGCTGAACGAGTTTCAGGGAATCTTAACCGGCGTGCCGCGCTTTACGGGCACTGCCCTCGATTTGGAGCGGGAACCGTGAATCTGTTAACTCAGGCGAGTGCGCAGGCGGGGGCAAACAGCAGTCAAATGGCTGTAGTGGTGGCCCCGCTTGGCCGGGATGCGGAGTTGATATGCGCCTTGCTGCAGCGCAGCTCCATCGAGTGCATTGCGTTGCCTGCAGCGGAGGAAGCAATCCAGCGAATCTACTCCGCCGGTGTGCTGGTGATTGCGGAAGAAGCTCTCAATTCGCAACTCATCCTCCAGATCGCGGAGGTTCTCCGCAATCAGCCGCCATGGTCTGACATTCCGATTATTCTGCTGACGATGCCCGGAGAAGTAACGCAGGAGAGTCAGCGTCGGCGCGTTCAACGCGAACCCCTGGGTAACGTGCTGCTGCTGGAGCGGCCCTCACGCCCTGAGACGCTGATCAGCTCCGTCCGCAGCGCTCTGCGGGCCCGCGCCCGCCAGTACCAGATTCGAGACCAGATCGAGCAGTACCAGCATGCGGAAGAAGCTTTGCGCAAATCGGAAAAGCTGGCTGTCGCTGGCCGGCTCGCGGCTTCCATCGCGCATGAGATCAATAATCCCTTGGAGTCCGTCACCAATCTTCTGTATCTGATGCGCAGCTCCGCGTCGGACGCGCAACTGTCCGAGTATGGACGGCTGGCGGAACAGGAATTGGCGAGAGTAACGGAAATCGCGAAGCAGACGCTGCAGTTCTATCGCGAATCTGCTCCCCATGCGCCCACCCACGTCGCCGACGTATTGGAATCCGTGCTGCAGTTGTATGGTCCACGGCTGTCGGGTCGGCACGTCACGGTTGAAACAGAGTTGCGGCGGGGAGCGCCGGTGACCGCCAGTGCGGGGGAGTTGAGGCAGTTGTTCGCCAATCTTATAGGCAACGCACTGGATGCCATGCGTAGCGGAGGCCGCCTGCGAATTCGTACCCGGCCAGCAAGGGAACATTCGGAGCGTCGCAGATACGGCGTGCGCATTTCCGTTGCAGACACTGGAACCGGAATCCCTCAACATCTTCGCAAGCGCGTTTTCGAGCCGTTCGTTACCACCAAGGGCGACACCGGCACAGGGCTGGGGCTCTGGGTTACCTCGGAAATTGTGGAGAAGTATTCAGGACGCATTTTTCTGCGCAGTTCCGCGCATCCGCAGAAAAGCGGCACCGTCTTCCATGTCTTCCTGCCTTACCGGACGTCTGGGAATGGAGACACAGAACGCGAACCGATGAGAGCCGCATCCTGACGGTCAAACGAGCCGAGATGGTTTTCCGCTCATGTTGCTATTCTCAGGCACTCTTGAGATCAACGGATAGCGGGCGATTCTTCGCCAGCAAAATGTTCCGTAGGATGATCGGCAATTGCGGTCCGCATGAAGTCCGTCCAGACCGGCAGCGCCACGCGCGCGCCCGTCTCTTTTGCGCCCAGACTCTGGCGATCGTCGTAGCCCACCCAAACGCCGCAAGTCACCGACGGAGAAAAACCGAGAAACCATGCGTCGGTGAAGTTATTTGTCGTCCCGGTTTTTCCTCCAAGGGGATGCTGCAACTGGTTGGCTGCGGCACCCGTGCCATGGTGGACCACCGCTTCCAACAGTTGCATCATGGAGCGCGCGGATTGCGTGTCTGTGGAGACATGAACATCCGGCGTATCGTCCCACAAAACTTCTCCATCCGCCGTCGTGACTTTATGAAGAAAATGCGGGGTCAGGCGGATTCCGTCATTGGGGAAGCTGCTGTAGGCACCCACCTGTTCGTATAACGTGACCTCTGCCGCTCCCAGCGCGACGGGCAGGAAAGCCGGGATGTGGGTCGTGACCCCAAAGCGGTGTGCGGTGGCGATTACGTTGCGGATGCCAAATCGCTCCGCAAGCCTCAAGGCGGGGATATTGCGCGAGTCGGCGAACGCCTGCACGAGTGTGATGTTGCCCTGGTATTTGTTGTCATAGTCGTGCGGAGAATAGGCACCGGAAGCCGTATGGAATGTTACCGGCGCATCGAGAATCAAACTGGTCGGCTTCTCCCCGGATTGCATGGCGGTCGTATAAACGTAGGCTTTGAAGGAGGAACCGGTCTGCCGCAGAGATTGGGTGGCTCGGTTATATTGCGACATGTAGAAATCACGTCCTCCGATCATGGCCAGCACATCTCCGCTCGAGTTATCAACAGCCATGAGAGAAGCCTGCGCTCCGGAGTCTTGTTCCAGTTCCGCGTGCCAGAGGGTTTTTGGGCCCGTCGAGGCATCTGCTCCAGCTGCGATTGGAAGAATATGTACATAGACAATGTCGCCGGTTTTAAGGAAATCGGACGCAAGTTTGTACTTCGTCCATGCCCAGCCTTCCGCCGGCAACGCTACGGTCTGGTGCTGGCCTACCTGCACGGAGACTTCATAGGGCAACACTTCTGTAACGACTCCGTGGATGTAGCTGCCGGGAGCGGCGGCCACGTTCCAGTCCGGATGGCGGAACGCACCCACGGAATTGCCTGCGGCAAGGACGTTCAGCAGATTCCCGCGCCAGCCTCGCCGCCGCTCATACGTGGCAAGCCCCCGTAAGACTGCCAGGTTCGCGGCCTGCTGCAGTTTGGTGTCCAGCGTGGTGTAAACTCGCAGTCCCGATTGATGGACCATGTCCGATCCGAAGCGCTGGCTGAGCTCTTTGCGAACTTCCTCCACAAACCATGGAGCAACAGTATTCGGCGGCGGTTCAATGTGCAGGTTCAGCGGAGTGGCTTTGGCTGCGGTCGCCTCCCCGGCGGTGATCACGCCATCCTCCAGCATCGCGTTAAGCACCCGGTTGCGCCGGACCAGCGCCCGCTGGGGATGGGAGACGGGGGAATAGTAGGAAGGTCCCCGCGGCAAAGCGGCCAGCAGCGCCGCCTCAGGCAACGTGAGATCCCGTGCCTTTTTGCTGAAGTAATATTCAGCGCCTGCTTCAAACCCATACACGCCCTGCCCCAGATAAATCTGATTGGCATACAGAGTAAAAATCTGCTCCTTGGTGAAATTGCGCTCCATTTGGATGGATAGCATTACCTCTTGGAGTTTTCGGCGGAAGGACCGCTCGGGCGATAGGAAAAGGTTCTTCGCGAGTTGCATGGTCAACGTGGAGGCACCCTGTGCGCGCCGGTTGGAGGTCAAATCCTTATACGCTGCGCCAGCCACGCGAAACAGATTCACCCCCCAGTGGCTTTCAAAGTTCTTATCCTCGATCGAGATCACAGCATTGCGCAGCACGGGAGGGATGTCATCGTAGCCGATCACGATGCGCCGCTCCAGCGCGAATGACCCGATCTCGTTGCCCCGGGTGTCGAATAGAACGGTGGTTGCATTCGGTCGATAGTGTTCCAGTTCCTCGATCTGCGGCAGATCCACAGTATCGATCAGCAGCAAACCGGCAAGACAACCGAAGAGGGCTGCCAGGATCGCCAGAATGACGAAGCCAGCCGAACTCGCCACTTGCTTCCGTCTGGGCGATGGTGGCTGGAAGGCCGTTCGGCGGCTTAACCTGGAATCTTGTTGCGCTCGCGGTGTCAGGGTCAAGGGAGAGTCCGAAGCGATCGTGCGCGAGATTTGATGGTTGTCGTCGAAACCTATAGAGGCAATTGCTGAGCAAGGCTCATTGGCACGGATCCCGTTTCCTCACTCAATCGAGCTGGTGCATTGCTTCCTGCCGCTATCCTAAACGCAGACCCTGCAGGATACCTAGAGATTTACACCTGTGCCGCGCAGCGAGAGTGCGCGGGCTTTGTACGAGGCTCTCAGGCAGCAGCTTTCTGCAGCTTCAGAATAGATAATGCCTTTTGCAACTGCAGATCCGGCTGCGTTGCTGCCGGTTTCTGCGGCATGTTCCCGGACTTTCCTGGGGTCACGGGAGCGATGCTCGGCGACAATCCGGGGGCGGGGCCGCGCGGAACCGCCGGTTTCACGCCTTGGGCAGGCGCAGCAGACTCCTCGCCAAAATTTTCATTGGACGCAACGATTACATTCGGAGTCACAGCTTCTTTTTGAATGACCTTTCCGTTGGGGCCACGATACTTTGCGACCGAAAGGAAGAGTACCGCGCCGTCGGGAAGAGGAATTTGCTTCTGCACCGAGCCCATTCCGAACGTCCGGTCACCCACCAGTTGCGCGCGATTGTTATCCTTCAACGCTGCGGCCACAATCTCCGCCGGACCGGCTGTACCATGATTGACCAGCACAATCAACGGTGCCGCCGCGGAGATAGTGTTTTTTGCATCCGCCTTCCATATCTGCTGGGGAAATTTTTGACCCTCCAGGGTCGCGATCGTACTCCCTGGCTTCAAAAAAGCACTTGCCAGCCGGACTGCCGAATCCATATCTCCGCTGGAGACGTCGCGCAAATCCAGCAGGATCTTTTGCTGCCCGCTCTTCTGGACCTGGGATACTTTGGTCAAAAGTTCATCCACGCGCTCTTTTTGCAGATCGAACGGCTTCAGGTAAAGAATGCTGCTGTTCTCATATTCATCCGTATGCAGGGCCGGATACGCGGTCAAGCTGCGGGTCAGCGTCATAGCTGCGGGAGCGGTGCTGGTGGGTTGGATCAGGGAGAAATTCACAGACGTACCCGGATCCCCATTGAGTGCCATCTGAATCATCTGCAGTGGCATGACGCGGGTGCTTTTCCCGCCGATGGATTCAATCCAGTCCCCGTCGATCAGGCCAGCCTTGTCCGCCGGGCTTCCCGGAACCACGGAAACCACAGTGGCATAGCCAAAGCGTTTGGACACGTCTACCCCAATTTGCGCCTTGCTCTCATTTTGGTGTGCCTGGTAGGTCCTGAACTCTGCCGGAGTCAGATAACTTGAATCCGGGTCAAGACCCTCCAGCAGTCCATGAAGCGATCCCGTCGTGACGTCGGCGATATTCGGCGTGACAACGTAGTCGTTCTGGATATGCTGCAGCACTTCGCTATAAACTTCAATCTGCTGATACGCAGTCGCCTCGCTGCTGGCGCGCACGCCGCCTGGCATGATTCCGCCCAGGAACACGAATAGAACCAACAGGACTGAAACGGCAAGAAGAGAGAGCTTAAGGGCTTTGGGCATACGTTGGGCAGCGCAAATTTCTTGAAAGTCGCTGTTTCAAGTGTACAGCTTCACCGGGATTGCATGAAGCTTGGACTCCAGGGCTGCCGGAATGGACGCCCGCTTTCATGAGTCAGTTTTGCGCTCGGCAAGTTATCGGTCCGCAAAAACGGAACCGGTGCCAGAATAAAACCCGGAGTCTTTTTCAGAAAGGCATCCCCCACGGATGTGAAGAAGACAGGAGTGCCGTGCGCCAGCGGGGTAAATCCTCCAATTGCAGCCGCGCCTGTATTGATCGGGAGCCGCTGGAGTGGATACCGGTGATGGAGCAGGTCCTCGATCATCCAGTTGTCGTCACTCGCAAGCATGAGATATTTGCCTGCGGATCGCTGGAAACTGGCCAACGTCACAATGGGCATCTGGTAAAGAGACTTCCTCCCCGCCCACAGGTTTTCTTCTGGAGAATCCTCGGTGCGGTACAGACGAATGATGGGGAAGTCCACGGGAAAGACCACTCGATCGGCCAGTTCAGCCGGTGCGTAATGCCGAAAGGTCAGGGCCATCAGCGGATCTGGAATCACGATGGGCTCGCCGGGATACTCCGCGGCAGGTATTCGGCCAACGATGTTGTAAAAACAATGCTTCTGCTGCATGTACCAATACCCGATGACAGCTTCACGAGCTGCAAACCAGGTCAGGCAGGAGACAAGCACCACGATTCCCGCGCTGTGGAAGTGGCCGAATATGCGGTAGCAGGCAAGTGTCGCCGCGATCGCAAACCCAAAACACACCGGGATGACGAATCGGGGTGAAAGCATTCCGCCATGGATGGATGCGACCACATAGCCAAGGATCGGGTAAGTCATCAGCAGGAAGACCGCTGCCGCTTCGTGGGTTGGTAGAATCCGGAATCTCGATTCAGCCTGTTGCGATGCCAGCCGGCCCAGCCAGCGGGGATACATTGCGGAACGGCAATGGGAGCAGAAGCGCGACAACGCAAGCACCGTGAAACTGAAAACAAAGAGAGCCAGCAGGGGATACAAAATGATTTCGACCATCTCCATATAGGAGTCGGCAACCTGATCGAGGGAAACCTTGTTCCACGCGTACGGCGCAAACTCCGCTATGGCTCGCTGGATGAGGTGCCGATAGGCCAGCAGAGGCGCGGCCGCGAGTGCCAGGCCGACCCACACGCGCCCATGAAAGGATGCTCGGATTGCGGAGCTCCGCCATTTACGCGCTCGCAGCAGCTCCAGCCCGCCGGCCATTTCTCCGCCTGCGATAGGCAGAAACGCAAGCACCGCGAAATAATTAGTAGAAATTCCCGCCGCAAGGGCCATTACCATCCCGGCAAGCGCGCCATTGCGCCAGCCGGTCGAAAGCGACGGATCCAGACTCCAGGCCCAGCAAAGAACAGCCAGCATGGCCAGCCCATAAAGCAGCCCATACGAGCGGCCCTCATAGCTGTAGTTGAAGGCAGCCATCGCGAGCGACATTGCAACACCCGCAAGGGACCAGGTGCCGGACAACCTACGCCGCAGAAAGCCGAACAGCGCCGCCATCCCAATCCAATATCCGGCCATCGCAGGCAGACGAAGTGAGAGCGCATGATTGCCAAACAGCCGCAGGCAGCCAAGCGCCAGTAGATCCAACAGCGGAGGGTTCGGGTCAGCGCCTTGCGACAGGGCCCGCCATATCGCAGGGCCGCTGCCCAGGCGAGCGATATGAAGAGTAATCAGTTCGTCCAGCCACAGCAGCTTCGCCCAGGACAGTGCCGAAACTGCAAGGGCGTAGCCCAGCGTAAGGAGGGAGAAGGCATGAACGGGGCGGTTGTCGATCCAGTTCGTTGCGCGCTCAAGTCGGGAAATACCGCGGGGGTTCACATCCCGCCGTATAGAAGAGGCTGGAAGAAGGGTAGGAATGGGCAAAGTCGGTCCTCTTCGGTTGGGAATGCGAACAGGCACCGGTCGCTTTGTGCGGGTGGAGTACCTGTACCCTTAGATGCGATTCGTCGCTTTGCCTCCATAGGGGTCAACCGCGAATAGGGAAGTGCATCTCCGCGCTGGAAGCAGGGCATCCCAACTCTCAGAACTGCAGCTAAATCCGATTGACGAGGAGGAGAGATGAAGGCGACCTGGAAACATCATGAGGAGCACGGAAAGCTTTCAACGGCAGATCGCAAGGAACTCCCGGATTCCGTTTACGCGTTCCCCAGGGAGAAGAAAGAACCAATGACTGATGCCTCACACGTGCGGAACGCGATCGTGCGCTTCGATCAGGTGAAAGGCGTCTCCGACGAAGAGCGAGATCAGGCCTTCGCCAACATCCAGGCCGCAGCCAAACACTATGGAGTGGATGTAAAGGAGAAGAGCTGGCGCGAACTGGGCAAACAACCGCATACCAGCAACCCCCAGCATGCACATCAAAAGTAAGCGGGCCGATTCCTTTAATTGCAGGATTTTGGTGGCGGCGAGTGGGATCGAACCACCGACCTACGGGTTATGAGTCCGTCGCTCTAACCATCTGAGCTACGCCGCCATGACGGGAGAAAATTGATGTCTCCATGCAGGAAACATGGAGCACTGGGACTGCGACGGAGCAAGCTCCAAGTTCGCAGGAAAGATAGTTTATTGTACCGCATCAAAGCCTCAGCATAACTCGAACGGCCCTTACGCGCGGAGGAATTGACCAGCCGGATTTCCGGGTGAGTGCAATTCTCGGAAGGACGAGACGGGAACGAGCTGCATAGTTGCTAACCGCCCAATATCGCGAGCAGTATCCAGATGTTGCCCACAGGAGATAAGTCTGAGCGGAAGTCGTTTAGACTGGGCTTGCGATGTCGTCTTCTTCGACTGCTCTCAAGCCGCAGGTCATCGGCGTCATTCCAGCGCGGCTTGCCTCTACTCGCCTGCCGCGCAAGGTGCTCCGCGAGATTATGGGCAAGCCGATGCTGGCCTGGGTGTATGAATCCGCTGCGGCAGCCCGCGTCTTTGATCGTCTGCTCGTCGCGACAGATTCGCATGAAGTTCTGGAGCTTTCTCGTGGCCGCGGATGGGAATGCCGTTTGACTTCTGCGGAACTGGCCAGCGGAACCGACCGGGTTCATGCCGTCGCCCAGCAACTGACGGCGGAGCAGGCAGGAAACCATCACACCAGGGCCTTGAGCGATGAAGATATTTTCGTCAACATCCAGGGCGATGAGCCTCTGCTCCGTCCAGAGCATTTCCATGCGCTGCTGCGGCCGTTCGCGCAGGCGAACGTCCACGTCACCACCGTCATCACACCATGCCCCGCAGATGGAATTCAGAATCCCAACACGGTGAAAGCCGTTGTTGACCATGAGGGCAGAGCATTGTATTTTTCGCGCGCGCCTATCCCCTGGAACCGGGACGATAAGCCCGGTGTCCAGTACTGGAAACATCTCGGCCTTTACGCCTACAGAAAGCGCGTGCTGGAACGCTTTCCGAATCTCCCCGTCAGCCAACTGGAAGCTGCTGAGCGGCTGGAGCAATTGCGACTGCTGGAGAATGGCATTTCCATCCATGTCCAGCCGGTTGAATTTGACACGATTGGTGTGGACACGGAAATAGATCTGCATGACGTTGCAGCAGTGCTGCGGCAACGTAAATAACCGTAGAGCTGACAGCTCTTCTCGCGTTTCCCGACACAGACGAAATTCCGGGCTTCCGATACACTGAAGGCTGGAGATCAGGATGAATTTGTTTTGCTTTCTTCCTCAGGCGGCCCGCCGCCTGAAGCTGGGAGTCTCTTTGTGCGCGGTTCTAATGAGTATGACCCTGGTCGGGCTGGCGCAGACTGGTGGCGATAATACTGGCGGCAACAGCGGCGGCAATACCCCCATCAACAATCCGAAATTGCACGACATCAGCAACGGGAATTATGATCCGACCCCGCCGCCCTCGGGGCCCGACGTTTATTTCAACCGCCGCTGGGACCTCTACACCGGTTTGGCCTACACCAATTTCCTGGCTGGACCAGCCCTGATTCAGCGCTCCAATATGGGCGGCTTTGATGCTGCCGGAACCTATTGGCTGAACTGGCATTGGGGTATTCAGGGATCAGCCCGCATGTACATTGGCACCTCCGGTGTATTTCCCAATGAGGAACACGGATTCAATCCTCCTCCCTGTAAGCCGTTCGAGCAGACCTGTTACGAGAGCAACAACATCACGGGCCCGCGTATCATGCAGTACTACTTTTTGGCCGGTCCGCAGTACCGGTTTCTTCGGAAGACAAAATTTTCTGCCACCGCGCACACCCTGTTTGGCAATGCATACGGCGTGTTTGATTCGGCGAATCTTCAAGGTCTGAATGTGCAGACCATCGGGCTGTTTGCCACGCAGTGGACGTTCGGCGGGGCTATCGGAGGAAGTTTCGATTACAATTACACACCGCGAATTGGCCTACGCATCCAGCCGGATCTGATGTTGACTCATTACGGCGGCACCGCACAGCAGAACTTCGCGTTCTCCGTGGGGCCCATCTTTCGATTCGGCAAGCTGGATACGTCAGCTGTCCAGCCCAGGAACGCCAAAGCATCCCATCACTTCGGTAACCCGTTCCGCAGATGACCAAAGTAGCTGCACTTCCGTGCTTTGACTGTTACCTTTGAGAGTGTCAAGCTACTCACATAGCGGGCAGGAATTTGGGCTCTCCCCCCTGGATTTCCTGAGCCTTTATTCCTGTCCGTTTAAGCTTGGCAACGTGAAGCAAACATTCTTGCGAGCAGCCAGGCCGTAACCTCTCCCGACCTCCCCCCTTTTAGAATTGTGATCACCCGTAGAACGCTGGGCGAGCCCAACCACGGATTCAGGGTTCGTTCGGTTCCGCGCTGTAGCCACCTGCGGCAGGCAAAATGAAAAACCTGCGCCCTTGGAAGGACGCAGGCCGGCTGGACGAAAGATTCGAGTCTAGACGAGTTCGTATCCCGCAAAAAAGTATCCAATTTCGAATGCCGCAGTCTCTTCCGCATCCGACCCGTGAACGGCATTTTCTTCAATGCTGGCTGCAAACTTTTTGCGAATTGTACCTTCGTCCGCATTGGCCGGGTTAGTGGCGCCCATCAGCTTGCGCAGATCGGCAATGGCATTTTCCTTTTCCAGAACCAGGACAAATACCGGCCCGGAAGACATAAACGTCGTAAGGGAGTCAAAGAACGGGCGCTGGGCGTGGACGGCATAAAAGCCTGCGGCTTGAGGCTTGCTGATCGATAGTTTTTTAATAGCGGCAATGCGAAAGCCGGCGGCTTCCATCATGGCGAGGACGGCTGCCGTCTGGCCCTTACGGACTGCATCCGGCTTGATAATGCTGAACGTGCGTTGCAAAGTTTCTCCTTGGGTACTGAAAAGTAAGTCAGACAAAGATGATACTGGTCGATGCGTGCATGAAAATCTCGCCAAAACTCATCGGCGTGGCAAAGCCACGATTTTCAAAGCCTTCTGCTGAAGAGCTGCCCATTCCGTTCGAGTTGGCTCAGGCTTTTCCGATGACGCGGGCCAGAGTCTCCCCGATCAATGCTGGCGACTGGACTACATGGATGCCCGCAGCCTCGAGCGCCATCATCTTGTCGGCCGCCGTTCCCTGGCCACCGGAGATGATCGCGCCTGCATGACCCATGCGGCGTCCGGGCGGCGCTGTTTGTCCAGCGATAAAGCCCACAACCGGTTTCTTCACATGCTGCTTGACGTAGTCTGCAGCCGCTTCTTCCGCTGTTCCGCCGATTTCACCGATCAGGATAATCGCCTCTGTCTCAGGATCCTCATTCAGCAGGCGCACTCCGTCCACATGCGTGGTGCCAATGATCGGGTCGCCGCCGATGCCAATCGCGGTCGACTGGCCAATACCGCGCTGCGTGAGCTGATAAACCGCCTCATACGTCAGGGTGCCGGAGCGGGAAACGATACCGACAGAACCTTCCTTGTGAATGCGCCCCGGCATGATGCCGATTTTGCATTTGCCGGGTGAGATGACGCCGGGACAGTTGGGGCCAATCAGGCGCGATTTGGAGTGCTTTAGCTTCTCCCATACGCGCACCATGTCGAGCGTCGGAATGCCTTCCGTAATGCAGACGATCAGCGGCAATCCGGCGTTTTCCGCTTCTAGGATCGCGTCCGCGGCGAACGGCGGCGGCACAAAGATGACCGTGGCATTTGCGCCAGTCTTTTCTACCGCCTGTTGTACGGTGTCGAACACCGGCCAGCCCTCATGCGTGCTCCCGCCTTTGCCTGGCGTTACTCCGCCAACCACATTCGTGCCGTATTCGGCGCAGCCCTTGGCGTGAAACGTACCTTCCTTACCGGTGATGCCCTGCACAATCAGACGGGTATTTTTATCCACCAAAACAGACATCTTCTAATCTCCGATCCTTAATTACTGGTCGATTCCAGAATCTTCTTGAGTGAAGTGAGGTCAGTACGCACAAGTTCAAGATCACGTGCGAAGTCTGCATCGGACATCGAAGGTTGCTGGAAAAGAGTAAAAACAACCTCTGAGGATGCGCCATTTGCCACCACCCGCATCGGCACATAAATTTCCTCAGCGTTCTCTGGCTTCACAAAATGATCGAGTACGCCAAAAGAATTGCGTTCGGAAAACCTGACCCGCATGCGGCCGTGCGGTGTTTGCACGAACCACTCATGATTCTGCTCCTGCAAGTCTCCCAGCCCGGCAGCCCATTGACTGAAGTTCGCTGGAATGGAGAGGAATCCGTAGACCTCTTCCAAAGGCCGCGCGATCGTTACCGAGATGGTTCGCGAATTCATCGCTTATGCTTTCGTAGCAGGCGAACCTTTGGCCGCATTCACCGCGATCTCCGCAGCATCTTTCATGGTTTCGCCGATCAGGAAATTCAGCCCGGATTGCTTCAGAATCTCGCGTCCCTGCTCGACATTGGTTCCTTCCAGGCGCAAAATCACCGGCACTTTCACATTCATCTTTTTTGCTGCTTCGACTACCCCGCGCGCCAGTGTGTCCACACGCAAGATGCCGCCGAAAATATTGATAAATACCGCTTTCACGTTTTTATCGGAGAGCAGAATGCGGAATGCGTTTTCAATCTGTTCCTGGTTGGCGCCTCCACCGACATCAAGAAAATTCGCCGGCGAGCCGCCTGCATATTGAATGATATCCATGGTCGCCATCGCCAACCC
>DASSZI010000200.1:0-7975 GCA_035713565.1 Acidobacteriaceae bacterium | reverse complement strand
TCGGATGGGCTGCGACGGCGACTCTGCTCGGCGATAAGATGCTGACGGGAAATGCGCGTGCGGCCAGCACCTCAGCCATGCCCCCGGAATTTTCAAAGGCGCCGAACTTCGCTCCCAAAGCCAAGCGGGCCATCTATCTGTTCATGTCTGGTGGGCCGCCGCAGATGGACCTGCTCGATTACAAGCCCAAGCTCGCTGCCCTCTATGACAAGGACATCCCGGACTCCGTGCGAGGGACGCAGCAACTGACCGGAATGACAGCGGGCCAATCGCGTTTCCCAATCGCTCCGTCTCACTGGGCGTTCAAACAGTATGGCAAGTCCGGTGCATGGGTCAGCGATCTGCTGCCCTATACCGCGCAAATGGTGGATGACCTGGCCATCATTCGATCCACAAATACGGACGCCATCAATCATGAACCGGCAACGATGCTCATGAACACGGGAAACATGAATCCGGGAAAACCATGTCTGGGATCATGGCTCTCCTACGGTCTGGGCAGCATGAATGATAATCTGCCCACCTTCATGGTTCTGTTGAGCAAGACAAACGCAAAAGAGAACAATCAGCCTGTTTCGTCTCGCCTGTGGAGCAGCGGTTTTCTTTCCTCTGAGTATGCAGGAGTGGGCTTGCGATCGGCGGGAGATCCGGTCTTGTATTTGACCGATCCGAAAGGCATCAATCGCGATGTGCGCCGCAAAATGCTGGATGCCGTGAACGAGATCAACCATCAGACTTACGAGGCCCTGGGAGATCCTGAAACCAATTCCAGGATTTCTCAGTATGAGATGGCTTACCGGATGCAGGTATCCGTGCCTGAGCTTACCAATATGAGCGATGAGCCGCAGTCCACATGGGACCTGTACGGCCGAGATGCGAAAATTCCAGGCACCTTTGCCTACAATTGCCTGATGGCGCGGCGGATGGCGGAGCGCGACGTTCGATTCGTTCAGGTCTATAAGCGCGGGTGGGATGTTCATTCCGATGTAACCGGAATGTTGCCTGTCCTCTGCCGGGAAACCGACCAGGGGTGCCATGCCCTGGTGACCGACCTGAAGCAGCGGGGGCTGCTGGACGATACGCTGGTGATCTGGGCCGGAGAATTTGGACGAACAGTTTACAGCCAGGGTGGTCTGTCCAAGGAAAACTACGGACGCGACCACCACCCGCGTTGCTTTACCACCTGGATGGCAGGTGGCGGCGTTCGGCCCGGAATCACCTACGGCGAGACCGACGAGTACAGCTACAACATTGTGAAGGACCCAGTGCCTGTCCGGGATTTCAATGCGACGATCCTGCACTGTCTGGGGATCGACCACAACAAGCTGACTTTCAAATTCCAGGGACTGGACCAGAAGCTGACGGGTACCACACCGGCAGAGGTAGTGACAGGGCTGCTTGCCTGAGGAGTGGTAGACGTCCGGATCATGAATCTTAGCAACTACGGTTCCAAGAAGTGGCTGATCCGCTACGTGTGGATCGCATCCGCTCTGGCAATTGTCACGCTGCTGCTTGTTCCTGTGATCTTCAAGCTGAACGGGAAGCCGCATGCGGACTGGCAGCAGTTTCTCGGCAGATTTCATGTCCTGGCGGTGCATCTTCCCATTGGTTTGATTCTGTTGATCCCGTTGCTCGAAGCAGGTGGTAGATTTCGCCCCGAGTTGCGTGCAGCTGCGGAGCTTGTCCTGGTGTTGAGTGTCTTCGCCTGCCTGGGCACCTTTACGCTCGGTTATCTGCTTGCCTATGGAAGCGGCACCACGGGTGCGGGGGTCGCGCACCATATGTGGGGCGGCCTTTACCTGACCATCGGAGTCCTTGTTTCTTTTCTGGTTCGACCGTTGTGGGCATCTGGAAAACTGCCTTTTTCCTATCCGGTGCTGCTCGGATGCGTATTACTTCTGCTCACCTGGACAGCTCATCTGGGGGGATCGCTCACGCATGGCAAAAACTATCTCACCGAGTACATGCCCGCGCCGATGAAAAAGTGGCCCGGCTTAAATCTTGTACAGGCAAAAACGCAGATAGCTCCTGACTCCTTTTACGCAAAGCACATTGACCCGATCTTCGACGCTCAATGCGTTGCATGCCATGGCGAATCCAAAGTAAAAGGCGGCTTGAGACTGGACTCCTACAACCGGATGATGGCTGGCGGCCATGATGGTGCCGTGATCATTCCAGGGCACCCGGAAAGAAGTATCTTGTTCAGGCGCATCACACTTCCGCACGGGGATAAGAAGTTTATGCCGGCAGAAGGCAAGCCACCGTTGAAACCGGAGGAAATTGCATGGATCAAAGCATGGATCCAGCAGGGAGCATCGCCGGTAGTAGCATCGCTTTCAGGTGTCAGGGCCCCGGAAAATCCTACGCAGGCCGCGTTGCCGCAGGTGGGTGACTACACGGGTTTGATGGCGCAGATCTCGCAGATCAATGCGTCTGCGGGCGTCCGGCTGGCGCCAGTCTCGAAAAAGATGGGGGACGGCCTGATTCTGAATACCGTAGATGCCGCAGGAAAGTTCGACGACGCCCAGCTCGCTCAGCTCGAGAAGTTCGCGCCCTATGTTGTGGAGGTGGACCTGGGACGAACCAAGGTGACCGACGCCTGTTTGAATACACTCGAAAAGTTTGCGCACCTGCGTTCGTTAAATCTGGAAGATACAGGGGTTACAGGGCAGGGACTTTCCAAGCTGACTTCTCTGTCGCAATTGAGTTACGTCAATTTGAGCGGCACGAAGGTTACTCAAGGTGCGCTTGCGCCACTGCTGTCCATGCCGAACCTGCACCACATCTACATCTACAACACACCGGCACAATCCGCAGCTCGTTCTTCCGCTCAGCAAACGTCTGCAAGGAGTTCGCCATGAAGCTTTTCAACAGTGCTCCACCCGAAAGCCGCCGGATGAATCGACGTCAATTCTTCGCTGCAACAGGAGTTACCGCTATGACGACACTCTTCAGCTCTGGTGCTCGCGGCGAGTCATCGTCCCAGACGAGCACCGCAGTCCCGCCGCAGCTACAAACCGGCAATGGCGAATGGGAATACAGGGTTGCACCGCACTGGGGTGCATTGCCGGCAGGAGAAACGTATGGCGGAACTCACGGCGGGATCGCTACCGATAAAGCCGGGCTTGTCTACGTAAGTACGCAGAGCAGTACGGGCGTGCTGGTATACGACCGCGACGGTAAACTCCTGCGAACCATCGCGAACGCTTATCCTGAAATCCATTCCATGATGTTCGCGGAAGAAAACGGCGAGGACCTGATCTATTGCACCGTCCAGAAGGGAACGCCTGAAGAGAACTGGCTATTCATCAAGATCAAGCCAGACGGAACGGTCGTCCAGAAGATTACTGCTCCGGCCGCGGCCGGGTTTCAAGCGCCCAATGCATGGCGGCTGACCGCCGCAGTTCCTGGTCCGGACGGCAGCATCTATATCGCCAATGGATATGGCGACTCTCGCATCTTCAGGTTCGATAAAAATGGAGACTACCGGTCGAGCTTTGCCGGAATGGGTTCCGAAGATGGCAAATGCAACTGCTGTCATGGTCTCGCTGTCGATCATCGTTATGATCAGCCGCTTCTGCTGGTATGCGACCGGGAGAATCGCCGCCTGACGCACTTTGATTTTGATGGGAAATTCGTACGCAACATTACGCTTCATCTGCGTCGTCCGTGCCAGGTCAGTTTCTATGGCGACTATGTAATCGTGTCTGAGCTGGAAGGCCGAGTCACGATTCTCGACAGGGACAACGTACCGGTCTCGTTCCTGGGAGACAATCCCGCAAAGAAGCAGTGGGCAAACTATAATCTGGATCCACGAGAGATCGCGCCCGCACTGTTCAGCGCTGCTCACGGATGTCATATCGACCGGGAAGCAAACGTCTATGTCTCGGACTGGAACCAGTCTGGCCGCGTCACCAAGTTGCTGAGGACAAAGACGGCCTGATCGCCTATTCAGCATTAAGAAACTGTTCTTTTCAGATTTGCAGCCTGGCGTTGCGTTGGCTAGGGAGCGTCCGGGGCGAACTTGGACAGTCCGTCCGGTGCCCAGGCTGCCACGATCGCTCTCGCCAGCTTAGCAATAGTAAGATCGCCTTCATCATCAACGGACCAGATTTGATCCCTGTTGTCGTACGTGAAGATGGAAAGAATCAGCATCCCTTGTTTCGCATCGACAGCCGCAACATCGTTCCGGACGTCATCGAGTGAGCCTGTCTTATTGGCGATCGCCGCGTCTGCGTCAGGGTATCCAATCTCAAGATAACGCGGAATACCTGAGCGATAGAACTGATTGCGCAGCATGTGGAGCATTACGCCGCAGAGTTGCCGATCCTGCGGCTGAGGTGATGTACCTGGTTCAGCCAGTTCACAGTTCACAATCTTCTCCATCACCTTCGCCATCTCACGTGGCGTCGTTTTGCCAATGCCAAATTGCTTCTGATCGGCTGGCAGAGGCCCTTCGGCAGGCTGGAATATCTTCTTGTACAAATATGTATTTTTAAGGCCCAGCTTTTGAATGCGCCGATTGACGCTGGCGATTCCAATGTGATCAATCACCAGATTCGTAGCGGTGTTATCGCTCATGGTGATCATCATCGTGAGCGCATCCTTAAGCGTGAGTGTGACAGGAGTGTCGAAGAAAGAAAGAACTCCGGAACCGGGAACCTGGTCCGCTTTGCGCAGAACAATCCTGTCTGCAAGACTTACTTTTCCGGATCGGACCTGCTCGATCGCTTCATAGAGAATCGTCAGCTTGATCACGGAAGCAGTTTGTACTGGCTCATCCGGATGGATTCCGACAGTCCTGCCGGTTTTCAGGTTCTCTGCGAACATTGCGACCTTCCCATGATGCTGGGCGGCAATGGCTTCCAGAGTACGCTGGAGCGATTCAGGTTGCTGCGCCTGTAGGGTGTAACTGGCGAGCAGGATGCAAACGAACGATAGAAGAGTCCTGGGAGCCGGCATGTCGATGGAGGAGCTTCCTTTGTGGCCATGTGGCCCTTGTTTAATGTCTGGCTGACATAACGCCAACGCGATTTTCCCCTGTCGCGACGGCTTCAGCTTAAGGTAGCGCGAAAGCCACATAATTTCCTTCAGCAGGAACTTTGTCTTCTTTACTTCCCCCGGCGGCGATCACCACATACTGCTTCCCATCAACCATGTACGTGATAGGCGTGGCCGCTCCGGCTGACGGGAGCTCTGTCTCCCAAAGCATTTTGCCGGTATGACTATCGAATGCCCGGAATTTATTGTCGAATACGGTAGCTCCGATAAAGAGAACGCAACCGGCAGTCACCACCGGGCCGCCATAGTTCTCTGAGCCGGTGTCTGCCATCCCTTTTGCCTCCAGTGACGGGTACTCGCCCAGCGGAATTCGCCATAGATACTTTCCGGTATTCAAATCGATCGCGTTCAGTGTTCCCCACGGAGGCCGGACCGCAGGATACCCTTCTGGATCAACAAATCTATGGTATCCAGTGAACTCGTAGGTGTTTTGATTCGAAGACGATTGTGTGACATTCGCCTTGCTTGCCTTCGTGTCTGCCGTCTTGGAAGGATCGCCGCCATCATCCCTGAGGTATTTCACTAAAGCCTCTACCTGCGTGTCGTTCAAATTCGGGAACGCAGGCATCCTGCCGCCACCCTTGCGCACCCGGTCCGCGACTTGCCGTGCGCTCATACTTCTGCCAAGATTCACAAGCGACGGAAATGTTGGCGGCGAACCTGCCCTGTCCATTCCATGACATATTGCGCACTGGCTGCGATAGATCGCTTCCCCGGGACGCTGCACAGGCTTACTTGGGACCAATGCTCCTGTCCAGGCCATCTCATTCGAGTTGATGTAGATGACTCCTGTAGCAGGGTCCACAGCGGGACCTCCCCATTCCGCGCCACCGTCAAAGCCTGGGAAAACAACGGTCTGCTGCTTCAACCGGAACGGGACAAACTGTCCTGCGCTGACATAGGTTCTAAATTGCTGCAATGCCCACGCATGCGCGGCAGGAGTCCGCTCCGTCAACATGTTCTCCGTCAATTGCTGTCGGGCAAACGGCTTGGGAGCAACCGGAGCAGGCTGCGTGGGCGAACTGACTTCCCCGGGCACCGTACTGGAAGCGTATTTGCGTTCTACCACGGGGAACAGCGGCTCGCCCGTTTTCCGATTCAGCAGATAAAGATATCCCTGCTTTGTCGTTTGTGCGACCGCCTCCACTCGCTCGCCGTCATGGGTTACCGTAACCAGCACGGGCGGAGCCGGCAAATCACGGTCCCAGATATCGTGATGAACCTCCTGGAAGTGCCAGATGCGTTTTCCAGTCTCCGCATCCAGTGCCAGCAGCGTATCGGCAAACAGGTCGTTCCCGACGCGGTCGCCGCCATAAAAATCGAACACAGCCGATCCGGTGGGAATGTACGCAATTCCGTGTTGAGCATCGAGTGTCATCCCCGCCCAGTTGTTTGCCGATCCGGCAGTGGTCCAGGCATTCTTCGGCCAGGTGCTGTAGCCATATTCGCCCGGATGAGGAATCGTATGAAACGTCCATCGCAGCTTGCCAGTACGTACATCAAAAGCACGGATATCTCCTGGCGGTGCCGGGTGGGTTTCGGGTACGCGCCCTCCTACGATAATCAGGTCTTTATAGATGAGCCCGGGGCTGGTTAAAGCAATCTCCTGCAATCGGTAAGGTCGGCCAAGTCCCTTTCGCAGATCAACGCGACCGTTCTCTCCAAATTTCCGCACAGGCTTTCCAGTAGCTGGGTCCAGCGCGTACAGAAAGTTCATGACACCCGCGAACAAACGGCTTTCCTTGCCATCACTCCAATAAGAAAGACCTCGCGCTGGCGCGTTGCCCTCAATTCCTGAGTCGAATTTCCAAAGCAGCTTGCCAGAAGCAGCGTCCAGCGCGACAACCTTTTGCGTGGGAGTATACGCATATAGGATTTTGCCGACCATGATCGGGCTTGTCTGAAGGATGCCTGTTTCCCCCGTATCGAACTTCCACGCAACCCGCAGGCTGGAGACGTTGGCCCGATTGATCTGCGATAGCCCGGAATAGTGGTCGCCGGAGGAGTGGCCGCCATAAATTGGCCAGTCGACGTTTCGTTTGCCCGTGGCCTGCGCTTGAGTCGATGCTATCCAAAGGCTGAAGACGCACAGAACACCTCCAGCCGTTCTCCCAATCCTGGTCATTTTCACCGTCAGCCTGCGAACTCGAAAAGCCTCGCTTGAATACTGGACTCAACTTCGACAGATTCTTTATACAACGCAAACACGCGTCCGGGGCCGGACGCTAGGAATTCCTTAGCGTTTGCAACGGCAGGAGGCCTTGGCCATAGCTTAAGGAATCGGCAAGGTCGCTGAGGGTGTTCCCCATCTCGCAATCCTTCCGCTCCTCTGTGGAGGATTGCGCGTGGGGCGGTACACTTCTGCTAGCGGAAAAACCCTATGCCCATGAAGTTGCTGATTCAAAATGTGCTTTTCAGCTTTGTTGTCTTCTCAGTCACCACTGCCGTCGCCCAGACCTCGCCAACAGGCATTGATTACAAGAACGAGCAACCCGTTCGTGCGCCACACGCCATGGTCGTCACCGTGCAGCATGACGCCACGGATGCTGGGGTGGAAATTCTTAGAAAGGGTGGCAATGCCGTCGATGCAGCGGTGGCGGTCGGCTTTGCGCTGGCGGTGGTGCATCCCGTGGCAGGCAATCTGGGCGGGGGCGGATTCATGCTGGTGCGGCTGAAGAATGGTGACGCCCACTTTCTTGATTACCGCGAGAAGGCCCCAGGCGCGGCCACGGCCAACATGTACCTCGACAAACAGGGCAATGTAATTCCCGGGGCCTCCACAATCGGCTATCGAAGTGTTGGCGTTCCCGGCTCCGTCGCAGGCATGGTGAAGGCGGAAAAACTATGGGGCAAACTTTCCCTGCAGCAGGTCATGCAGCCAGCGATTCGCCTGGCGCGCGACGGCTTTGTTCTC
>DASSZI010000199.1:0-5057 GCA_035713565.1 Acidobacteriaceae bacterium | reverse complement strand
TGCTTACATCCGCGCGGGCGGCCTGATCGCTCGTGCTGGGATGACTCTGCCAATATCCAAAACCACTCAGAATGCCAGTGACGTCAAGTTGACCGAAAGGCCCTGCATCGAAAGTTCGGGGCAGAGCGGAGTTGAGCGGCCCTACCATTGCGGGCGACGGAAGGGGGGCCGCGGGAGAGGCCGGAGCAGATGGCGGAGCCGTTGTCGCGCCAGCCTGTTTCTCGCTTGGGCTCCCGGAAGGCTGTCCACTCGCTTGCGCCCGCATCGCTGCCGGGGCGGCGATACCCAGTACCAGCACCGCCAGTAAGGGTTTCCCGTTTTTATGGAGCATGATTTTCGCACGATCCAAAGAAAAAACCCTCACGGATTGTTTGAGAGAACGATTCGCCCTTTGTGCGGCAGCAAATCCACGATAGCAATAGAATAAAAACGCCATCCCTGCTATGCACCCCATTCCACCAAGAATTGTGATCCACATCATTACCTGCCCAGTTCGGATGATTCCGAACTAAGCTCAGTTCACACGTTGGCGCATTAAAAGTGCATAAGAAGTCCGTTAAAAAGTTATAAGGACGAAAGCTGAGTTGCCCCCTCGGGCAGAAAGCGGTATCCAACCCAAGGTTCCGTGACGATATAGAAGGGCTTGTCGCTGGGCTCGATCTTGCGTCGAACCTGCGCAATCAGGACTCGAAGCGCGTCGTGGTGCTCGGTATGCTGGCCGCCCCAAACCGCTGCTAGAAGAACGCGATGTGTCAGAACGCGGTCAGGATGGAGCGCCATAAGATGCAGCAGATCGAATTCCTTAGGCGTCAGGTGCACCTCCTGGCCACGCATGTACACCTGGTGAGATGCCGGATCGATCTGGAAGTCCCCGATCACGACAGGGGCGCTTTTATCCTCGGCAGTGGTATAGCTGGCGCGGCGCAGCGCCGCACGGATGCGTGCCAGCATTTCGTCCATCTGGAATGGCTTCGTGATGTAATCGTCCGCGCCGGCATCGAGCGCCTGCACCTTTACCTTTTCCTGATCGCGCACGGATAAAACGAGAATCGGAACATTGGAAAACTTTCGAACCGCCCGGCACAGTTCGACGCCACCCAGGTTAGGCATGGAAAGATCGGTCACGATCAGATCGGCCGCCCAGTGTTTCAGTCCTTCCAGCGCCGCAACTCCGTCAGTCGCCGATTTAACACTGTAGCCCTGTGCGGTACAGGCCATCGAAAGAACGCGAGTGATTCGCGGCTCATCATCGACGATGAGGATTTTCGGTTTTTCATGCGGTTCCGGTTCTGCAGCTTCTCGCAGGGTTGTAGAAGTCACTGCATCTCCTGAGTCACGATGTGAACGTCGACATGAGGTGCTTCCCGGAGCAGCCTCTGGATAGCCATGTAATAGAGGTATTTTCGCCAGCCATGCACGGCGGACCTTCCAAAAATGATTTGCGTAATGCGGTTTTCGCGAACAAAAGTCGCCACAGTGCTGGAAACATTCGATCCCTGGAGATGGATAATCCGCGCCGACAGATTTTCGGCAAACCGGATGTTGGCGGCCAGATTTCTCCGGTTTTCCTCATCTCCGTCATTGGGTAGATCGACGTGCAGTACAAAGAATTCGGCGTCCATTCCTTCGGCCATGCGTGCGCCACGGGCAATCAATTGCTGGGAAGCCGGATTGGAGCTGATGCAGACCGCAACTCGCTCATGCACTACCCAGTTGTCGCCGATGTGCTTGCGCCTCAGGTAAGCGTCCAGGTTCTGGTCTACGGCGTGGGTCACGCGTTTCAGAGCCAGTTCGCGCAGGGCGAGCAGATTTCCCCTGCGGAAGAAATTGGCCAGAGACCGCTCAATCCGTTCGTGCGGGTAAATATCCCCGCGGCGCATTCGTGTTTGCAGCGCTTCCGGGGTAACGTCCACGAGCACGACTTCATCCGCACGTCCCAGCACCCAGTCCGGCACTGTCTCGCGCACCGTAATGCCGGTAATATTTTGTACTGTGGGAGTCAGGCTTTCAATATGCTGCACGTTCAATGCGGAGAGTACGTCGATGTTGTTTTCCAGCAGTTCCAAAACATCTTCGTAGCGTTTTTCGTGCTTGCTGCCGGGTATATTTGTGTGGGCGAGTTCATCGATGATGACGACTTCCGGTTTGCGCGCCAGAATGGCGTCGATGTCGAGTTCCTCAAAAAACGTGCCCTTGTACTCGACGCGGCGAGTCGGAATGGATTCAACCTGTGCTGCCAGTTCCATTACGCCTGAACGGCGGTGGGTTTCAACAAATCCAACAATGATGTCTTCACCGCGCTTGCGGCGGCGAATCGCCTCACTGAGCATGTTGAATGTCTTGCCCACACCTGGCGCATATCCCAGGAACAACTTGAGAATGCCAGTGGTCTTTTCCGGAGCGGCTTTCTCGAGCCACTGCTCGGGAGTCTTTGCGGGATTATCGCGTGCAGGTTGAGCACTCATACTTTAATAGTGTAGGTAAAATCACCTTGATGCTGCAGCCGCGGAAATATCAATTCGCACGATATGGAGCTTCGGCGTTTATTGTAGCGCTCGTCGTGTGGATATATTTTTCTCTGCTGCAGGTCAACCACACAACTGTCGCGCTCACCTTATTGTTATATGTCTTCTTTGTTGCGGCGCGGTGGGGGCTCTCGAACGCCATCTTCACCTCCGTCCTGGCGACCCTGGCGCTGAATCTTTTTTTTCTTCCTCCGATTGGGAAGTTGACAGTAGCCGATCCCCAAAACTGGGTCTCGCTCGGCGCGTTTCTGGTTACGGCAATCGTTTCCAGCAGGCTCTCTGAGCGTGTTCGGGAGGAAGCGAATGAGGCCAAGCAGCAGCGGCTGGAGATGGAAAGGTTATACGACTTCAGCCAGCAACTGCTGACCACCGACAATATTCTCGATCTGCTGAATTCGATCCCAAGGGTGATTACAGCAACTTTTTTGACTGAAGGGACTGCCCTGCTCGTCAACAGCCGTGGACGCGTCTATCACTCCGGCAGAAGCAGAGAACAGATCAGCGATGAGAGCCTCCGCTCCGCCTCCAGCCAGCGCGATATCCAGAGAGATGAGGCGAAGGGAATTTGTCTGGTTCCCCTGATGATGGGCGTGCGGCCCATTGGAGCCCTGGCCATGGTGGGCAATTGTCCTTCCCGGCAAAGCCTGGAGGCTCTAGGAAATCTGGTCGCCATCGCCGTGGAACGCGCCGGTGCTGTCGAGCAGTTGGGCAAGACAGAAGCTGCGCGAGAGAGCGAGCGGATCCGCAGTGCGTTGCTGGACTCTGTCACGCACGAATTGCGTACGCCGCTCACTTCCATCACTGGTGCGGTGACCACGTTGCGATCGCAGTTGGAACTTTCGCCCGAACAGAAAGATGAACTGCTGACGATTATCGATGAAGAGAGCGGCCGGTTGGACAGGTTAATTGGAGAGGCCGTCGAGATGGCCCAGTTGGATGCTCATGAGGTTCAACTGGACCGCCAACTGCATACTGTGCGGGAACTCGTCGATCAATCCCTGCAAAATGCGCAGGAGATCATCCAGGAACATCCAGTGACGGTGCGGTTGCCGGAGGATCTGCCGAGTGTCCTGTTTGATTTGCGGATGACCGAAAAGGTGCTTCATCATCTGCTGGAGAATGCGGCGAAGTACTCCTCCACGGGCAGTCCCATTTTCATCAGCGCGGAACAAACCAAGGATGCTGTGGTGGTCAGTGTTGCCGATCACGGGGTGGGCATCGACATGCTGGAACGGAGCTTTATCTTCGATAAGTTTTATCGCGGTACAGGCCAGCGTTACCAGGTGCATGGGACGGGAATGGGATTGGCTATTGCGAAAGCCATCGTCGAAGCTCATGGTGGCCAGATCAGCGTAACCAGCCAGGTAGGCCAGGGTTCGGTGTTTTCCTTTGATTTGCCCTTTCAGGCTCGTCCAGGCGATTTCGTTCCATAAAATTCCGGAGGTTTTGCATATGGGTAGAGCGAACACTGCTCTCTTGTCGGTCGTCACATCGATTTGCGTTGCCGCTGCGGGCTGGAGCGGCCTGGGTCCGGGCGCACGCGCGCAGTCCATCGATCCCGCAATGCTCCGCATGATGCGCTGGCGGAACGTGGGGCCATTTCGCGGCGGCAGGACTCGTGCGGTCTGCGGGGTAACAAGCGAGCCGAATGTCTTTTACATCGGTGCGGTGAACGGCGGCGTTTGGAAAACCGACGATTACGGGCGAACATGGAATCCTATTTTCGACAGGGAATCGAGCAGTTCGATTGGCGCGATTGCAGTGGCTCCCTCCAATCCGAATATTGTGTACGTGGGAAGCGGAGAAGGTCTGCATCGTCCTGATTTGTCGGTGGGCAACGGCATCTACAAATCTGTGAACGCCGGCAAGACCTGGAAGCATTTGGGATTGCGCGATGGCCAGCAGATATCGATGATGTCGGTGGATCCCCGCAATCCGGACCGACTTTTTGTTGCTGTCGTGGGTCACCCCTACGGCCCAAATCCAGAACGAGGCATCTACCGATCGCTCGATGGCGGCAACAGCTTTCAGAAGGTTTTGGGAAGCGACCCGAACATTGGTGGGAATGACGTCGAAATTGATCCCGCCCATCCGCAGACCGTGTACGCCGCGCTTTGGGAGGCGCGCGAAGGTCCCTGGGAGAACGCAGCCTGGAACGGAACGCGGGGCGGCATTTATAAATCAACCGACGGCGGCACGACGTGGAAGCAGTTGGCGGGAGGTTTACCTCAGGGCATCATTCAGGCGTACGTGGCCGTGGCGCCGAGCGACACAAAAAAGCTAATCGCTTCCGTCGCGACCAAAGGCGTTGTGAATCTCTACCGCTCCGAGAACGGCGGAGCAACGTGGACGATCGCGACCACAGATCCGCGTCCTGCTCTTCGCATTGGTGGCGGAGATGTGCCGGTGCCGCGTTTCGACCCGAAGAATCCGGATGTGGTCTATAGCGCCAGCATCGTGACATGGAAGTCATCCGATGGCGGCAAAACATGGGAGGCGTTCCGTGGTGCGCCGGGCGGGGATGATTATCAG
>DASSZI010000198.1:0-17959 GCA_035713565.1 Acidobacteriaceae bacterium | reverse complement strand
CAAAACGCGCCTGCGAATGAGAACAGCACCGGAGCCGCGCCGCCAAGCGAAGGCAAAGCAGCGCATGCAGATCAGCTGCCTTCCCGTCCTCATCTGGGGCAATGGCTTGAGCAGCACCGGGGCATGTCGCCACAGGAGCAGGAACGCGCATTGCGCAATGAGCCGGGCTTTGATCGCCTGCCGGTCGCACAGCAGAAGAAATTGCTGCTGCGCCTGCAGCAACTGAATGCGATGCCTCCGCAACAGCGTCAGCGCACGTTAGATCGCATCGAAGCGCTGGAACGGTTATCTCCGCAGGAACGGAATAAGATTCGCAACGTGATTCAGGAGGTGGGCAATTTGCCACCGGAAAAGCGGAGCCTGATGCGTCAGGCGTTCCATACGCTGGTCCCCCTTCCGCAGGAGCAACGGCAAATTATTTTGAACTCTCCTGCATACAAGAGCCAGTTTTCAGATCATCAGCGGCAGCTACTGCAAGTTCTGCTCAGCATGCAGCCTCAGCCGTCTTCCCAGACGGCCGGGGAAAAATCCGGAACCCGATTATCCCTCGCGCACTGACAATTCTTGGGATTTCGGCTTTCGGATCTACAGCGCCCCACCGGACGGCGAAGATAGTTTGTTCCGATCGAAGGATGATCATGCGCGGGGCGGTTTCAGTATTGCTGACGGGGTTGGTAGCGGCGAGGATCTGCCACGGGGTACCTTATCGACGACATTGTTATATATAGTAGACGCCCTTGGCATCGAACGCGTCATCCTGATGCACCGTGTCGAATGCGCAGATAGCCGGGTTCGCCCCGCAGGTTGGGTCCTGAGGTAGTTGAGCCGCCAACGGATCTGTTCCAAACTCAACTACTCGGCTTGATGCACGCTGCTCTTTAATTCTCAACGACTGCTCCTTACGTCCATCTTGATGTCGAAAAGCAATGAGATTTGACCCGATCCGCCGCCGCAAGCTATCATCATTTTGCGGGGTGGAGCAGCCCGGTAGCTCGTTGGGCTCATAACCCAAAGGTCGTAGGTTCAAATCCTACCCCCGCAACCAAAAAATCAATCACTTACAGACTTCGATTTCCCAAACAAGACCCCATTATCCCCCAATCGGAAATGGCTCCTCCTGAACAGTCCTTCTTCATTGAAGGACTGTAGTGTTTAAGTCCCCCTTTCTCACGTCCACCGTTTCGCCAAACACCAGCCCTACGACTTGGCTATTGGCTTTGCGCTTCGAGTCTGTCATCGCTCTTCCGTAGACATTCATCGTCGTCTGGATAGAGGCATGACGCATCAACTCCTGCTGCACCTTCATCGGAGCGCCGGTCTCATCGAGCCATGAGCGAGAGGTGTGGCGAAACGTGTGCCAACCGATCCCTTCCGGCAGACCGATGATGTCGGCGACCCTGCGAAGCTGGCGCTTCTTGAGACTCTCCTGGTGATACGGCTTTCCAGTTTGTGGATTGGCGAATACCCAATCCCCATCCTTGGAATAGGTGCTGAAGCTCCGCCACCGAAGCAGCAGTTCTTCCAGACGCAGGTCGAGCGGAACATCGTCTTTCGAGTATTCCGTCTTCACCTCGTCTACCCTACCGCCCACCACGCTGCGCTGCACCAGCACAAAGCAATTTTCAAAATCAAAATCGCCCCATTGCAGGCCCAGAATCTCGCTGATGCGAAGTCCCGTACACTGCGCCACCATCACCATCGTGCGGTACGGCTCGGCGAGATGCTTGAGCATCTCGAAGAACTGAGCCACTTCGAGGATCTGGGGCCGCTTCAGTCGCTTGCTCGCGTTCTTGACGCGCACCAGCGTGACAGGGTTCTTGCCAATTTCAATGACTCCCCATCGCTCCGCACACTTCAGGACCAGGTGCATCAGGCTCCGTATATGAACCTTCGACTTGGGAGCGAGCGGCAGATCGCGCAGCCACAGCTCCATCGCCATCGGTTTCAGCTTGTCCAAGGGGTAATCTCCCCAACGCGGGCGGATGTGAACCCGGATATTCGACAGATGCGATTTCCGGGTGGAGTAGCGCTCTGGCAACTCATGCTCGATGTATTTATCGAGCAGAGCCCCGAACGTCGGAGCTTCCATTTCAGCGCGTGGAGCTTCCTCGTTGAGCTGCATGAGAAGCGTTTGCGTTGCCTTGCGTGCTTCGGCCTCAGTCCGATACAGAGCTTGTTCCCCAAGGATCATGCTTCGTCGTATCCGCTTGCCTTCCGGGTTGGTCTCGTAATAACGAAACTCCCACACGTCAGAACCTCGCTCGCGCTTCCGTAGCCGCAGACTGCCATATTGAAACCGTGTCCGAACAAACATGGATTACCTCCTGTTAGTTGCGGGCCCGAGTGGTACTTAAAGCGTACCGCTCGGCAGTGTCGGAGCCGAGTGTGGAAACGAAGCCATCATTCCGGCCCTCAAGGTCTGAACGGTGAAATCGCCAAAGCTTGCCGACACGGTACCCAATGACGCGACCGTGTCGGGCCAGACGTTGAAGGGTCTTGGGGTGAATGCGAAGGATAGCGGCGGCTTGATCGCTATCCAGGAACGGCTCCGTTGAAAACTTGAAATCGGACATGGCTCGTACGCCTCCTGAACACACGATCAAACTGTGCGGAAGATTTGTCCAGATGCTCACGAAGCCCTTTGGGAAGAGGTCTTTCGGACTCTGAGGCCTTTATTGTCGTTACAGTGTCTTCTAAGGAATTCTTGGGAACGCTTGGGACTTGATTCGCCTGTGGAAAACTAGCTAAAAATAGTTTGGAAGCAGTCCTGATCGTATTGAGCTAGGCATAGAAGCGATAGCTAGCTGATGGATACAACGCTGGAAACCAGCGCTCGACAACTGGCAGCGGGAATCCGAGTCGCAGACGCGCCACATGACTTGGGGAAACGAGCAGCCCCGCATCCAGCAGCTTCGATACGACCGTCCGCGCCATCCGCTCCTTGTATCCCGTAAGCGAGGGAGCCAGCCCGCGCTCAAACTCACCGGCAAGGAGAGCCTCACGCAGTAATGGAAAGCTGCCCTTGGGGAGACGACCCGCGCGCGTCTCGTCTTCGACGTAGATTTCCATGCGACGAAGCAACTCCGAAGGCTGAAGGATCGTGCTCATATACGAAACCTGATCGTTCGAGACACGCAGGAAGAATTCACAAAAGCTATCAAGAGCCGCCTGCGAAAGATTCCCACGACCATCCAGATCGCCACGGCGCGAAGCATCCGCAGCCATCAGCAAGGATTTGTAATCACCTACATTCCGCGCCAGACCCCGCGCCACAGACCAGAGGCTATTGCCAACTCCCAAGGCGACGCAGCAGAGCGTGCGACATCAATCGCGCAACGCGACCGTTGCCGTCGTAAAAAGGATGTATCCAGAGGAAGCGATGATGTGCAGCCGCTACGGCGGTCACCTGTCGAACCTTGGATAAGCTCTGTGGGCTGTAGACCTGCTCGAAACGTTTAAGAAACCCAGGGACCGCGGCAGCCG
Organism: Acidobacteriaceae bacterium; assembly: GCA_035713565.1. Lineage (GTDB taxonomy): Bacteria > Acidobacteriota > Terriglobia > Terriglobales > Acidobacteriaceae > JAKAAZ01. The sequence continues at coordinate 14,476 of DASSZI010000198.1, read as the reverse complement.
GTGGCGGCAGGTGCAGACCGGCAACGACTTCCCTGTCGCGTAGCGCCCCAGGCGTAAGCCGTATGCGGCGCTTTGTCGCGGGGTCTTCCACCCATAGCAGCTCATCCGGCAGACGACGGCAGAACTCGTGGTGCAGCCAGATGGCGTATGTCGATGAAGCCGGAAAGTCTTTCGGATCGTCGCCTTCGTCGATTGCCTTCTGGACTTCGATGTGCGCGACCGCTTCGAGTTGCAAGGCTCTCTTGCGAGGTTCAGTTGAGTAGTCTTTATGCAATGCGCGGTCGATGTCGCGCGGATGCGTATCGTGCCCCTCGATGAGGTTTGAGTAGTAGCAGTTCATCGAACGGACCAGGTTGCCGACTGACTCAGTAACGATGGGATGAATCTGACCTGCAAGTGCATTGGCGCTGGAGATGAGGTCGAAAGCAGTATCTTCCAGTGCTCTGCCTCCGTCCGATGGAAGCATTGGCTCCATCCAGGAAGGTGTCGGCATAGGCGCTTTTTTTGCCGGTTTCATAGTCATTAGAAATTATGCACCTGCATACATTTAGCGGCGAAATCCTAGATCATATTGCCGGTATGAGTGCCGGTTGATTTGAACGGGTTGAGCGCCTGAACTGCGCGGCTATAGTTCCAATCCCATCCCGTACTCAAACCCAATATCGTGCGGATGCTTGAGCGCTTCGTTGACCTGCTTCGGGTTCATCTCGGCATGATGCTCAGGCGACTGCTTCGATTGTGAAAGCTCATTTGCCAGTTCAATCGCAGAAGGAGGCGCCATCGAAACGCCCAGCGATTCGCCTAAGCGCTCTACGTCTGACGTGACGATAGAAATGCCGTCGCGTCCACGCGACGCGGCGACATAAAACAGCTCCTGCTTCATCACGTCCGCAGAGACGATGACATGATCGGCAGTCTTGCCCTGGCTCCGGTGCGCCGTGACAGCATACAGCAGTTCTGCGCCGGCCGCCGTGATCCTCTCGCGCACGCCATCGACCTTGTGGGCGCTGAGATTGTCCATCACCACTCTACACCATCAGATAAATTGCTCTAGGAACGACTGCAATTTACTGGACGGTCGCAGTAGCAGCATTCATGGCTGATTCCTGCGAGTTTAGGCCGAACACCAGTCCCACAACCTGACTGTTTGCCCGGTGTTTGGTTTCCGTCATGGGCCGCCCATAGACATTCATCGTCATCTGGATCGAAGCATGACGCCAGCAGCATCTTGGGTCGGCGGCGGCGAGGGACCTGTTCGAACGTCCCCTGTAAATGATATGGGTGCGCTACGATTGCAGTGTATTCACCGATCGCAAGCGCATGGAGAAGCTGAAGTATATCCACCGTAATCCGGGTGATGCGTGAACTTCTAGGGACCCTGAGGACTGGGCGTGGACAGCTACGGCCCTGAGCGGGCTACTCCCACCTCTCAGAATCGAGATGGAGGCGCCCTCGGTTAAACGTCACCGGAGAGGAGGCACCCGGTTCGCTCCGCCCTTTCTCGTTGGCCCTTTCCGATTGACGGCACATGCTGCTTCCACCTATCCTAGACCTAATCGTTCTCGCGACAATCCATCGCTTCATCCAGCGAAACGGGCTCGCGAACCGCTGCTCACACCGAGGGTTCTCGAACCATCCCCATGCACCACGTTACTTTACGAAGGAATGAACGGTTCCCCCTCGCATGACTTCATCTGAAGACCCGCGTATCCTTCCATCCCGAGATGGAGGCGCCCAAGTAGAGTTCAAGCCGCGCTCCTTTCAGACCGGCGGCGGATGGGTTACGAACGAGGAAGGGAATGCGCTCGCAGAAAATCTTCTAACGCTGCGCAAGCGCAAATGGATCATTCTTGCGGCTGTATTTCTCGGCACAGTGTTTGGTGTGATCCGCGCCGTCAGTACGCCTAAGACCTACGTTTCCGGCGGCACGATCCAGGTGCGCCCGGGTTCCTCCAATGAGTTTCGAATCGGGAATGGCTCCTCCGGTCCGCAGGATCTTGGCACCCGGCTGGAGACCGAGGTGGCGATTCTGCAGAGTGACTCCTTGCTGCTGAAAGTCGCCAAAGAACTCAAGCTTGAAGACAATCCCATCTTCCTGGGTCCAAAATCCAAGGTCACCCATGTTGACCCCAATGACCCGGCGGTACAGGACTGGATGATCGGGTTTTTGCGTGGCGGCCTGTCCATCGGGCGCGTTCCTAAAACCGAGCTGATCGCGATCAACTTTACCAGTTTATCGCCGGAGCTCTCCGCGCGGGTCGTCAACACGCTTATCAACGACTATATCGAGCGGAGCTTCCAGACCCGGTATGCGGCTACGCAGCGTGTCTCTCAATGGCTTTCGACGCAACTCGATGATCTCAAGCAGTCTGTGGAGACGTCGCAGGGAAAGCTGATCGAGTTACAGAAGAAGCTCGGCGTACTCGGCTTGAGCGATCAGGCGCATAACCTGAACCTCGATACTTTGGACGATTTGTCGAAGGCAGCGGCGGAAGCCAAGATTCAGCGGATTGTGCGCGAAGCGCAATATCGCATGCTTACCTCAACCGCACCCGATCTGATTGATGGAAGCCCCTCGGTCCTGGGTTCGGGAGCGGGAACGTTGTTGGCCACCCTGCGCAATGGGCAAGCCGGCCTGGAGGCGCAATACGCTCAACTCGTCTCTCAATTCGGGCCGAATTATCCCGCGGTGAAACAGATTCGCGCGGAGATGCAGCAAAACGAAAAAGCAATCGGCCAGGAGCAGAACCGCGTTCTGGCGCAGTCTCGACTGGCTTACCGGGCAGCGACCGTCAATGAAGACATGACTCGACAGGTGCTGCAGGATGAAGAGGGCAAGAACTACAAGAAGCGCGACGACATGGTCCAGTTCGTGCTGATGCAGCGCGAGTTTGACTCCAACCGCGCGTTGTACGATGGCCTCCGCCGGCGCTTGAGGGAGGCAGGCATTGAAGCGGGTCTGGAGTCCAGTGAAATCGACGTTGTGGACTTCGCCCGTACCCCGTTGCTGGCGAGCGGAATCCGGCGCAGCTCCCGCGTGCTGATCGGGGTTATGTTCGGACTGTTCGGCGGCATAGCTCTGGCGTTCTTCTTTGACAGTCTGGATACCAGTCTCCGCAGCGTGCATGACATCGAGACCATCTCGGAGCTGCCGTCTCTGGCTGTCATTCCGCGGGCACGCAAGGTGCTTCCGCGCGGTATCACGGACGATCCGCGTTCCGCCGCGCAGCGCAATGTGGACGTGCTGGGCCAGCCCAACTCGCAGTTTGCGGAGGCGTTTCGTTCCCTTCGCACTTCGCTGCTGCTGTCCGGCGTGGGGCAGCCGCCGCAGAACATTCTGATCACCAGTTCCACCCCGGCAGAAGGCAAAAGCACCATCGCCAGCAATCTGGCTGCGGTCCTCGCCTTCCGCGATGCCAAGGTGCTGCTGATCGACGCCGATCTTCGCCGTCCGACCATCCACAGCCGGTTCGGTATCAGCAGCAGAGTAGGTTTGTCTACAATTCTCTCCGGCTCGACCTCGCTGGAGGAATCGCTGCAGGCAGTTCCCGAGGCGCCGAATCTTTTCCTGCTGCCCAGCGGACCGGTGCCTCCATTTCCAACCGAGATGATTGCCTCCGACGCCATGATCGAACTGCTGAAAGAGTGCCGGAATCGCTTTACCCACATCATCATCGATTCACCGCCGATCCTGACCATAACGGATGGCTTGATTCTCGCTCCTTATGCCGACGCTGTCCTGTTGGTCGTCCGCTACGGCCGGGCAAGCAAACACTCCGTACGGCGCTCGCGCGATCTTATGCTCCGCGCCGGAACCCGCCTGGGCGGCACAGTGATCAATGCTGTCGATGCTGCCTCGCAGCGTTACTACGGCTATTACGGATATCAGCGCTACTCCTACTCGAACGGCCGGCCGCCATCTACCGGAGAAGGCCGCCGCAAATGGCCATTCTTCTGGCGACGGGAGGATTCCTGATGGAGCGGTACTCTTACTACGCCTTTTCATTCGCACGTTCCCTGCGCCTGGCAATCCTTGTGGCGCTCGTGGGCGCGACCTTGTCCGCCTCTGCCCAGTACGCTGGCCCGGCACCGACGGTGCGTGACGCTCCCAATCCGGAGGACAAGGGCCTGGCTTTGCGCGCGCCTCTTGAAGCGCGCCCGGGTTCTCCCTTGACGCTGCATCCGGGCGACCTCATCAACGTGAGTGTCTACGGCGTTTCGGAATATAAGGTGAAGACTCGTATCGCGGGGGACGGCAATGCCGATCTGCCTCTGGTGGGCGCGGTCCATCTGGCGGACGCAACCATCGAGCAGGCGCAGCAGACCATTGCACAGAAGCTGCAGGCCCGCCAGATGATCCTGAATCCCGACGTTTTGGTCACGGTCGAGGACTCGGCCGTGGACATCATTGGCGTCATGGGGGAAGTGATGACCCCGCGCGCCATTCCGGTTTTTGCCCCCATGGGCCTGCTGGACGCGATCTCGGCAGCCGGAGGTCTCAAGCCCGAGGCCAGTCACAGCATCTCCATCCTCCGCAAAGGCGAGACGCAGTCGCTGCTGGTCGTGCTGGATTCCAATCCCGCTCATGCAGTCCAGCAAAACGTACCGCTCTACCCTGGCGACCGGGTGATCGTTCCGCGAACAGGTGTCGTTTATGTGGAAGGCGCGGTCGGACATGCTGGCGCATTTCCCATCTCACCCAATACGCCGATGACTCTGATTCAGGCAATTACATTGGCGGGGAATCCCGGCTATCAGGCATTGCGCAGCGAAACGCGAATCATCCGAACGACAGGCGCAAACCGCCGGGAGATTCCTGTCGATCTGGGTAAGGTATTGCGCGGAAAATCTCCTGATCCGGTGCTGCAAAGTGACGACATTGTTCTGGTTCCGACGAGCGCGATCAAGGGAGCTATCAAAGGTGGCGGCATCGGTATTGCCATCGGCCTGCTTTACCTGGTTCCTCTGCTTCCATAAGGCGTACGCAGCCGGAGAGAACGTGTACATCCATGTTGCGAGTCGCCTATCTTCTCAGTCATCCCATCCAGTATCAATCGCCCCTGCTGCGTCGTCTGGCCCAGCATCCCGGTCTGGATCTGACCGTTTTCTATACATCGGACTTTTCCCTGCGCGCCTATCGTGACCAGGGTTTCGGCCAGAAGATCGAATGGGATGTTCCGTTGCTGGGAGGCTATCGACATGAAGTTTTTCCGCGCCTGATCGACGCGGATTTCATTTCTTTTTTTCGCCCACTGAATCGCGGCATCTTCAAACGCCTGCGCTCCGGTCAGTTCGATGTGCTGTGGATTCATGGGTATGCGACGCTGAACTCCTGGATGGCAATGACGGCAGCCAAGAGGCTAGGTATTCCCGTGCTATTGCGGACCGACTCGACCCTGATCGACCACGTTCGCGGTCGGGCAAAGCTGGCTCTCAAGAAAGTCTTCTTCCACATTCTGCGTAGATTTACTTTTGGGGTGCTGAGCGTGGGAGAACGAAACTCGGAGTATTGGCGACACCACCTGGGAGCCACGATTCCGATCTTCTCCATTCCTTATGCCGTGGACAATGCCTTTTTCCAGCAGCAGTGCCAGGCTGCTTCGGCCACCCGTGAAGACCTGCGTCGTGAATTGCAAGTGGAAGCCGACCGCCCCATCATTCTCTTCGCATCCAAATTGCTGGCGCGCAAGCGCTGTATCGATCTTGTCGAGGCGTTTCTGGAACTGCTGAGAATCAGGGAGCTGCAATCCCACACTGGCGTTCAGGACCGTCCCAGGCCTTACCTCCTGATCGTTGGCGACGGTGAGGAGCGTACAAGAATCGATTCGCGGATCAGGGCGGCCGGCGCCCAGCAAGACATCCGGATGACGGGCTTTCGGAACCAGTCGGAACTCCCCCGCTACTATGACTTGTGCGATGTATTCGTCCTGCCTTCAATCCATGAACCCTGGGGACTTGTTATCAATGAGGTGATGAATGCGGGCCGCGCCGTGATTGTCTCGGACGAGGTAGGCTGCCAGCCCGATCTGGTCTCGGATGGAGAGAATGGCTGCGTATTCCAAGCCAGGAATGTACCCGCCTTGGCGGCCGCTTTGGAGCGCATCCTGGCCAATTCGGAAATGCGCCGCTCCATGGGCGTGCGCAGCCGGGAACGGATTGAGCAGTTCAGTTTTGATAGAAATGTAGAAGGACTGGTGCAGGCGTTCACCGCAGCGAAGCAACAGGCCAAATCGGTGAAAACGCTTCTTCCGGGGCGAACAAACTGATGCGGATCCTTCACGTCATCCGTTCGCTGCATCCCGAGTACGGCGGTCCGGCGCAACTGGTCCGCAGCGTGGTTGCCGCCGGTCCGCGGCTAGGCTGGGAAGGAGAAGTTGCCTGTCTTGACCAGCCAGGCCAGCTCTTTCTGGAAGATCTTCCTTTTCCGGTTCACCCGCTGGGAATCATGCGAATGACCTACGGCTATTCCCCGCGTTGGGTGCCCTGGCTGCGCGCGAACATCGATCGCTTCGATGGTGTCGTGATTCACGGCATCTGGCAATACCAGAGTTGGGGAACCTGGAGGGCCATTCGCGGGCGCAAGGCGTACGTGCTGTTTCCCCATGGAATGCTCGATCCCTGGTTCCGGCGGCGCTATCCTCTCAAGCACTTTAAGAAGTGGTTTTACTGGCATCTTGCCGAGTATTTCGTCCTGCGTGACGCGCGGTCCATTCTGTTCACCTGCGAGACGGAGGAGCGCCTGGCACCGGAAAGTTTCCGGATGCCAGCCTGGAATGCTGCCGTCGTACCTTACGGGGCGGAGTTGCCGCCCGGCGATCCCCAGCAGCAGATCGAGGCTTTCTACGGCGTTTGCCCGTCCGTCCTAGGACGGAGATTTTTTCTGTACCTCGGGCGCATCCATCCCAAGAAAGGCTGCGACCTTCTGGTGGACGCGTTTGCAAAAATTGCTGCGCAGTGGCCAGACGTCGATCTTGTCATGGCGGGCCCGGACGGCGGCATGCGAGACAGCCTTCAGGATCGCGTTCAGGCTGCAGGGATTGCCTCGCGCGTCCACTGGCCGGGACTCGTGACTGGTCATGCGAAATGGGGCGCCTTTCACGCCGGGGACGCTTTCGTCCTGCCATCACATCAGGAAAACTTCGGCATTGCCGTCGCGGAGGCATTGGGCTGCAGCCGTCCGGTCCTCATTTCCGATCAGGTGAACATCTGGCCTGAGATTCACGCCGATGGGGCTGGACTGGTCGCGCCGGATACGCTTGAGGGAACAGTTAACTTGCTGGAGGGCTGGCTGAATCTGAATCCGGATCAGCAACTGGAGATGCGGCACAGTGCGCGCGCTTGCTTCGAAGCCCGTTACAATCTGGATCAGAACGTCGCAGAACTAGTCCGATTCTTTCAGCAGATGCAGTAACCCGCTCGCCTCGTCCGGCGAGATTATACGTGTTCTGAGGATGGAAAGAATGTCAGAGATGCCGGACGACAGCGCTCCGCTCAGCTCGATGCGAGCCACGTCCCAACCGCGCGATCCCTATATCTCGCCGCAGTATACGTTTGCCAACCGGGTGCGGCGGCAACTCTGGAGCTTCTGCTGGATCCTGCTGTATCGCCCCTCGCCCCGCGTCGCCCACGTCTGGCGGGCTGCTCTGCTGCGTCTGTTTGGAGCCACTCTGGGACCTCGGTGCCGTTTCTATCCGGCTTCGCGGGTCTGGGCACCGTGGAATTTAACCTGCGAAGACACTGTCATGGTGGCCGACGGGGCGGAGCTTTACAACCCGGCGCCGCTGTACCTTGCGTCTCACGCGATCGTTTCCCAGGGTGCGTACCTGTGCGGCGCCACGCACGATTATGACAACCCCGCGTTTCCTGTAATCTCGTTTTCCACCCGGCTGGGCCGCTATGCGTGGGTTGCAGCGCGAGCCTGCGTCTCCCCTGGAGTCAATCTGGGCGACGGAGCAATTCTCGGCTTGGCCTCTCTGGCGACCAAAGACCTGGAACCCTGGTCGATCTATGCGGGCGTGCCTGCGCGCAAGGTAAAGGACAGATTACCTATTGCGATGGGTTGAGTGCCTGGCGGTCGGGTATTTCGGTCTCGCTCGTTACCCGATACTGTTCGAGCACCTGGGCGATACCGTCGAACAGAGCCTGAGGTCCTTCAATTTTGCTGATAAATAGATCGGCATAGCTTACGTCCGTAGGAATCTCATTGACGCCCGAAATGATGATGACGGGCATGCGAGGCATGGTGGATTTGATGTGCCGGGTCAGGTCTGTGCCGGTCATGCTGGGCATGACATGGTCCGTCAGGACAAGATCGAAATGCCGGTTAGCGAGCATCTGGAGGGCCTCGCGGCCGCTAGCGGCGGCGAACACTTCATATCCCTGCGTCAGCAGTATCAGCCTGCGCAGCGTTCGAGGGGCATCCTCGTCATCAACGCAGAGAATCGCACCCTTATTCCCGGCCACTTGATTTCCCCATCAATTCAGTCTGGGAACTCCGGGCCTGCGCGACGGGTGGAACCGTCTCCGTGGCGTTCCGATGAGAGTGTGGAAGAAAGACTTGAAAGCTGGTTGCGTTGCCGCCCGGCCGCTGGCAGCTACGGAAGCGAATGGAGCCGCCGTATTTCTGCACGATTCCTTTGCTGATCCACAGGCCCAGACCCGTTCCCTTGTTGGACTTCGTGGTGAAAAAGGGCTCGAACAGGTGTTTGGCGTGTTCTGGCGGTATGCCGGATCCTGTATCCGTGACGGAAATAAAAAATCCAGCATTGCGTCCATTCCGGCAACTGGCCTCGGAGACGCGAAGGCGCAGCCTACCACCGTCTGGCATGGCCTGGACCGCGTTTCCAATCAGGTTCAGGAATACCTGTTTCAGTTCGCCGGGAAATCCCTGGATGGCCCCCCGGCTCAGATATTTTTTATCAATAGCGATGTGGGAAATCTCCAGACGCCTCGCTTGAAACTCCAGGATCTCGTCCAGCAGCTCAGAAAGAGAAACCTCCACGGGGTCTTTGGATTCCCGGTAAAAACCGAGCGTCTGGCGGGTGATGTGGGAAACGCGGATCAGCTCTTCTTCTCCCAGCTTCGCGTAATAGCGTGCTTCGTCATCCAGCGAGGGATGCTGGCGAAGGAGGTAGAAGGTATTTGTGATCGATTCCAGAGGATTGTTGATCTCATGTGCGATGACACCAGCGACGCGGCCCATCGCGGCGAGTCGCTCCGTCCGGCGCAGAGCGTCCTCCGCGCGAAGCTGAGCAGTGATATCACGGTTGATCTCCAGAACCGCGCTGCCGTCCTCTTTCAGCGCCTGCCGGCTGGCAACGACAATCTCTATGCCATCACGCGTTACTTGGATAAGATCACCGCTCCATCGGCCATTCTCAGCTAACGCGGAGTCCACGCCGTCCGATCCCCGGCCGTCGGCCTGGACGCGCGTGTGCAGCACATCGTCGATCTTTTTGCCCAGCACATCTTCCCGTCGCCACCCGTACAGCGCCTCCGCACCCGCATTCCAATACCGGAGCACGCCCGACATGTCTCGCACCATCACGGCTTCGGTGGCCAGTTCCAGAAGATCGGCCCGCTCCCGGAGCAGATTTTCCAGTTGCTTGCGGCGTGTCATGTCAAAAAAGGCGCCTACCGCGCCCCGGACTTTGCCATCTTCGCGGAACAGCGGGATAGCATTGGCCAGCAGATAACTTGAATCCCCGCCCACTCTGCGGATCTCCAGCTCCATACTTCCCAGTTGCTGTCCGGTCTTGGCAGACATCTGGAGCGGCAATGCCTCAATCTCAAGCCTTCGTCCCTGCTGATAAATTTCGAAGGGGCGCCCCTGAATTTCATCCTTCGTCACGACCATGTTGTCGCCTGGTTCCACACCGAACAACTCGCTCAATGCGGCATTGCAGGTGATGCTCCGGCACTCAGGGTCCTGCGATACGGCGACACCTACGGGCAGAACCTGCATGATCGTTTCCAGTTCCGCGATTCGCTGTTCCAGTTGGCTGTTTAGCTCGCGGATTTCCTCCGTGCGCTCCTCAACCCTTTGTTCCAGTTCGCGATTCAGCTGCTCCAGTTGCCGCGTCTTGCGATGCAGCTCGGCAAAGACGCTTACTTTGGCGCGCAGCACCTCCGGAACCACCGGCACGGAAATGTAATCCACGGCGCCGCTCTGGTACCCCTTGATGCGGTCCAGATCGGTCAAATGCACGGCAGAGATAAAAATGATCGCGATTTTTTGAAAACGCGGATGCTGGTGCATCATGTCCGCCAGTTCGAAGCCGTCGATGTCCGGCATGCTCACGTCCATAAGCACAACCGCGACATCCTGACGCAGCAGGACGTCCAGAGCCTCCCGGGCCGAGCGCGCCTGGATCAGGTTCTCGTCCAGATCGCGCAGGATCGCTTCATAGCTGAGCAGTTTGCCCGGCTGGTCGTCCACCATCAGTATGTTCGCCTGCTCGTGTCTACTCATCTACCCTTCCCATTTTGTAGAGCAGCCTCTTTTCCCAAACTTTTACCGATGAAGCCACATGCGCAGCGAGGACAGCAGTTGCTCAGTATTGACGGGCTTCGCAAGATAGTCTGAAGCTCCCGCTTCGAGGCACTTTTCCCGGTCTCCCTTCATCGCCTTTGCGGTCAGGGCAATAATCGGCAGCCGACGGAATTGCGCGTTCTGGCGCACCACATGCATGGTCTCGTAGCCATCCATTTCCGGCATCATGATGTCCATAAGAACTACGCCCAGATCTGGAGTTGATCCGATAATTTCAATTGCTTCCCGGCCTGTCCCGGCAGTCAGCACCGTCATTCCGCGGCGCTCCAGCACGCTGCTCAGCGCAAAGATATTTCGCACGTCGTCATCGACCACCAGCACCTTGCGCCCGATCAAAGCCTCGTCCGAGCGGTGCAGCCGGTCGAGCATATCCTGCTTCTCCAGCGGCAAATCATTCACTACGCGGTGCAGGAAAAGCGCAGTCTCATCCAGCAGTCTCTCGGGCGACTCCACATCTTTCACGATGACGCTGCGGGCCAGTACATGGAGTCTTGCGTCTTCCTCCGGCGTAAGGTCCTTACCGGTGAAAACCACAACCGGCAATTCCTCCATTGCGGGTATGGTGCGAAGACGTTCAAGCAGGTCGAATCCCGTCATATCCGGCAACCGCAAGTCGAGCACGAGGCAATCGAAGGCCTGCTTTTCCACCATGCTGAGCGCGTCTGCGCCACTTGAGGCGAGAGAAACTTCGATGTCGTCATGTCCCAGAAGCGCTTCAATACTTACCTGTTGTGCCGGATCGTCCTCAACTACCAGCAGACGTTTGCGTCGCGGGCTGGAATACTCGCGTATGCGCATGATCGCCGCCTCGAGTCCTTCCGGGGTCGTCGGTTTGGTGACGAACGCAAAAGCTCCATGGGCCAGAGCATGATGCCAGTCTCCCTCGACCGTCAACATCTGTACCGGGATGTGGCGGGTGGAAGGGTCCTGCTTCAAATAATTCAGCACGGTCCATCCCAGCATGTCCGGTAACAAAACATCCAGCGATATCGCGGTGGGGTGGAACTCCCTTGCCAGGGACAGGCCTTCGGCACCGCTCATAGCGACCAGTACTTTGAAGCCTTTTTCGCGGGACAAATCGCGGAGCATGCGGGCATAGCGCTCGTCATCCTCAATAATCAGCAGAACTGAGTCTCCGCTCTCGAGCGACTCGCGATCGTCACTGATCTCCACCTTCCTGAACTCGGCGGACACATGCGTGACAGGGGGCGGAACGGATAATTTCGCGGGCCGCCCTTCTACCTCGGCAGGTCCACTGACCGGAATTGAAGATCCGGCATAGGTCAACGGCAGGAACAGTGTGAACGTGCTGCCCTCCCCGGGCTGGCTGCGCAACTGGATCTCTCCCCCCAGGAGGCCGGCAAGTTCCCTGCTGATGGCTAGACCGAGTCCAGTGCCGCCGTATTTGCGGCTGGTTCCCGCCGAGGCCTGCTGGAAGGCCTCAAAAACGATTCGTTGCTTTTCCGCCGGAATACCAATCCCGGTGTCGGAGACTTCAAACGCAACGACCGATGCCGATCCGTTCAGAAGCTGGTTGGTCGGGCTCCAGCCACTCGTAGCTGCGCAGACGGACAGCCGCACCGTCCCTTGCTCCGTGAACTTGAAAGCGTTTGAGAGCAGGTTTTTCAGGATCTGCTGTACGCGTTTGGAGTCCGTTACCATGCTGCGCGTCAGGTGCATGTCCGTATGCACCTCGAATTTCAGCTTGCGGTTCTCCGCGTCATGCCGGAAAGGCCGGGCCACCATTTCAATCAGACTTGCAAAGAAGACCTCTTCCGCTTCCACGGAAACGGTGCCGGATTCAATCTTCGACAAATCCAGAATGTCGCTGATCAGGTTCAGCAGGTCCGTGCCGGCTCCGTGGATGGTCCGGGCAAACTCCACCTGCTTGGATGTCAGATTGCTGTCGTGATTCTCAGCCAATTGCTGGCCTAGCACCAGGATACTGTTGAGCGGTGTGCGGAGCTCATGCGACATGTTAGCCAGAAATTCAGATTTGTATTTCGAGGTAAGTGCAAGCTCCTTGGCCTTTTCTTCCAGCGCGCCACGTGCCTGCTCGATCTCCTGGTTTTTACGCTCCACCTCGGCGTTCTGCTCCGCGAGTTGCTGCGCTTTCTGAGCCAGCTGCTCGTTGGTTTGCTGCAGCTCCTTTTGTTGCGTCTGCAGTTCGATTGCCAGCTGCTGGGACTGCTTCAGCAATCCTTCCGTCTGCATCGTCGCCTCAATGCTGTTCAGCACGATCCCAATACTTGCGGTGAGCTGCTCCAGAAACGCGAGGTGGGATGTCGTAAACGAGTTCAGGCTTGCGAGTTCAATGACAGCCTTAACGCGGTCCTCAAACAGGATAGGCAGCACGATGACATTCCGCGGCACAGCTTCAAACAATCCTGATCGAATAGGTACGGTGTTGGGCGGCAGATCAGTAATCAGCATGCGGCGTTTCTCCATCGCACACTGTCCAACCAGTCCCTCACCCAGCCGCACAGTCTCCAGTTGATGGTCGGGTGTGCTGGCGAACGAGGACAACAGATTCAATTCTGCTTCCTCGGCCTCCATCTGATAAAGAACTCCCTGATGCGCGTTCACCAGCGGAGCCAGTTCCGAAAGCAGCATGCGTCCCACGGTACTCAGCTCGCGTTGCCCCTGCAGCATCGCCGTGAATCTCGCCAGGTGAGTCTTCAGCCAATCCTGCTCCGTATTACGGTCCGTAGTCAGTCGCAGGTTGTCAATCATGGTGTTGATGTTGTCTTTGAGTTCCGCCACCTCACCGCTTGCGACTACCTGAATCGATCGCGTCAGATCGCCTTTCGTTACTGCCGTGGCGACTTCTGCGATGGCACGCACCTGGTTGGTCAGGTTGTCGGCCAGCAGGTTGACGTTGCCGGTCAGGTCCTTCCAGGTGCCAGCTGCGCCAGGCACATTGGCCTGACCGCCCAGTCGGCCCTCGACGCCTACTTCGCGGGCAACAGTCGTTACCTGGTCGGCAAATGTGGCCAATGTGTTGGTCATGTTGTTGATGGTTTCAGCCAGGGCCGCAACCTCGCCCTTCGCGTTCACGGTCAGCTTCCGGGTCAATTCTCCGTTCGCAACTGCGGTGACGACTTTCACAATGCCGCGCACCTGTTCCGTCAGGTTCACAGCCATTACGTTGACGTTGTCGGTCAGGTCCTTCCAAGTACCGGCCACGCCGGGCACCTGGGCCTGTCCGCCCAGCTTGCCTTCCGTACCCACCTCGCGGGCCACGCGCGTGACTTCGGCGGCAAAGGCATTCAGCTGGTCCACCATGGTGTTGATGGTGTTCTTCAACTCCAGAATTTCGCCCTTCACGTCCACGGTGATCTTGCGGGAGAGGTCCCCGCGCGCCACAGCCGTGGTCACCTGCGCGATATTGCGCACCTGATCGGTCAGATTTCCAGCCATGGAGTTGACGGAGTCCGTCAAATCCTTCCAGGTTCCCGCCACGTCGGGTACCAGCGCCTGGCCGCCCAGCTTGCCTTCCGTGCCGACCTCACGGGCCACACGCGTGACTTCGGCGGCAAAGGCATTTAGCTGGTCCACCATGGTGTTGATGGTGTCCTTCAGCTCCAGAATTTCGCCTTTGACATTGACGGTGATCTTGCGCGAAAGATCGCCGCGAGCCACAGCCGTGGTCACCTCCGCGATATTGCGCACCTGCGCCGTCAGGTTCCCTGCCATGAAGTTGACGGTATCGGTCAAATCTTTCCACGTTCCGGCAACGCCCGGCACCTGCGCCTGACCTCCGAGCTTGCCTTCCGTTCCCACTTCGCGGGCCACGCGCGTCACCTCGCCCGCGAAGGAACGCAGCTGGTCCACCATGGTATTGACGGTGTCCTTCAACTCCAGAATTTCCCCGCGCACGTCCACTGCAATCTTGCGCGACAAATCGCCGCGGGCGACAGCCGT
>DASSZI010000197.1:0-9605 GCA_035713565.1 Acidobacteriaceae bacterium | reverse complement strand
GCCCGCATTAGCGGGCCCTGCATCGAGGCTTTCAAGGGATGGATGGCAGCGAGGATCTGTTCGATGGGAGCCACTCCTTCACGGAGCGACACAAATATTGCGAGAACTGCTAAATAGGTCTAAGAAGTTGGACGCCTCATTACTTGTCTAACCTACTTGCATGTTCCATGCCAAAAATTCCCAAGCGCCCGAATTCCTGCAAAATCGTCCAAATTGCTCGGAATTCAGCCAAAAACAGTGCTGTCTCCCCCTGTCTGGTGCAATTGACCTGTTTTGTGGGCCGAGAATTCGGAAACACATTAGCCTTCCAGGTACTACTATGCAGAAGCTGGATACGATAGTGGGATCCGAATACCACTATTTAGTAAAAATTTACCCAAAGAATGAATTAGCGTGGCCGTCCAAATTCACTCCCGTCGCGCGATTCCGCTGCTGAGGAGATCTGGTCTTCGAGGTTCATTTGCTTTATCTTGTTCAGCAAAGCCTTGTAGCTCACCTGCAGGCGCCGAGCAGCTTCGCGCCGGTTCCAACGGGTCATCTCGAGCATTTCGACGATGGCACGCCTCTCCGCATCCCAGGCAGCTCGCCGGCCCACTTCCAGAAGTGAAAGACTAGCCGGAGCCTCCTCGCGAACCCGGGTTACAATCGGTTCCGGCGCAGCAACCGCTGCAGGAGCCTCGATCCCATCCGGATCCTTCTTTGCCAGATTGCGCTCGGAAAGCTCCCGTAGAATCTGAGTTTCCCCGCCTACAATCACATACCGCTTGCAGAGATTCTCCAGCTCACGAATATTCCCCGGCCAGTCATATTGCATCAAAAGCTGGACGACACCCTCGCTGAACGGGCGCAGCTCACGTCCGTACTGGGCAGCGAATTTGTGCAGAAGGTAATTGATCAGGCCTGGAATCTCGTCGCGTCGTTCCCTCAGCGGAGGCAAAAACACGGTGACTGCATTGATTCGATACAGCAGGTCTTCCCGGAACAGGCCTTCTTTCACCCGCTCCTCCAACAGCTTGTTGGTGGCGCAGAGAATTCGAACATCTACGGAGATATCTCGCTTGGCCCCGAGGCGCGAAAACCGTCCATCCTGCAGGATGTGGAGCAGCTTGGCCTGCAGCATGGGATGCATCTCGGCAATTTCGTCCAGAAAAAGCGTACCATTGTTTGCCAGTTCGAACTTGCCTGGTTTATCGCGCGTGGCTCCGGTAAACGCGCCAGCCTCATAGCCGAATAGCTCGCTCTCCAACAGATCGTGCGGAATGGCGGCACAATTCACCTTGATAAATGGCTTGTGCTTGCGCCGGGAATGCTCAAACAGCATCCGCGCTACAACCTCTTTGCCCACGCCACTCTCGCCACGGATCAGCACCGTGATGTCTGTACCCGCGACTTTGTCGATCGTCTCCCGGATTTCGGCAATTCTTGGATTGGCACCCCGCATCAGCGGGGCCTGGGGAGGCGCCTGCCTCGGAATCCCGTCTGCCGCGCCTGGTCCGTTGAACGCCTCTGCACTCTGTTCTTTCGTGTTTTCGCAAAGATCCTGCAGACGCTTGACAATGCTGTGTGCCCGCTCCGCCACCGCTGCAGGATTCAAAGGCAATGTCCACAGGTCCTCCGCGCCAAGGCGGGAAACTGCGAAGGCCATCTCCGCCGACGGCTTGCTCAACAATCCGACAACCGAAAGATTCGGGTATGCAGTTCGCACCTGTTCGAGTGCGCTACTGTCGTTTCCAAGCTCCAGGACCAGGAGAGAAGGAATGCGTTCGCCGACCTGCTCCAGCAGTTGCACCTCAGAACGCACAATTGCTACAGACACCGCCGCGCCAGCCTGCAGAAGCGCCTGCGAGACTGAGGCAGAATGCACCGCGTCGCGAACCGCGAGTAAAGCCTGGACCTGAGTTGAAGCCATGGGTTTGTTAAGAATGATTTTAGACCCGATTTGCCGAGTCTAAGCGGAAAGTATTATTCGTTTCACTGTATTTTGTAGCCGGTCCGCGAATTGGACGTGGGACTCCCCGGGCGCCTGGCGCTCCGGAGCTCCCACCGCCACCGTCAGCCCGATCGGCCTGAGCCGGGGATGCCGCGCGGCCTGCGATAGCCCGATCAGCCCCATCGGAACGACTTCCGTTCTGGATTCCTGAGCCAGAACGCTGATACCTGTCTGAAATCGCTGCAGATTTCCATCTGTGGAACGCCTGCCTTCCGGGAACACGAGCACGTTAAATCCGCGATCAAGTGTTTCCCCAATATGATCAAAGCTGCGCCGCAAACCCGACCCGGCAGGCAGCGGAAATGCATTAAAGAGTGCAATGACCAGCCGCGCCTGCACAGGCGCCAGCCAGCGGAGTGGCCCCGCTCCCACCCCCGCTGCCACATTTGCCTTGCGCCACGCAGCGATGAGGTCCGCCGACATCGCCACTGCCATATGCTGTCGAACCCTCCGGGGAAGCGCAAAAAGGAGCAACGGAACGTCGATCGCCGTTACATGATTTGCGACATAAATCGAGGGAGACTTTGGCAGGCGAGCGGGATCGCAAACTACGCGGGGACCAGCCAGCAGGAAGACCAGCGGGCGCACCACGCATTCCAAAAACAAAACGCGCAGCATCTGAACCGGCGGGCTCCAGGGCCAGCGGGGATACTGCGGCAAGAGTTCGGAACTCGCATTCTGCAGTGAGTGTTCGATCGGACGGACCGGCTCGGCGGAATTGACGCGCCCCCTTTGGGCGACAACCTCCTGTGAGCGAGCTTTCTGCACAGGCTCAACCCGCGGCTGCGTGCCGGACGCACGTACCAGCTTGCGCAGGTCGCCCAACGTAGCGGTCGCAGTAATCGACGCATCCTCGACGGCGACGTTGAAGCGTTCCTCCATTGCGGCTGCGAGTTGCATCCGACCCAGGCTGTCCAGCCGCAAATCTGCCGTGAGGTCTGCAGAGTCCGATACATCTGGCGGAGCATGCCCGCCCACCTGCTGGATGAGTTGAAGAAGCGCATCCTGCTTGCGCTCGCCGCCCGTAACGAGGGTTCCACGCAACTGCTCGTTGACCCATGCGGAAACTTCGCGCCGCAGCAGCTTGCCCAGAGCATTGCGCGGGAACTCTTCGCCCGGCCAGCGGAGAACATTACGAATCTGTTGAAACTCCAGCAGCGTGCGATTCGCCTCATTCAAAATGCGCTTGGGACCGGAGCTGTCGAACTCGTCCTCAGAAAGAATGACGGCAACAGGTTCCGTGCCGCTCGGTCCCTCCCACCCTACAACCACGCAATCGCGAACACCAGGTTGGGCGAGCATCGCCTGCTCCAAATCCGCAGGGTGAATGTTCATTCCGGATGGAGTAACGATCATGTCCCCTTTGCGTCCCACGAAACGAACCTGCCCGTTTGCCTCCACCGCGCCTAAATCGCCTGTATGAAGCCATTCTTCCGTGCGTGCGACCATGCGTCCGTCGCGCCAAGTTCCTGCGGCAAGCATGGCGCCGCGCACGAGGATTTCACCATCTTCGGCAACACGCACTTCGCGGCCTCCTAGCGCCTTTCCGATGCTGCCCCGCGCGGGATGGAAGGGATGATTCAGTGTGGCCAATGCCGTTGTTTCCGTCATGCCGTACCCCTGCACCATGGCGAAGCCCAGTGTCGTCCAGAACGCCTCCAGAGAAGCGGGTAAGGTCGCGCCTCCGCACACGAACGCCCAGAATTTCCAACCAAATTTGCGGTGAATGTCGCGGAATTTCCACCAGGCGAGCCATTTGCTTTTCTTCTCCGCAGCTTTCAGGCGCTCGGATAAATGCGCATCCAGCGCAAGCAGTTCGTTCCGCATCAACTCCACTACACGGGGCACCACAGCAGCCACTGAAATGCGCTCCCGGCGAATACGCCCAATCAGGTGGCCGGCGACAAGCTTGTGCTCATAATGCACTTCCGCAGCCAGCAACGGAGGCACCCACAAACCCATGAACTGGCCGAAGACATGGCTCAAGGGCAGCGTGTGCAGAAACCTGATTGGGTGAAACCAGCGCTCGTAGCGCAGATATTTCTTAATTTCCCGCTCCAGGACGTCCACGCTCGCCAGCACGTTTCCATGGGTGTGAACCACGCCCTTAGGCGCGGACGTAGTCCCGGAAGTAAAAATAATCTGCAGCGGAGTATCTATGCCAAGCGAGAGCTCCTGCTGGAGTGTGGTCTGCGCTGGCAACCACGCGGAGAGGCTTTCCAGAAGAAGACGAGGAAGCGAGGTATTCAGCGATTGCAGGAGCGACTCATCGCCGAGCAACAGAGACGGTGACACCTCGGAGATGACCCGCGCAGCAAAATCCGCGCTTCCCGCAGCATCGAGCGGAACGACGATAACGCCGCGCAGCACGCAACCGAAGAACGCTGCAACCCAGGTTGAGGAGTTTGCGCCCCATAACAGGACTCGTTCGCCCGCGCCAATTCCCTGCTGTTCCAGATAGCGCGAGAAGCGTCCCGCAAGTTGGGCCAGTTCTCCGTAGGAAGTCGCGACGCGACGATTGCCCGAATACTGAACGATGGCGATTTGGTGGCCATGCCGCTGAAAGTCTTCCACGAAAGTGGCAAGATGCTTCCGCATATTAACCTGGGATGCAAGGGAGAGACGCGTAGGCGACGGTTCAGGGTGAGTTCATGACACCCGGCCGGGGCTGCTCGGAAGGCCTTCCGAAGCGGGATCTCCTTCCAGCGGCCTGACGCGGATCCGGTCCACTCGCCTCACAGAAGACGCGAGAATCTCAAGCCGAAGGCCGGCCAGTTCGATCACCTCACCAGGAAATGGAATGTGACCGGCCTCCTCCGTGACCAGGCCGCCCACCGTTGTCGAGTCATACTCCTGAGACAGCGGCAGCGTAACGGAGTCCGCAAACATATTCTCCAATTGCGCCAACTCGAGGCTTCCCGGAACTATATAGGAGCCGTCGGGCTGCGGCTGAGCAACATCCTCCAGGACAGCCGGCTCATGCTCATCGCTAATGGCCCCTACAATTTCCTCGACAATATCCTCAATAGTGACGAGACCTGCAACTCCGCCATATTCATCGATGACAATTGCCATATGCTGTTTATCGCGCTGCATTTCCCGCAGAAGTGACTGAATGTTTTTCGTTTCCGGCGTGAACATGGCGGGACGCGCTATTTTTTCCACCGTGTAAGTGGCAGCTTCCTGGTCTGTAATGTGGAGCATTTCATGCAGAAAAGCGATTCCCACCATCTCGTCCAGAGTGGTGCGGTAGACCGGCACGCGCGAGTAGGCGTGGGTCCGCAACTGTTCGCGAAACTGCAACAGAGGCATGGATGCAACCACAGCGAAAATCTTGGGCCGTGGCGTCATCACATCGCGCACGATTTTATCTCCGAACTCTACCGCAGAACGGACCAGTGCGCGGTCGCTTTCTTCTAAAATTCCCTCTTCCTTACCGGCTTCGATTAAAGCCTCCACAGCTTCGGCGGAGTCCTCCTTAGGCGGCTCCTCGCCAGACTCGGCGAGAGATGCGATGGACATAAGAAAGCCCAGGATCCAGGTGATCGGCAGCACGCAGTAAAAGAGAACGCGTAAAGGGCCAGTAAGCCTCATCACCCAAAGGCCACGAGTGCGGGTGAAGAACATTTGTGGCACAAAGCTTTGAAAGAGAAGAATCGAAAGCACAACCGCCAGCAGCACCTGGGCCAGATCAGCCGCTGCCAGCTCCTCATGAGCGGCATGGACATGCAGCCCTATGTAGCCAAAGATCAACGCAAGAAGAGCGAGCGAAAGCTGACTCAGAATCGCAGCGGCCTGCGCTATCCTGGCCCGCTCCATCCCGAGGCGAGGTTCTACCTGCTGCTCCCAGGCGTCGATATTCTCCTGGAACTCCCGGGAAAGAAACTTGCCCATCTCGGAGTAGAGCTGGTCCACATAGGACGCTATGGTCAGAATGGCCAGCAGAAGAAGTATCCAGAAGATCTGGAGGGCGGTCATACGCGCCCTGCGGATCGCGCGTTGGTTCCAGGGCGGATAGTGCGGGCAATCAGCGCGGCAGGCAGTCGAAAACGCCGCCGAAGCCGTTCTTCGGCTGCATCCATTTCCCCCTGATCGCTTTCGTGGTCATAACCGGACAAATGCAACAAACCATGCAGGAGCAGGATTTTCAATTCCGTTTGGAGAGTGTGACCGAAGCGATTTGCCTGTCGCGCCGCTGCATCGACCGAAATTGCCAGATCACCGCCCATTTGCCGCTGCTCATTATTCGAAGATAAGGTATCGGGTGGCAGCACTGCGGTGGGAAAAGAGAGTACGTCCGTGGAATGATCCAAGCCTCGAAAATTGAGATTCAATTTTCTGATCTCGCGATCGGAAACCAGAGCCACCGATATGGAACCAGCCAGAGGTATCGCAATGCGAACACGCGACACAAATGCCCGTAGCGCAGCAACAGACTGTCTCACGGAATCTGCAGCTGGGTGTCGCTCTGGGAGGTCTACGATGATCATCTCGTGAAACGCTGCGCCACAAGAGATCTTGTAGCGCAGGACTTGCCAGCATCTTACCTCATCGCGAATGGCACTGCTACGTGATCACTGAGTATGCACTTTGAGCTGAGGCGCGGCTCCGGCAGTGTCCACAACGCCATTTGGTTCGCCCATCTGCAACGGCAGTTCGCCCTGGCCGCGTGCATAGCCATCGTAGGCACACACGATCCTCTGAACCAGCTGATGACGGACTACATCGCCATGCTCGAAGTGACAGAACTGAATCCCGTCCACGCCCTTCAGGACTTCGATGGCTTCCACCAGGCCGGATTTCCGCGGATTGGGCAAATCGATCTGCGTGATATCGCCCGTAATTACGGCTTTGGCGTTGTTACCCAGGCGGGTCAGAAACATTTTCATCTGCTCGCTGGTTGTGTTCTGCGCCTCATCCATAATGATGAAAGCGTCATTGAGAGTACGGCCCCGCATAAAGGCCAGCGGCGCGACCTCAATCACGCTGCGCTCGAGCATCTTGTCCACGCGGTCCGGTTCCAGCAGATCATACAGTGCGTCATAGAGCGGACGCAGATACGGATCGACCTTCTCCTGCAGTGTTCCTGGCAGAAACCCCAGGCGCTCGCCCGCTTCCACCGCAGGCCGCACAAGCACTAGGCGAGACACCCGTTTGGCACTCAATGCCGCGACGGCCATGGCTACTGCAAGATAAGTTTTCCCCGTTCCCGCCGGCCCAATGCCGAAGGTCATATCGCATTTCTCGATCGCATCGAGATATTGCCGTTGATTGACCGAGCGAGGCTGCACCATTCGCCGGATTCCGGTGGAACGCTGCTTCCCGCTATCGGCCAGATTGCGCAGCGTGACGCTCCTGTCCGCGACTACCAGCTTCAACATCCCCGCAAGTTCTCCGTTCTGGAGGGTCACGCCTGCCCTTCGCAGCGCTTCATAGTCGGTAAAGATCTGTTCAACACGCGCGAGCGCGTCCGCGTCACCCTCGACGTAGAGGGCGTCGGAGCGCAAATCGATGCGGACTTTCAGGGAGGTTTCAATCAGGTGGAGGTTTTCGTCGCGGGTGCCGAAAATCGGCTCGATATTGGGCGTGATCTCAATGGTTTTTTTCATCAATCGGTCTCTTGCCTCCATGCGAACGGGGTGCGCCTGAGTTGCAGACAGCACAAACTGTCTAGGAAGGATGCATTCTGTTGGATTGGTGGAAAAAGGATTCGGATGGCCGGGGAGCCCTGCGCCGCGACTCTGAAACGAGGCGCTCCATGTGTCTTGGTACCAGAGGTGCGACTTGTTTGCGGTACGGTGTTGTGTACGATGATGGGCACAGAATAGCGCCGTGTGTCGCTTCCGTCAATGGACAAATAGGGTTTTCAAATCGGAGTGGAGCAACATGCCGGCGGGAGGAGGAGGGGACCGTAATTTGTCAAAATGGACCGCAGATCTTCAAGGTAGGCTGAAGACCGCACCATGCGGAACCGCCGGTCCGGATCCGCCGTGCGGCCATAGTTTGCTGTCTAGGCGAATGCCGGGTTCATCTCCTGACTGAACGTTGTGAAACCGCTGATCGATGCTGAGGCTTCCGCTCTGGCCCAGGTTGATCATCACGACTTGGTTTTCCATGGCAAAATAGCCGGTGAGCACAAGGCGTTTGCCATCCGGCTCGAGCGCGAGCCAGTGGGGCCAATCGGTGGGGCCAAGCGCCAGCCGCCCCGCCTCCACTGGCTTCGACAGGTCGGAAATATCCAGGGCGACCACCGCGTTTGCGTGAAGCTTTGCGACCGTCTGTATCCAATAGTGACCGGCGACCACTGGCACGGCGCAGGTCGTCCCCCCGAAGTCATACAGCAAATTGGCGGATGGACTCTTGCCCTCGAGACCGGCGATACGGTAAAGGCCGCAATTGAAGGTTGGAACCAGCACCGTGCGCCCGTCCGCCAACAATCGCGGCTCGGAGGAATCGACGCCCTCTACCCCGCGCGGGCCGGCAGGCAAGCGGACAGTTTTTAGCAGTCGCAGGTCCGATAGCCGCCACACCTGCACCACATGGCTGATGTCGGTTTTATACATATCGGAACTGGAGGTCACCACGCGATCTAATGCCGGAACTACTGCAAGGCTGTAAGGCCGGATAAATTTTTCGACTGTCGGATTGGCGGCGGCGCTCGACCGAACCAGCCTGCCTTCCCCGTCGAGTTCCACCAGCGCGCCCGGTGCATGGTTCATCGGGCCTTTCATCTGGTAGGTGGCGAGAACGTGGCCGTCTGTCAAGCGCACAAAGGAGTGTGGGTGCGTGTAGGGACCGGCGGCGCCAAAGACGCCGAGCAGCCTGGGAGAACGAGAGTCGCGCAGATCGAAGCGAAAGGTCAGCCCGGAGGTATAGTCGTTGGCGAACAGAATGCCGCCAGGCGGCATTGAGTACTCTGTGTGATGGGCGAGATTCACCGGGATCCCAGACGAAAGGGTGGTGATCACATCGCCATACGTCGGCGAAGAAGGCAGAGCGTCGATCACTGCCAAAAAGTCGGGTTGGCTCGTGTCCGCTGAACGCGCCCAAACAAACAGATACGGGCTCGGTCGGCTGGCCGTTTGTGCCCACGCAGCAGTCATCGAACACACGAGATAGAACAGTACGACAAACGAACAAAACGTCCTGGGAGAGAGTCTATCCTTTAGCAACAAACATTCTGACGAAGACGTCCGCAGATGGCAGGTAGGTTGCGCGCTATGAAATATTTTTCCCATAGTGTGGGAGGCCTTTTGAAATGGACGCAGCTAGATTACACCGAAATTGACCCCATCCCCCGGTTACCGTAGACTAAAAGCTTGCGTGTCCTCTGCTGTCTTGCCTTCCCCTTGAGTCGGTTAGCCCCAAAGGGTTACGCGTTTCGAAGGAAAGCCCCGCAGAGCTGTTGGATGAAAAACTTTTAGATCGATTTACGAAAGAGAATTGTCATGGCAAATCATGTTTCGTCATTAAAGCGCGCCCGACAGACTGTCAAGCGCACCGCCGTCAACCGCGCCAATCGCAGCAAGCTCCGCAATGGATTGCGCGCTATGCGAGAGGCGATTGAAAAGAATGACGTTGCGGCTGCGCGCGCGCAGTACAGCCTGACCGCGTC
>DASSZI010000196.1:0-14941 GCA_035713565.1 Acidobacteriaceae bacterium | reverse complement strand
CGGTGTCGATCGCGGCCGCTGGACTGTACGGGCTATTGAGCTATGGCGTGAGCCAGCGGACGCGGGAGATCGGCGTGCGCATCGCGCTAGGCGCGCAGCGGGAGGACATTCTGCGGATGGTATTGCGGCAAGCGACTCGACTGCTGGGTGTGGGGATTTTGCTGGGAGTTTTAGGCAGCTACTTTGCGACGCGGCTGGTGCGGAGTTTTCTATATGGGGTGGACCCGCACGATTGGCTGACGGTCCTGGCAGTATCGGTCCTGCTGGTCGGGGTTGGGTTGCTTGCCAGTTATATCCCCGCGCTACGTGCTTCGCGAATTGAGCCTACCGAGGCGTTAAGGACGGAGTGAGGGATGCGTGGAGCATCAGGGAATCCCAGGTCTCAGAAGCGAGACCTGGGGCACCCGGCGGACGGCAAAACCAACTTCATCCCACTCAAGCCCAAGGACAGCTTGAATTGGGCACCTTGCCGCCCTAACCCTCTGGATTCTTCGCTTCGCTCAGAATGACGGCCTAATCGAATTGCACTTCAAGCAAGGAAACGAGAGATCATGATCGAGCTAAAAAATATCGAGCGCAGCTACAAAGTTGGGGTAGGGCAGACATGGGTGCTTCGCCGGATCAACATCGAGATTCGAGAGGGTGAATTCATCACGATCATGGGGCCGTCGGGATCGGGCAAATCGTCGCTGTTAAATATTCTTGCGCTGCTCGACGACGACTGGCGGGGCGAATATCGGTTCGGGGAGCAGCCGGTGCACAAGCTCAACCGCAAGCAGCGAGCCGACCTGGGACGTCGCAGCATTGGCATGGTCTTCCAGAGCTATCACCTGCTGGACGATCTGACGGTCGCCGAGAACATCGACCTTCCGCTGTCGTACAAAAACATTCCCGCGCCGGAGCGGCAGGCTTTGGTAGCGGACATTCTCGACCGTTTTCGCATGGTGGCGAAGAAAGACCTGTTCCCTTCTCAACTCTCCGGCGGCCAGCAGCAACTGGTCGGCGTTGCACGCGCGGTGATCCACAAGCCTGCGCTGCTGCTGGCGGATGAGCCGACGGGCAATCTTCACTCCAACCAGGCCAAAGAGATCATGGAGCTTTTTCGTGAATTGAACCAGCAGGGCACGACCATCGTGCAGGTGACGCATTCGGATTTGAACGCAACCTATGGAACACGCACGGTTACACTGCACGATGGCTGGATGATGACCGACACCGCACGTCCCGAGCTGCAATCTAAAGGAGATGACAAACCATAATGGCTGTCTGGGCACACAAAGCGAGGATATTGCTGGCTGCAAGCGCGATGCTTGGGACATTTGCACCCGTGCCTGTTACATTTGCACAGGACGCCGTGCCGAATGCGCCGTTAACCAGCCGGCAGGCCCCAGAATTGCGTCTCGACATCCCTCATTCCGACGCGCCCTGGGGGCCGTATGTCGCATCGAAGGTCGGGCCTCCGGACCTGGCCAACTCCGCCTGGCTGGACTCGCTCGTCAACGACGGCAAACTGTATCTCTCCTTGCATGACGCAATCGTGCTGGCGCTGGAAAACAATCTGGACATCGCGATTGCCCGCTATAACGTACCCATTGCGGCAATCGATTTGCAACGCACCAGAGGTGGCGGCTTCGATCTGGGTGTAAATACGGGCGTAGTGCAGAACACGCCCGGCGCGGGCGTGGGCGGCATTGGCGCAGCCTCATCAGGAGCAGGAGCAGGCGGGACGACGGGTGGCGCGGGCGGTGCGGGATCAGGAGCGGCGGGACTGGTGCAGTCAACTTTGGGTACCGGCACCGCCGTGTATTCCTTTGATCCCATCATCACGGGGGTGGTCAACGTCGATCATCAGACGCTGCCGCAGATCAACCAGCAGATCTACGGCGTCCCACAACTGCGGACAGTCACGACCAACGGCGACTTTGTTTACCGGCAGGCATTTTCTCCGGGAACGCGGCTCAAGGTTCTTCTGTATAATCAGCGCCTTACCGCGAACAGCCCCTTCTTCAATCTTTCACCATCTCTCACCTCCACATTTGAGTTTCAGCTGACTCAGCCGCTGCTGGCCGGTTTTGGAATGCTGCCCAACACGCGCTACATTCATATCGCTCGAAATAATCAGAAGATTTCCGATCTCGCTTTTCAGGGCCAGGTGATCGCGACGGTCACCCAAATCGAGAACCTCTACTGGGACCTGTTCAACGCGTACCAGCAGGAACAGGTTCAGGAACGATCCATGCAATTTGCGCAGCAATCGTATGGCAATGCACAAAAGCAATTTCAACTCCAGGCGATTCCTGAAATGGATGTTGTGCGGGCGGAGGCGGAAGTCGCGAAGCGGGACCAGGACCTGACGATTGCAAAGACCAATCTGCAACTCCAACAGTTGCTTATGAAAAACGCGCTGACAAAGAACCTGGATGACCCGCTGCTTGTGGCGATGCCGGTGATTCCCACTTCACAAACGCACGTGGAGGATGGGCCTGCGCAGACGCAGGTGCAGGAACTGGTGACGCAGGCTATGCAGGCCCGACCGGAGCTTGAGGAATCTCAAATCAACCTGAAGAACCACCAGATTACGTTGAAGACAGCGCGGAACGCTTTACTGCCCACAGTCAACCTGGTCGCCTATTATGCGGGCAACGCACTGGGAGGCCAACTCAATCCGAATTACGGCAAGGGCTTTAGCCCAGGTGTGCTGCAGCGAAACACCTCCACATTACCGACCGGTTTTGGCGGCGTGTTGCGCGATGCGTTCAATAACAGCGGACAGGAATATTTCGTTGGCGGTCAGGTCGAAATCCCGGTGCGCAACCGCGTGGCGAAAGCCGACCAGTACCGCGCGGAGCTGGAATACAGGCAGTCCCAGCTTTTTCAGCAACAGCTTCGCAAGCAGATCCTAATTGAAGTAGAGAATGCACAATATACGCTGGAGCAAAGCCGGGCGCGTGTAGTCTCCGCAACCAAGGCGCGAGATCTAGCGCAGAAGACATTTGGGATAACCCAGCAGGAACAGAAGCTTGGGGCAGGGTCCACATTTCAGACGCTCTCCGCGCAGCACGATCTGGCCGTAGCGGAGTCCGACCTGGTAAGTGCAAGCACTGCGTTCGAAAAGGCCCGCGTTCAACTGGAGCTGACGACCGGCCTGACCCTGCAGCAAAACCACATTTCAATGGAAGACGCAAAGACCGGGATCGTGCGCCGGCCGTAGAGGACCTCTGACGCGATACTCTAGTGGCGGACTAGACTCTGCCTTGGACTCGATTCACATAGCAGCATAGATATGGCCTATAAACCTGCAGAGCGTGATGCGACCGCCGCAACTTTAGCCCGGCCCAGGGTATTGGCGGCCGACGATCAACCGCAAATTCTTGAGGCACTGGAACTCCTGTTGCGGCCCGCAGGCTTTCAGGTGGACACAGCTACGTCGCCAGCGGCCACACTGATGGCGCTGCGCGAGAATCCGTACGACGCGCTGCTGATGGATCTGAACTACACGAGAGATACAACCTCCGGACGCGAGGGCATGGAGATGTTGCGGCACGTGCTGGAGATCGAACCTCAGCTTCCAGTCATCGTGATGACAGCCTGGGGCAACGTGGAGCTTGCTGTGGAGGCCATGCAGCGTGGAGCGCGGGATTTCATTTCCAAGCCATGGGAAAACACTCGCCTGCTGACCATTCTGCAGACGCAGGTGGATCTATACCGCGCACTCCATCGGGCAACGGTTCTGGAAGCGGAAAACCAGTTGCTGCGCGCGACCGGAAGACCGGAAATGATCGCCGATTCCCCAGCCATGAAACCGGTGCTCGATGCGATGACCCGCGTCGGACCCTCCGACGCCAATGTACTGATTACGGGCGAACACGGCACCGGCAAGGAGATCGTGGCGCGTACCCTCCATGCGTTGTCAACCCGCGCAGCTCAGCCCCTGATCGCAGTGAATACGGGAGGCCTGGCGGAAGGGGTATTCGAAAGCGAACTGTTCGGGCACGTGAAAGGTGCTTTTACCGATGCGCGGACAGACCGCATGGGACGCTTTGAACTGGCGGACCGGGGAACACTGTTTCTCGATGAGATCGCCAATGTTCCTCTGCGCCAACAGGCAAAACTGCTTCGCGTCCTGGAATCGGGAGAGATTGAACGTGTCGGATCGTCGCGCACCAGGCGTGTCGATGTGCGCGTGCTCTCTGCGACCAATGCCAATCTGCCGCTTGAGGCGGCAAAGGGACTTTTTCGCAACGACTTGTACTTCCGCCTGAATACGGTGGAGATCCATCTGCCTCCTTTGCGCGAGCGCCGTGAGGATATTCCAGCGCTAGCGGGCCATTTCCTTGCGCGCTACGCCGCGCGCTATCGAAAAAAACAGGAGGGCTTCGACCCGGAGGCGATGAGCATTCTGCTTGAACATTCATGGCCGGGCAATATCCGGGAGATGGAACACGCCATGGAGCGAGCCGTGCTGATGGGTGAGGGCAAAACGATCCGGGCACTCGATTTGAACCTGCAGCGCAGAGAGGTGTCGGACCTGCTGGAGGGACTTAGTTTTGAACTCATCGAAGAATTTATGATCCGCAAGGCTCTGCGGCAGCATGAGCGAAACGTCAGCCACACGGCGGAAGCACTTGGCCTAAGCCGAGGCGCGCTGTACCGGCGTATGGAAAAGTATGGCATCTAGCCCAGAGAAGCGGGGGCGTTCTTTGCTGCCTGTCCCGCCGCGGCCTGCTATTGGATTCAAAACTTCGCGACTCCGGTTTGAAGTGCGTTTGGCAGGGCTGCTCCTGCTTCTCACACTTCCTGCTCTGCTGCTTGCGTGCTTCCTTGCCTATTCACTGCACTCGCCGGTTCTACTGTGGGTTGTGCTCGTGACCGCGCTGGCGCTGCTGCTGTACGCGCTCGCTGCCACCGTTTTTCGCCACGTGGTCCGTCCGCTGCAAACGTTGTCGAACGTAGTAGCCGCGCTGCGGGAGAATGAATATTCTTTCCGCGCCCGCGAGGTTGGCGAAGGAGACGCTTTGGGAGACCTGGCCGCCCAGATCAATGAACTCGCCGGAGATCTCCGCGCGCGCCGCCACCGGGAAACTGAGACTTTCGCACTTTTAGAGCGTGTTGTAGAAACAATGGACCTTCCGGTGTTCGCATTCGACTCCTCGTCTGCTCTCCAGTTGATTAACCCTGCTGCAAACCAGCTTCTGCAGCAACCTGCACCCTCCCTGCTGGGCCGCAGCGCCGCAGATTTGGGGCTGAGTGAGATTCTCTCCTGCCCGGAGAATTCCACCGCCTCTCTCACCACGCACGGACGGGAAGGCCGATGGATGGTGCGGCGGAGCAGGTTCTATCAAAATGGAATGCCTCACACACTTCTGCTGCTGTCCGACGTCAGCGGCGTATTGCGGGAGCAGGAGCGTCTTGCGTGGCAGCGGCTTATCCGAGTGCTGGCGCATGAGGTGAACAATTCCCTTACACCGATCATGTCCATCGCTGGCAGTCTGCGCACCCGCATTCTTAGGAGGCAATCGGCGGAAGGGTGGAATTTTGAACAGCTTGACGAACGCAAGTCAGGCGCCCTGAACCCGGTGGACCTGGAGCATGGATTGGCGATTATTGAAGAACGGGCGGAATCACTCAACAAATTTCTTCAGGCATATAGCCAGTTGGCAAAACTGCCTCCGCCCATCAAATCCAAATTCAGGATAATGCCGCTGCTGGAGCGCGTCTCTCATCTGGAGACGCGATTGCCGGTCCCCGTACACGGCGCGGAGGAGATCGAGATTTATGCAGATGCGGCGCAACTGGAACAGGCGCTTATCAATCTGGTGCGGAACGCGGTAGACGCCGCTCTGCAGCCTGAGACTGCGCTCGTGTCCGCACCGCCGGAACCACCACAGGTTGCGGTGGTGTGCAGGCTGGATCGAGAACACATCTCAATCGGCGTGGAAGACAATGGACCAGGACTGGCCAATCCAGCAAATCTATTCATCCCGTTTTATACGACCAAGCCCGGCGGTACAGGCATCGGTTTGATTTTGGCTCTGCAGATCGTGGAGGCGCACGGAGGCACGCTGACGTTAACCAACCGAAGCGACACGCATGGCTGTCGCGCGGAGATCCGGACGCCTGTGGTCGCCGCGATTCCGCCGCCAACTGCAGCCGTCAATCGTGAAACAGCGTAAGCTGCGTATTCTGTGGCTGCGTCAGCTTGCGCGTGGCCGTGGCGCGGGTCTCGCGTAAATCATCGAAGACGGTTCTGCCATGCAGGGACTTTGAAATTGCACGCTCATGGCTAAGCGCCTGATCAAAATCCGCTGCTGGAGAAGCCCGTTGCTCAATCGCACGGGCAAATTGGTCAAGCCTGCGGAAGCCGTCCAGTTTTTCAGAATGCTGCAGCTTCGCAGAGTCGAGCGACCGCCGCAGGACAGAGATCGACTCATCGTAGGTGGTGAGCGGCACAGGGAACGGGTGACCGTCTTTTCCGCCGTGCGCGAAAGAAAAGCGCGCCGGATCGGAAAAACGGCTGGGGGCTCCATGCACAACTTCCGCAATGAGAGCCAGAGATTGCAAAGTGCGAGGCCCGAGCGTTTCCAGCAGCAGTAATGAGGCGAAATCCCGCAGTTCACGCTGGTGCGCCAGCGCCAGCACTGCTCCCAGGCGGCGCAGATCAATGTCCTCAGCGCGTACATCGTGACGGGTGGGCAGCGTCAGCAGGCGCGTTTCTTGCAGCGTATTCTCCGGCGGCTGTTGAACAATGGTCAGCATCGCAGCCTGGGACGCGGCCGCGCGCGCATCCACCAGGTTCATGATGGTACCCTGATGCTCCCCGACAATCGCGACGTGCGGATCGGCAGTAAAGTCGCGCACCTGAGCAGAGTGCCAGTGGTAACGCCGGGCCAGCTTTCTGCGGGTATTCATTCCCTGCTGGATGACGACCCATTCACCGGCATCGCTGATGACGAAAGTATGCAGGTAGAGATGGAAGCCGTCCGCAATGGCATTGTTGTCGATCCGCGCAGTCAAGCGGCTGGTCTGCACCAGGGGCTCGCCCTCGGTATTGTGGGTACGGGCGAAGAGCCGCAGCTCATCCGGAGTTTTGCGGGAATGCTTGCCTCGTCCGCCGCAGATGGTAATGCCAAGCTCATGAGCCTGCGGGTTGAGTCCCCTCTTCAGAGCACCCATCACAGAAGTCGTAATCCCGGAGGAATGCCAGTCCATGCCCAGAACGCAGCCGAACGCCTGAAACCAATAAGGGTCGCTGAGCCGTGTGAGCAGTCCGGACGCACCATAATGATGCACAATCTGCTCGGAAATGGCCGCGCCCAGCTTGACCATCCTTTCAGCCAGCCAGGGCGGAACCCTCCCCCCATGCAGCGGTAGCTCTGCCGATCCGGAACGTTTCATCCTTCAATCATGGTAGAACGCCTGCAATCGGCGCGTCGTGCCATCTCGTCCGCCGCGGGCGGCTCCGCGTTACTCTCGGCATACCGCCTATTCTCTCCGCGTGGATGTGCGTGTTAGGCTGGGGTCGCGCAAAAAACAGTGATGAGGTCGCAATGCATTTCACACGACGTAATTTTCTGGCGGGCGCAGGTGCCTTTGCTGCCGCTGCCGTCACCGTGCCAACGCGATCGTTGGCGCAGAGTACTCCCTTGAAAACGCCGTTCCGCCTGGCCGTCATCAATGACGAAATCAGTCAGGACTTTGACCACGCCTGTCACATCGCGGCGGTCGAGTTCGGGTTGAGCTGGATTGAATTGCGCGGAATGTGGGGCAAGAACATTACAAACCTGGATGCACATGAGATTGCAGAGTCCAGACGCATTCTGGAAAAGTACAAATTGCGCGTCACCGACATTGCAAGTCCGCTGTTCAAGGTGGACTGGCCCGGCGCGCCCTTGGCGCACGAGGCACCGAAACAACCCAGCTTCGGCGCTGATTTCAACTTCCAGCAGCAGGATGAACTTCTCGCCAAATGCGTTGATCTGGCGAAGTCGTTCAATACCAGACGCATTCGGTGCTTCGATTTTTCCCGTCTGAAAGACCAACGGCCATACCGCGCGGCCATCAATGAGAAGCTGCGCCATGCTGCCGAAGTGTGTGCCAAAAGCAATCTGATTCTTGTACTTGAGAATGAGATGACCTGCAACACGGCGACAGGGGCGGAGTCCGCAAAAGTGCTGGCCGAAATTCCCAACAAAAACTTTATGCTTAATTGGGACCCGGGCAATGCTGCCGCAGCGGGAAGTGTTCCTTATCCCAACGGCTACGATTTACTCCCGAACGATCGCATCGGGCATTGCCATTGCAAGGATGCGGTGCGCAAACCGGATGGAAAAATCGGATGGGCTCCTGTCGGCAGCGGCATGATCGACTGGGTTGGGCAGTTGAAAGCTTTGGTACGGCAGAACTATCACTACGGCCTGAGCCTGGAAACGCACTGGCGGGGAGCCGGTACACCGGAAGAGTCCACGAGGCAAAGCATGGCCGGACTGAAACGAGTGCTGAAGCAAGCGGGAGCGCTCGACTAAAGAAGGCGCTCCCGCATCAACCATCTAGAAAGGTTCTTGATGACCAACAAAAACAACGAAATGAATCGCCGCGATTTCATTGGGCACGCCGCGATGGGAGCGGCATTCATTGCTGCCATGCCGACGGCCCGCGCCTTGGGCGCCAACGATAGAATCCGTTTCGGGCTGATCGGTGCGGGGGACCGCGGTCAGCAGGATTTGAAGGCCGCTCTGAACCAGCCCAACGTGGAATGCGTTGCGGTTGCGGACGTCTACTCCAGACGCAGGGACCAAGTCAAGGCGCAACTGCCGCACATTGATGTCTATGACGATCCCATGCGTTTGCTGGAGCGCAAAGACATCGACGCCGTGATCAACGCCACTCCGCTACACTTGCACGCCAAGTATTTCCTCGCGGCATTAGCGGCCGGCAAAGATCTCTACTCGGAAAAAACAATGACGTGGGACATCCCGCAAGCGGTGGAATGCCGCAAGGCTGCCGCCGCGTCGAAACAGGTTGTGCAGATCGGGCTGCAGCACGAGAGCAGTGGAGAACTGGCGGACGCTCAGAAATGGATCGCGAATGGCGCCACCGGAAAAATCACCCTGGTTGAGTCCTGGATGAGCCGCAACACGCCCATCGGAAAAGGCCAATGGGTGCGTCCCGTCCCGGCGGACTGCAATCCCGCGCATGTGAACTGGAACCTGTTTCTCGATGGAAAACCGCCCATCCCCTTCGATGGAAACAAATTCATCAACTGGAGATTATTCTGGGAGTTCTCTGGCGGTAATGTCACCGAGAACATGGTCCACCAGATTTCCTGGATCATCAGCGCCATGAATCTGGACTTGCCCAGCGCGGCTACCATGATGGGCGGAGTCTTCTCTGAGAAAGACGGACGCCAGGTTCCCGATACGATCAGCGTCTCTTTGGAGTATCCGAATGATGTGCTGGTGTCATGGCAGTCCACATTCAGCAACAGTCATTACGGACTGGGAGAGCACTTCCTCGGGGACAAAGGAACAATCGAGCACACCACCGGCTCTACGGACATGGTGACCGGGAAATACAAGGCCGGAGTTCGTTACTATCCAGAAAAAATCAACAATCCTGACGGAACGGTGATTCAGGGAAGCAGCCCCGGACACGACCACATGGCGAACTGGATGGACTGCATACGATCCCGCAAACAGCCCAACGCCACTGTTGAGATAGGCTACAAGTCGGCCATTGCAGCGCATATGTCCAACCTGGCATACCTGCACAAAAAGCGTATTACGCTGGATGAAGCAATGGCGGCAAAGGCAGAGGACTGGATGTAGGAATTCGCTTCCCTGCGGAAGTCCCAGCTCTCATGCCAGAGAGATGGGACTTCCGCATTGTTTTTTACACGGTCGAATACTTTCTGCAGAGTTCTCGAATTTTAGAAATTAACTTCGGAACCCCAACGCTGGCGTCTTCATTCCCTTCATAGGCGGCCTCATATTCTGCAGACATGTAACCTCTGAATCCGGCCTGCGCAAACAGTTGCCATACCCGGTCCATGTCCACCGGGGTGTGGTCATCAAAATGATCCCGAATGTGCGTGTTGGTGGCGTACGGAATGCACGCCGCGATCTGCGCGTAAGCATCCTGCGTTGCGGTCGGAATAAAGTGCGTGATGTCGAGATTGATACCCGCGTAGGGAGAGTTCACGCGATGCATGATCTCGAGGCATACGTCGGCGCTTTGCGAGACGCCCTGATGGTCTTCCAGCCCCAGCGTGATTCCTTTAGGCCCGGAATAGTCGGTGGCGGCCTTCATCGTATCCACAACCCAGCCGATCGCTTGTTGCGTCGTCGCGCCGGGCGGAAGCTTGCCCGCAAAGACCCGCAGGTGGGAAGCTCCCAGGCGGTCCGTGACGTCTACCCACTTTTTGATCTGCACCAGGGAATCTGCGCGCTTGCTCGCGTCCGCCTGCACCATGCTGACACCGCATGCGGCACCGGAAAATGCCACCGCGTTTTTGTATGCAAGATGGCGCAGTCCTGCCAGATAATCAGGTTCCGTAGACTTGAAGTAGTAAGCAGTCATGTCGACACCATCCAGACGCAGCTCGACAGCTTTCAAAATAAGATCTTCCAGGGTCATTTGGCCGTGCGTCAGCGCCGATTTGTAGGAGTAGGCACAGCAGCCAGAAAAGAGGCGTGGCATCTTAGCTTGAAAGGGGCTGGCACCGGTTGGCGCGGCGATGGCCATGTTGTTCCGGAGCAGATCGCTTCCGGCAGTTGCGGCCGCGCCCATCGCAGCCGTTCTCAGAAATTTGCGACGATTCATTTTGTTCAAGAGTTTGTCCTCGGTGTTTTTTCCCAGCATGGAAACATCGGCAAACATTTCTGCCGCCCGGCTGGGACGAATTATAGCGGGTTCAATTCACTCTCTGGAGAGGCGTTCCTTCCAGGACGCTTCAAGCCATTCGCGCAATTAAGGAATAATAGCGATGAGCTTGCGAATGCGGCCGGAGAACGTCCAAAAGTTTGCAGGCATGTTGAAGGGAGACTGGAATGCAGATCGCAATGGTTGGTTTGGGAAGAATGGGCGCGAACATGGTGCGCAGGTTAATTAAAGGCGGACATGAATGCGTGGTTTATGACCGCAGCCAGGAGGCCGTCCAGTCGCTGGTAAAGGAAGGCGCGACAGGTGCCGCCTCACTGGAAGACATGACCGCGAAATTGAAAACACCTCGCGCCGTATGGCTGATGGTACCTGCCGGAGTTGTTGATCAGACGGTCCAGGAGCTGCGACCGCATCTGCAGGCGCATGACATCATCATAGACGGCGGCAACTCGCATTACGTAGACGATCTGCGGCACGCCAAGGCAGTCGGTGAGTCGGGAGTGAAATGGGTGGATGTCGGCACCAGCGGCGGAGTGTTTGGGCTGGAACGAGGCTATTGCCTGATGATCGGCGGCGAGAAGGAAGCCGTTCAGTATCTGGATCCGATCTTCAAAACACTGGCACCCGGTCGCGGCTCCATCCCGCGCACTCCAGGCCGCGACAAAGCCGCGGACACAACGGCGGAGGAGGGTTACCTGCACTGCGGGCCGCCGGGCGCGGGTCACTTCGTCAAAATGGTGCACAACGGGATTGAATACGGCATTATGGCTGCCTATGCGGAGGGATTGAACATCCTGAAACACGCCAATGTCGGCAGCAAGGAAGGCACCGTTGACGCAGAGACATCGCCTCTGCGAGAGCCGGACCACTATAAATATGATCTGCCGATCCCGGAAGTCGCCGAGGTGTGGCGTCGCGGGAGCGTGGTCTCTTCCTGGCTGCTGGATTTGACGGCGGCAGCACTGGTCGAATCGCCAGATCTGAAGGACTACAGCGGACGGGTATCGGATTCCGGGGAAGGACGATGGACACTGCTTGCAGCCATTGATGAGGGCGTGCCGGCGGACGTGCTCAGTTCTGCCCTGTTCTCACGGTTCACATCGCAGTCCAACGCGGTGTACGCAAACAAGTTGCTGTCTGCGATGCGCTACCAGTTCGGCGGGCACAAAGAAAAGAAGGAAAGCTGACCGGATGACGACAAAAGAGACGAAGAACACCCAGGCAGCGGACATCCCCAATTGTTTGATGACAATCTTCGGCGCGAGCGGGGATCTGACCAAAAGGCTTTTGCTTCCGTCCATCTACAACCTGGCCGCGGCAAAGGTACTTCCGGACGGATTCCGTCTGCTTGGCGTCGCCGTGGAAGATTGGAACGATACGAAGTTCCGCGACCACATCGCGACGACACTCAAACAGTTCTGGGGACAGGACGCGGACGCTGGCGTATTGGAATGGCTGACCACGCGCGCGAACTATCAAAAGGCGAACTTCGACGAGCCACCTTCCTTCGATCGTCTTAAACAAACGATCGACCGGATTGAGAAGGAGACGCAGACGGGAGGAAATCGCCTGTTTTATCTGGCGGTGGCTCCCAGCTTCATCGCTACCATGGCGGAGCAGCTCTCGCGAACCAAGTTGCTGTCGGAGGAGCGTGGCTGCTGGCGCAGGCTGGTGATTGAAAAGCCCTTCGGACACGATCTTTCTTCCGCGATGGCCTTAAACGCCGAGTTGCAGAAGAGCCTGCGCGAGGAACAGATTTACCGGATTGATCATTTCGCCGGTAAGGACGCAGTGCAGGATCTTGCTGTGTTCCGCTTTTCCAACTCAATCTTTGAGCCGCTTTGGAACCGTTCTATGATCGACAACATTCAAATCACGGCAGCAGAGACGGTTGGGGTGGAGAGGAGGGCCGCGTACTACGAACAGTCCGGAGCACTGCGGGACATGGTGCCGAACCACATTGCGGAGCTGCTATCGCTGGTGGCCATGGAACCGCCGGTTTCCTTCAGTGCGAATCACATGCGAGCCAAGCAAATCGAACTGCTGCAATCAATCCACAGAGTTCCGCTGGAAGAAGTGACGAAATATGCCGTGCGCGGGCAATACGGCGCGGGTTCGATTCAAGGCAGTTCCATCGCTGGATATCGGGAGGAGCCAGGCGTCGACGCCGCATCGAATATGGAAACGTATGTGGCCATGCGGGTACAGATCGACAACTGGCGCTGGTCCGGTGTTCCGTTTTATCTACGGACCGGCAAGCGATTGGCGCAGGCGCTCACGGAGGTGGTTGTAACGTTCCGCCAGCCTCCGGCGCGGCTTTTCCCCAATGCATCGCGGAGCGACCAGTCTCCTAACCAATTGTTTTTCAAGCTGCAGCCGGATCCCGGAATTCAACTGAGTTTTGGAAGTAAGGCGCCCGGACTTGAAACCATCGTGGATCAGGGCTACATGAATTTCCAATTCCCGTCGGGACAGTTCGGCGACCACGGAAAGGGCTACGAACGGCTGCTGCACGATGTGATGATGGGCAACACTACGCTATTCCAGCGCGCGGAGTTCGTCGAGGAAGGCTGGAGGATGGTACAGCCGCTGCTGGATCGATGGACAAGCACACCCCCCCGAATGAAATTTCCGAATTACGCAGCCGGTTCCATGGGCCCGGCAGCAGCCGACGAACTGCTGGCGGCTGCTGGCCACGCATGGCATTCTCTGGAAAACGCGTAAACCCAACCTGCAGGACGGTCCAGCGACGCGACCGCCGCGCAGCGTAATCCCTTCAGGCTCCTCTCAGTTGCATCCAAGTGAAGGATCGACGACGAGGAGCTTGCCTTCCCACTCAAGATGCAGACCCCGGAAATTGTTACAGACCCCATCCAGGCCGCCAGGGAAGCTGGCCTGCGCTATGTATCCGACGCGGCTCCGGGCATTGTTCGCCAGCGGCGGGGAAAAGGTTTCCGCTATCTCGGACCGGACGGCGCGCCGGTTCGGGATGAGGAGACGCTTGCACGGATCAAATCGCTGGTAATTCCGCCAGCCTGGACCAAGATCTGGATTTGTCCCAACCCGAAGGGCCACTTGCAGGCCACGGGCCGGGATGCGAAAGGCCGCAAGCAGAGCCGGTACCATCCGCGATGGCGCGAAATTCGCGATGAAACCAAATACGAGCGCATGCTGCTTTTCGGAGCGTGCCTGCCAAAGATACGCGAACGCGTGGAGCGGGACCTGGCGGAGCCCGGGCTGTCCCGACGCAAGGTGCTGGCTACGGTTGTACGGTTGATGGAAACCACTCTGATTCGTGTCGGCAACGCAGAGTACGCGCGGGAAAATCATTCCTATGGGCTGACTACGATGCGCAACAAACACGTGCAGGTAGACGGCTCAACCGTCATCTTCAAGTTCCAGGGCAAAAGTGGCGTGCGGCATACCATTGACCTGACCGATAAACGGCTGGCAAAAATTATCCAGCGCTGCCAGGACATTCCCGGCTACGAACTTTTCCAATATGTAGATGAAAATGGCGAGCACCATCCCATCGACTCGGCAGACGTCAACGAATATCTGCGGGAGATCAGCGAGCAGGACTTTACGGCAAAGGATTTTCGGACCTGGTCGGGAACCCTGCTGGCGTGCATGGCTTTAAGTGAGCTTGCCACGTTCGAGTCGGCTACACAGGCCAAGAAAAATATCGTGCAGGCCATCAAGTCCGTGGCCGCTCGCCTGGGCAATACTCCTTCGGTCTGCAGGAAGTGCTACGTGCATCCGGCAGTTTTGGAATTTTATACAGCTGGAACCATGTTGCAGATTCTACAGGAGTTCTCTCCACAGCGACTGGAAAGATCTCCGCACGAGCTACGGATCGAGGAAGCGGCTTTGATACACCTGCTGAAGCAAGCATCCCCTGCGGAGAGGCTAGCATCCTAAATTGGAATTGGTGTAGTATTCCTGTGTATTCGGCAGAAGAGCGATCCAATGCAGATCGCAGTTACCGTCCCTCTTCCGGCAGAGGCGGGTTGTTTCACTGAATCGAAACACCTGTTCTCAATGGTTGTCAGGGGCTTCGCCA
>DASSZI010000195.1:0-2809 GCA_035713565.1 Acidobacteriaceae bacterium | reverse complement strand
GGGCAGATTCGGCCCAACACGAGGGCAAAATCGGATTTTGAACATTCCTCAAAATGCAGCAGGTGCGTCCCATTTTCAACTGCGAAAATGTTTCGCAGCTCCGGCGGGCAAGACAGGCGCTGGGATTCTGAAACACAACAGAAGTAAACCGACTTATGGAAACGCTTCAGCTTATCGGCTGGATACCAGGCAATTGGCAGGTGCAGCGTGACCAGAACGGGGATTTCGGCAGGCAAGGTGTACTCGTAAAAGTCCAGGCCGTGCATATGGATCAGATCCACATGGTGGGAATTTAACGCCCGGTCGATCGCACGCTGCACCTGATTTCTGCACCAGATCTGGTCTGATTCTGCGAGCACCTCTCCGGAGGGTACGGGGAATTGGAAGAGACTGCCCGCCGGCCGGGAACCTTCGCAGGCCACAACCAGTGAGACATGTCCGGCGCGGCGGAGTGCACAATCCAGAGTACTGAGTATCTGTTCGGCGCCTCCGACAGCAGCGGAGCTCACCGGCGCGAAGGGAAACGCAACGCTGAGAACTGTCAGGTGCATTCCGCCACCATCTCTTCCCGCAATGTATCTTCCGCATCCTGCGCCAGTTCGCAAAAGCGTCCGCAGGTCATGCCCCACGCATAACGGTCATAGAAAACCGGCGGCACATGGGGCGGTTTGCGGAAATCATAGTTTGGAGCCAGGCGGAAACTTTCCGTATCCGTGGGGAAGTAGCGCAGTGTTTCCTGTTGGGTGGCAAAACACCCCATGAGAGCTCGCTTCCGGCGCTTCTCCTCTCCGGTCAGGGCATACGTTATTTCAGAAAGACTGCTTGCAGAAGGCAGGAAGAAGCCGGTAGCGATTCCCTCCGGGCCAGCATGATAGAACGTGCTTTCCACCACGACGGGAGATGCTTGCCCCCTGCTGAGAATCGCCACAGCATGCTGGACAGCAAAGGCGCACGCATCATGGTCGGGGTGGCCGCCTTCATAGGGATGAGTAAAGACGACCTCCGGACGATGCGTCGCAAGCAGCCGGACGACGTGCCTGGTGAGCTGGGCCAATTGAAGGCTTGCCTGCTGGTCCGGAATCTGGAGGCATTCTCTGCTTGTGCCGGACAGGCCAGCCAGGAGCAGCGCAAGAGCGAGTTCCTGCTGACGCGCGCGGCGGTACGCACCGAGAGAGGAGAAACCCTGAGCGCGACTGTCCTGCTCATTCTGCGGAGCGCCATCGGTGGCGTGTACCAGACGAGCATGTTGGAATCGACCTAGCCGACCGCCGAGCGCAACGGTCTCATCGTCCGGATGGGCGAAGATCACCACCGCCGAAGGCATCGCGCTGGCGTCATCTTCAGAGGCTGTTGCTCTCGCAAGCAAATCCTCAGCGTGCGAATTGGTTCTTTCCCCGGCCATGGTTCTCAAAGCAATGAGATGCATGCCGAAGATTGATCGTCAGCCACGCGGATGCGTAGCCAGAGAGGGCTGTGGCTCGAAGCAGCAATTCTATAAATTGCTTCAGCTTGTGGGATAAAGGTTCAAGTTATGGTTTCACCTGTTGCGAGTGAGGGGCAAGTTGCGATTCCGCATTTCTGCGCGTTGATCCTCGGCTGTGCCGCCCGCAATTGGGAACGTCATCGGCAACTGCCTGCCGAATTTACTTTGCCACAATCCTGAAGGCTGCCTGATTGACTTGTCCCTGCCGATCGCATGTTCCTGCGGAGCTCTTGCGGTTGGTGCAATAATGGCTGTCAAGATTCACAGAATGAAACGATCATTGAGAGCCGCGGACTCACCAAGGAGTTCATCAAGAACCACTTTCACGTTACTGCGCTCGAAGATGTCAACCTCTCGATTGAGAAAGGCGCCTTCGTGTCTTTGATGGGGCCATCAGGTTCCGGAAAGTCCACGCTGCTGCACCGCGTCGCGGCGCTGGATAAGCCGACGTCGGGCGAAGTTCGGGTTCTCGGGATGAATCCCCGTCAATTTCGCGAACGGGAGATCGCCCGCTGGAGGAATTCGCACGTGGGATTCGTATTTCAGTCGTTCAATCTCGTCCCCCTTCTGACCGCTTTGGGCAACGTCGAACTTCCGTTGCGCCTCACCTCGCTGTCCGCACAACGCAGAGAACACGCCAAAAGGGCGCTTCGAATCGTGGGGCTTGAGGGGCGCCTGCAACATCTGCCCAGCGAACTTTCAGGTGGCCAGCAACAGCTGGTCGCAATCGTCAGGGCGTTCGTGACCGATCCCGATCTCATCCTCGCCGATGCGCCGACCGGAAATCTTGACGCTCTGCCGACGAAATCCTTACATTGCTCGCGCACCTGTGCAAGAAATTAGGCAAAACCGTTGTAATGGTGACCCACGATCACGCGGCCGAGTATGCGGGAATCGTCTATTACATCGAGAAAGGAAGCCTCCTTCCATCGAGCTCCGCGCCGGTGCATCAACCTGCCGCTGCCCATTGAGGAGCGCTATGCCAATAGGTCGAGAGAGAATGAATTGAACAACACTGCCAAAGACGGGAGTTGGCACTCGGCTGACAGCACCGCTACGCCGCGATGGCTCCTGGTTGGGTTCTGGCTGTGCACTGCAATGTCGCGGACCGTATTTCCGATGTGATAGCCATAATTGAATCTGCTGTTTCGCAAAGTACTGCTGGGCCCACGAAACTCAGTGACTTAAATCACGCTTTTACCGAGTGCAGCGCGTCTTGTTGTTGCTATCCCAAAGCAGATGCGGGAAGATTGCGCTATGTCCATCGAACGGCGCGTGGCAATTCTGGCTAAGTCCGCCCTGTTTCAGCATTCGCCGACAAATGCT
>DASSZI010000194.1:0-27787 GCA_035713565.1 Acidobacteriaceae bacterium | reverse complement strand
ACTCTTTTCGCGTTACGGCGCGATTGCGATCGGAGCGCCGTCTCGCTTTGCCAGAAACACCCGACCGTGCTTTGTGACAACCGCCGTCGGTACACATAGCAAGGCGTTCAATGCGCAATTGCCAGCAGGAGAAACACGCCTCCCGTTTTCGGGAACAGTGCCGCTCAAAGAGCAGATTGCAGTCTTAGTACCTGATCCGCCTGCGGGCCTTTGTCTCCCTGCACGATGTCGAACTCGACATCATCGCCCTCTTTCAGACTTTTATATCCGTCGGTCTGAATGGCCGTGTAATGGACGAATACATCTGGACCATCCTCGCGGCCGATGAATCCGAAACCCTTTGCATTGTTGAACCACTTCACCTTGCCTTTATGATTGGACACGGGAGACACACCTCTTCTACGCAGATTGGACCGCGTGGGGATCCTGCGCATATAGACGTGGAAAAAAATATTTGGTTATGTGAAAAATCGGAAGCTATAGCGGAGCGCCGAGAGCGCACTGGCCCATCGATCACGATCCGGCGACAGAACGCCGGACTGCTAAACGTCGGCGTGAATACAGCAGTAGCGCCACGATTGTTTTTGCGTCGATAATTTTCCCCGTCTCGATCCACTGCAGCGTGCGTGAAAGAGGTATCTGCCGGCACTCAATATGCTCGTCTTCGTCAGGCTTCGTTTGTCCGGAGGTCAGCCCCTCGGCCACATAGACCTGCATCCACTCCGCCAGAAAGCCTGGACTGACGTAGAAACGCGCCAGCTTGGACCAGCGCCGGGCTGTGTAGCCAGTCTCCTCCAGCAATTCGCGTTTTGCTCCGGCCAGCGGCGCTTCCTCCGGCTCCTTGCGGCCGGCGGGAAGCTCCCACATGTACTGCCCGGCCGCATGGCGATACTGTCGCTCGACAACGACCATGGGATCAGCTGAATTTTTGGACGAGTCCAAAGCGAGAATCACAACGGACCCTGAGTGCCGGATGACGTCCCGCCGAGACTCTTCTCCCTCTGGCTCGCGGACATAATCCGTGTACACATCAAACAATGGGCCGCTGTAGGCGAGTTTGGATGAGACCAGAGCGACATGCGCGCCGCGTTTGCCCTTCGTTTCCGGCAGAGAAGCGCCTTCCATACGCTCGGTCGCTTCCCCTGTGCTCATCTCCTCATTGATCGGGACGTCTATCTCTGATTGCATCGTGTCTCCTGCGGGGGATTGGTTCCTTTTCATCCTGTCCTTTCGTATTCTCTCTGCCTATGATAACGAGAGTTTGCCGTTTCTCCGCGCTGCGGCGGGTACATGAGACGATCAGGCAATGGCTGCGCATACACCCAGATCCGCCGTGACGAAGCAAGCTGCCCGGAAGCCCACCAGATCCACAACAGCCCCTGTTACCCCAAGCGTCACCCTGATCGGGTTCGGCAACTGGGGAACGGCTTTAGCATTCTCGCTATTCGGTGCGGGCATTCCAATCAAGGAAATTGTGGTGCGCTCGTTTTCCAAAATAAAAGCAGCGCAGCGCCATAGAATTTACCGTTTCCTGGACGCACGATTCACCACATTGGATCGTGCTGCGCTTGATGCCGATGTTCTATGGATCTGCACTCCGGATGCAAAGATTGCGCAAACAGCCGGCGAAATGGTTGCACAACTTCAGTCCGCTAGGCAGCGGAGACCGGCACGCCAGGTCGTCTTTCACTCCAGCGGCGCATTAACGAGTGGGGAACTGGCGGCGCTGAAAGCCGTGGGTGCGGGGATTGCGTCGGTTCATCCGCTCATGTCTTTCCCGAACCCCACGGCTGGAAAGGCTCTGGACAGCAGAACCATTCCAACCTTCCCTCTCGCTGGAGTTCCCTTCGCGCTGCAGGGAGAGACTCATGCATGTCGCGTAGCGCGCCGCCTCGTGAAAATGCTCCATGGCGCGGCGTTCACGTTGCAAG
Organism: Acidobacteriaceae bacterium; assembly: GCA_035713565.1. Taxonomy (GTDB): domain Bacteria; phylum Acidobacteriota; class Terriglobia; order Terriglobales; family Acidobacteriaceae; genus JAKAAZ01. The sequence goes on along the minus strand of DASSZI010000194.1, from coordinate 25,856 downwards.
AGCACGATAAGGTCCTGTACCACGCCTTCGGCGCCTTCACTTCTCCGTTGCTGGTTGCACTGCTTACCGCAGCCGCCGAAGCAGGAGCAAATGCGGGACTGCACAAGAACCAGGTGCAAAGTCTTATGCGTCCCATCGTAACGAAGACCATAGAGAATTTTTTTCTACGCGGGCCGAAGAGGAGCTTCAGCGGTCCGCTTGCGCGGGGCGATTCCGGAACTGTCGCGTGGCATCTTTCGGCTCTCCAGGAACACCCCGCGCTTGAGGCGATTTACCGGAATTTAAGCCTCTATGCATTAGACGTTCTTCCCGTCGAGCAGCGGACGACCATGCGTCAAATGCTTTTGCAGTCCGTCCGAAATGCAGCATCTTCAAAGCGCTCGGCTGCATCCACTGCATGAGACACTTGATCTGGCAATTGATTCCGCTGGACGCCCTAAGATCGGATGGGTTGGTAAGGAGCACCCGGCATTGACCGCAACCTGTTACCCAGTCACATCCTTACCGCACGTCAGCGCGCTCTTCCGCGACTTTGTTCAAGGTCCGCCAGCACCTCTGCGCCGGTTTTATTCCTCCTCCTGTTTCGATCAGCAATGGATGCATGAATCGCCTTCGATGGACGAGAATCGACGTCAGGGAATTGTCTCGCTGGTACGTGACCAGAACCGCAGACTCGGCGCCGGAGATGCAACGGAGGCAAATCTTGACCGGCTCGCAGCAGGCGCTTCTGCCGTTGTGACGGGCCAGCAGGTGACACTCTTTGGAGGTCCGCTGCTCACGTTGTTGAAAGCTGCAACAGCGATCCGTCTAGCCGCAGAGGCTAGCTGCGCCGGACGTCCGCACGTACCCATTTTCTGGCTGGCGACCGAGGACCACGATTTTGAAGAGGTAAACCGGATCGTGGTGCCGTGCAGGAGCGGCTCTTCAGCTGACCTGCGAACACTCCGGCTTCCGCACCACCCCGGCCCCGGAAAACCAGTGGGCAACTTGCTGCTGGGGGATGACATTTTGCCCGTGATGGACCAGTTGCGCCAATGTTTAGGGCATTCGGCTATTTCTGACGCGATCGCAAAGTTCTACACGCCCGAGGCAACTATGGGCTCGGCTTTCGCCGGGCTGATTTCTTATATCTTCCGTGATCATGGACTGGTCGTGATCGATGCTTCATCCAGACCCTTTCACGCACTGGCCTCGTCGACATTGCGAGCTGCCATAGAACACGCAGAAGAATTCCAGCAGGCTCTACGGAAGCGTTCCCGCGAACTGGAAGAGTATGGATATCATGCGCAGGTGCTGGTATCCGAATCCTCCAGCCTCTTGTTTCTGGTGGATGAAACGAGCGGCGTGCGACATGCACTGAAGAAAACTTCAAGGAACGCCTGGTCCGCCGCGTCGCGGAAATACGACACCTCGGATTTACTCTCGATCCTTGAAAACGCGCCAGAACGTATCAGTCCGAATGCGCTCCTGCGTCCTGTCATGCAGGACACGCTCCTGCCGACCGCCGCGTACGTGGGCGGCCCGGCGGAGATAGCCTATTTCGCGCAGTCTCAGGTGATTTACCAGCATGTACTAGGCCGTAACACAGCCGTTTTGCCGCGTTTTTCCGCGACTCTGATTGAGCCCCGGCTCGCTCGCCTCCTGGAGCATTATCAGCTAACCCTTCCTGACGTATTCACCTCTGGCGAGGCTCTCGCCCAGCGGCTTGGAGCTCGTTTTATGCCCGTCGAGGCCAAGCAGAAATTATCGGCCGCCGGCAATACGCTGGACCAGGAATTGAAAGCTTTGACGGAGTGGATGCATGAGCAAGACGCCGCGCTCGGCCATGCTGCCGATATTGCAGCCTCTAAGATGCTGTACCAGATGAACCGCTTGCGCAGACTTTCGGCAAATTTCACTCTGAAGCGCAATGAAAGGCTCCGCCGCAATGCGGATGCATTGTGTCACCACCTGTTTCCCCACGGCGACCTGCAGGAACGCGCTCTTGCGGGAGTATTTTTCCTTGCGGAATTGCAATCGGTGCTTCCCGAGGCTCTGGTCGGTCAGGCCCTGCCTGGCTGTTCCGGGCACTGCGCCCTGAAACTCCCCTGACGCAAGCGTGCTCCTTCCTGGGACGGAATTGTTGCGGCTGAATCAGGCAATGCGGCATTAAGATGCCAATTCACCGCTTTCGGTTGCAAAGACGTATAAGATGAAGGCGGTACTAAATTCACCTGCACCGGCTAAAGGCAGTACCGATGGCATCTCTCATGTCCCATGAAGGCGCAGTACCAAAACAGAAGAAGTCTGCGATCGATTTCCATTCCATGCAGCACTGCCAGTCCTGCCGCATGAACGAGCATCTGCTGATGCATCAGTTGCCTCCAGCCTTGCGCGAAGAGCTCAGCAATCTGTCCTTCCGTGTTTCTCTGCCCGCAGGCGCAACGATCTTTCATGAGGGCGACGATCCGACGGGAGTTCTCATTCTGCGCAAAGGCCGCAGCAAAGTGACCATGAGCTCTCCGGAAGGACGCACAATTATTTTGTATCTTGCCAGCCAGGGAGAAATACTTGGCCTGAGTTCAGTAATTTCCAACACCAAACGCCAGGTTACAGCGACTGCGATCGAGCCCTGCGAACTCGACCTGGTAAGGCGCGAAGAGTTTCTCTCATTTCTGAACCGGCATGAAGATCAGTTCAGGGCAGCTCTGGACGAGTTGGCGATGCAGCACACCTGCATCCTGGAAGCTATACGTCGCCTCTCCCTGGCGCCTTCGCTTGTTGCCAACGTAGCGCGCTTCCTTCTGGGTCTGAACTGTCCGGAAGCGGCTGAGCAGACAGACCGCATTCATCTTCGATTGACCCAGGAAGAAATTGCGCAGCAACTTGGCACAACCCGGGAGTCGATCACCCGGACTCTTTCAAAGCTCCGCAAGGAGCGTGTCATTGAACAGCGTGGCCATTCAATAACCATTCAAAATCGCGCGATGCTCGAACATCTGGCCGGGGCACGACCGGACGAGATCGCGCTTAAGTTCGCGTAGGGGATCTCTCAATGAAGGGGAAAACTTCCAAACCGGCGCGAGAATCCGACATCTTTGACATCGTGTGTCCGGATTGCGGGGCTGCGATCAAAGTGGATGCAGCCACACGGAGCGTGATCGCGCATACACCAGCGCCCCGCAAAAAGACATTTGAGGATTTCGAAGCTGCTACTCGTGCTCTGAAGGAACAGGAAGAGCGCAAACAAACACTGTTCCGCCAGTCTGTGGAAGCGGAAAGGAACAAAGACGATGTGCTGGCGAAGAAATTTGAGGAAGCTCTGCGCCGCGCCAGAGAAACGCCAGATACCGCTCGCCCGCTGCGCGACTTCGATTTGGATTGACAAAATCTGTTCCGCGTTAACTACGGCGCGGGATTGTCTGTAGTGTCTCCCAATTCATCCTGCTGCGCTCTCTGTCGCGCAGCCAACCCCATTTGTTGAAATATTTGATCGCTGACCGAACGTGCAGCAGCAGCAGTTTGCGGTTGCGATACGATCCCATCTGATGGACGTGTTCAATGGTGACCTGCGGCCAGTAAAGCAATCGGGAGCGCGCAAGCATCCGCCGACAGAGATCGACATCTTCCATGTAAAGAAAAAACCTTTCGTCAAACCCGCCTATCTCTTCCAGTACGGACCGCCGCGTGAACATAAAACATCCTGAAAGCGAGGGAACATAGGCCGGAGCGTCGTAATCGAGATTGCGCAATTCGAAAGACGCGATCCTGTTCTGTGCCAGACGCTTCAGCGGCCCGGGAAGAAAGCGTCGCAAAACCAGATCGACAGGGGCCGGAAGCAGCTTGCACAAGTACTGATTCCTTCCGTCTGGGTAAATGATCTTTGGCATGATCAATCCCACGTCCGGGCGCGCTTCCATCACGTTTGTGAGTTCCGGCAGCACATCGGCGTCAAACGAGACGTCGGGATTGAGGATCGCGTGGTATTTCGAGTCTACGGAAGCCAGTTCCTTCAACGCCCGGTTGTGCCCGCCCCCAAATCCGGCATTCCGTCCGGTACGCACGTAGATTCCGCCAAGCTCGCGTACCGCTCTGGCAATCTCCTCCGAATCTCCGTTATCTACCACCACCCACCGGCAAATGCGCCTTTCATCGTGTAAACGTTGAAGCAAAGGTGCAATATCGCGCAGTGTATTCCTGTAAGTGACGATGCTGACAGTAATGTTGGGCATGAATGCTTTTCAGGAGATTTAGAGAACAACCGGCAGATTCGGCAACGAATCTGCCAGAGCGATTCCTGGTGCGCCTCGATTCTCCGCGCCGCGAAAATCTACTCCGTCAGGCGCTGCTCGGGTCAACCCTAGTTTTACATATAATCTGACTGAATACCCCTGATCTTCCATTTCCACGAAGGACTTCCTGAGCATGCATGCTCCATCGGTTCGCACCAGCGATCGGCTGAATCGTTATCTACTCGTCGCATTGGCAACAGCCTTCCTGCTGCGTGCGTTTATGGTTGCGATCCTTCTATACACGTCCGGTGTCCCGGGGGTTTCCAGTCCGGATGCTCCAGAATACCTGGCCCCAATGCACGACATGTTACGCGGCTCATTCAGCACGCCCAATGGACCGGAATTGAAACGCACTCCGGGTTACCCAATCTTCCTCATGCTCACCGGAATGGCTGGAAATCATCCGCTGCTCGCAGTCACGTGTCAGGTTCTTCTTGCATGCTTTTCGGTTTTTCTGGTGTATCGAATTGGCACTCTTCTGTTTCAGAACGGGTGGGTAGCGGTTCTTGGCGCAGGTCTCTACGCGATCGAGCCAATTTCCATCTTCTACTCCGTGCTGCTTTTCGCGGAAGCTCTCTTTACCGCACTTATTTTATTGTTTCTCTACCAAGTCATCCGATATCTTTGCACCGCCTCGTGGAGTCCCCTGCTGTGGGCAGCTCTGGCGCTTTCCGCAAGCGTATACGTCAAGCCCATCGCGTATTACCTACCTGTACTTTGCGTGTTGGGTTTCATGGTTGTGCCGACCTCCGTTCGAGTTCCAGCACGTCTCGCTCGCGCAGGTGCATTTCTAGCCCTTTGCACAATTTTGATCGGCGCCTGGCAAGTGCGGAATTACGTGGAAACCGGGTATTCCGGCTTTACATCGCTGTCAGACACGCAACTCTACACTTACAATGCCGCCGGAGTACTCGCGCACCGGGAGCATCTGGATTTCTTTGCGGAGCGAGACAAACTGGACCACGCAGCCCATCCGGAACAGGCGAACTGGACTATTGCGCAAAGACTTGCCTTTCAAAAGCACGAAGCACTGCGCATCATCGGACAGAACCGGATGCTATACGCGGAGCTTCACCTGCGCGGCATGGTAACCGCCCTGCTGGATCCGGCCGGGACGGACATCCTGCGGCACCTTGGCCTTTATCCAACCATCGGCGGCCTGGAATCCATGGTCGTCAATCAGGGCATTATTAAGACCATGTGGTGGGTACTCGTCCACAAACCACTTGTGTCGATTCTGACCATCGTCATCGGATTGATTACAGCTGCGTATTACTTGCTGGCCATCCTGGGCATGGAGTCGGCAAGTAAGCAGCGCGAAATCTTTATCGTGCTGCTGTTGATTGCCTTCTACTTCATCCTGGTAGCGGGCGGCCCCGCAGGCATGGGGAGGTATCGCTATCCCATCATGCCTATTGTTGCACTATTCGCCGGAGCGGGGCTGTCAAGGTTCATCCGATCGCCACGATGGGAGCACGCACTCAGGCGAAAATCCACTGATACGGTCCGATAAGCTCCAGCGAGGCGCGGAAGAATCCAAGCCCCAGCAGCACAATAAAGACAGCATAGACGATCCGCAGGTGTCCCTTGAGAAAGTGGATAGGAATCAGAAACACCACGAGTTCAAACAGACCGAAGATGTCTGCGCTGCGCAACGCCAGAGCATCATTCGCAGAAAGTGAGATCAGCAGGAATATACCTGCGCTTGCGCCAAGTACGGCAAGACGTTGCTCATCTGAAAGTCTCTTCCAGTAGATAAGTACGGCAACCAGCAGTGCAGCCAGGCGAATCACAAAATATGCGGTAAATACCCGGACATGGGCGGTGTCGTAGTCACCGTTCAGATAAGGAGTAACGCGGCTGAACCCGGACAACAGCTGCAGAATATTCTGAAGCGCGTACTTGAGTACCAGCGACAAGGGAACCAGCATGGCGAGCCACAGCCGAGACCTTATTTTCAAGCCTCGCCATGTGATGAAAAGCATTGGAAAGCCTATCAAGACGGAGAGGTGAAAGAGCAACGCCAGGACATAAAGAAGGCCTGCTTTTCGCTTTCGGCCACGAAACGCAAGGAAAATGCTGATGGACATGAGTGCAATCGCGACCCCCGCTCTGGTCTGCGTCATCTCATGACGGATGAAAGAACGAGCTAATACCAGATAAAAGAAAAGGGTAAGCCAACGGCCCTCTGAAACAATCCTTGAAAAATGCAGCTTGGCGCTGACGGAGATTGCCGCATAGATGAGAGTGACTCCAACATAGCTCCAACCCACGCTTGCGATGAGATAGGAAATGATGATAAAGGCCGGGTCTTTAAACCAGTCCTGCGGGTAAAGCTCGCCGACTGAGATACCGTTGAACCACTCAGAATAATTCATGTAGTCGCGATCAACGTCAGAAGATCGCAGCCCTGCGAACACCACGAGAAGAACTACAAGTACATAGAAGTAGTATCTCTGGTATCGGCGTCGCAGAGCGATATCGTTGATGAAGCAGATGGGAACACCGCTCAGGGCAGCGAAGTAGATGATGTAATACCATTGCATGCCTAGTTGAACCGTCCAAGTCTTCCCTGTAAGCCATCCAGAAAAGCACGCAGGAGTAAATGCAGACTTTTTACTCGATGGTCGGAGTACCAGGAGTATAGAAAGATGTAGCGCGGAATTCGCGGCACGGTCACGACTCTCCATTCCCATCCCATGGTCCGAACACGGAGCAGAAACGTCGCATTGCGCACGATGTAGCAATTTCTTATGTCGCTATGCAAGGAAACTTCCCTGCCCAGCACCTTGATTCCGGCATCGCCAACGCTGTGGCGGAGAATGGTGGTTGGCACAATGTAGCTTTTGTATCCGCAACTGCGTGCGCGCAAACCCCATTCAATGTCTACCCAGTCGATGAACAACTCATCCTTCATCAGGCCAACTTCCTGAAGGACGCAGGTCCGAATGAGCGACCCTGACGAAATGAGGTAATCCGTCTCAACAGGCACTCCCGCTGTTTGATCAACTGGTTTGCGGTCAATCTTCAGCCATCTGTGACGGTGAGTGCGAGAGACAGACCCTGTTTTCTCATCGACGAACAACGGTCCCACGGCCGCTACTTTGTCGCTGTCCGCGAGTAACCTGCTTTCAGCGCGCAGCAATTCCTCCACCATGCCCGCAGGCAGGGCGCTGTCCTGGTCCAGCAGCAGAACATGCGAACAACCAGCATTAATGCTCTCCCGGATTCCAATATTGTGCGCTGTGGCAATGCCGCGATTCTCCCCGAGCGGGATATAGGTTAAGCCGGACGTCTCCTCGGTTCGAAACCGTGCGAGCAGTTGAGAATTGTCTGGCGTATTGTCTACGATAAAAAGCTTCTCAACCTGGCCTTTCACGCTGCGGAGCAGGCGATCCAGAAGTGCCATGTCCGGCGCATAGAGGACGATGACCGCAGCAACCATAGCTTTGATTATGGCGCACTGGCGATTTCCGGCCATCGAGAATATCGACCGGTTTGCTCGCGAGCCGCGTAATCAGGACTCCTTCTCGTTGGGTAAAAGTCCCATCATGATGTCGCCCACCATACACTTCCACCCACTTTCAAAGCGATGATAATTGCGAGCGTTTTTCAAAATGATCAAAATCCGCACAGTCCGGCTTTTCGACAGCCTTCCCCTGCTTTCGACGAAGTGGAACTTGTTTCTCAACTGCCGAATAATTTTCGGATTCGGAACGTCAGATCTTGCCGCCAATCTTCGCGCCAGTTCATCAATCTCGCGCGCGTACATCAGGCGGATGGGAGGCTCTCGACGCCGGGCATTTCGCACCCTCTCTATCAACGGCGGCCGGTTTCGGGAACGCCGGGTCTGTGGAACTCCCACTTGTTGATCAGAATGCCTGCGATACCGGACCAGCGGTTCTTCAATGAAATCGAGCTTGGAGTAAAGAGCCACCATCCACGCAATCCAACCATCGTGATGCCAGCACGCCGGAATGGGCCAGAAAAGATGCCTGAGATCGGCGCGAATCATCAGTGTCGCCCCAGTAACCACGTTCCACTTGAGTAGCATATCGACGGCACCCTGCTTGCGAAACCTGTCCTGGTGGGCTGGAGAGAAGCGGAACCCTTCCCACAGCCGGACTCCTACAGGTTGGGAGTTTTCATCCACGACTTCCGCATCCGAGAAAACGCCCCCAAGCTCAGGGTCCCGCTCAAACATTGCAGCCTGGCGCTCAAGCTTGCCGGGCATCCAGATATCGTCCTGGTCGCTCAGGACAATCAGGTCGCCCGTGCAAAGGCCGATGGCCTGCTCAAAGTTTTTAGTAGAGCCAAGGTTTTTCGCGTTGCGAAACCATCGGACCGGGAAAGAAGCGGAAGCCGCAAAATCCGCAACAATGCTCGGCGTGGCATCCGTCGAGCCATCGTCGCAGATGACCAACTCGTCCGGCAGCCGGCTCTGCGCGGCGATGCTCGCCAACTGCTCCGGTAAAAATCGGCTCCCGTTGTAAGTGCACATCGCGACGGAAATGCGTTTGACTTGAATCACAAGGTAACCCTTTGGCCAAGCCGGTTAAACATTGCGTCCCACAGACCGCGCAGCATAAATTTCGCTTTCGAAAGCCGGTCGTTCTCAAACATAAAGATAAGTGCTGTTTCTCTCAACATTCGTTTGCCATCAAACGCTGGCCATTCTCGATCTTTGAGGATGTAGCGTTTCATCAGAACGAGGCGGTTTCGGGTAATGTAGTAGCGCCGCCGGGCATTATGATTGGTTGTATAGTAGTGGCGCCGCAGCAGTTTATATTTCCCTATCCGTCCCAGCGAGTGCACCAGAATTGCCGTTGGACACTCCTGAATCTGCAAGCCTGCCGCACGCAGCCGGAGGCAATACTCGTGATCGACGGAGTCTATAAAGAAATCATCTTCCAGTGGACCCACGACGCTGAATGTTTTCGCCGGAATCAGGGCTCCTGACGTAATGCAGACGAAGACGTCGCCGCTCTTCGATCGGGGTGCAGCATCCGGTATTCCCAGAAGCTCGTCCTGATATCTGGGACACACCATCCCGACCCTTTGGCTCGCGGCAGTTCCTCTGTATGTCGCCAACATCTCTTCAACGTAGCCATCGCGCATCCAGCTATCCTGGTCCAAGGTAATCACCCACTGAAACCCCGCTGCAAGTGCATGGCGGATTCCAATATTCAGGGCAGTGGCGATGCCAAGATTTGCTCCATGGCGCAGAATCGTACAGGACGGTTCCCGTTCCAAACTCTTGAGGGCCTCTGGCACTTCCTCTGTGGGAGTGTTATCGACAACTACGACGTGAGCAACTTGCGAGAGGGCCGACTGCGCGTTGTGAACCACGTCTTGCGAGGGTTTGTACGAAATCACGACGGCGCAAACCTGACTTCTTTCAGTATCGGACATGGTGGTACGCCTATCACCTATTGCTAAATTTGAGGAATCCAGCGCCGGCGCGACAACCGCGCATCTCCCGATTTTAGCCAGACGTATTGAGTGTCGTCGCCCGCCTCGGCAGAAACCTGTGTAGAGCGTTGAAAGCCTGTTTGGCTTTCGGCTCCGTATAGAAGGCCCATGTTCCGCATGCTGCTGAGAGCACGCTAGCGGCGAGGAAGTGCGAAACAAACCCCACCCCAAGACGCTGCGCAATCAGAACGGATGTTGCGACCCATGCCGTGGAGATGAGTAGGCGTTTGCGCACACCACGCAACATGCCCGAAAGTATCATGAATGCGATGGTGTCGACAGTGCTCCGCAACGCGATGGCATACGCCGCCCCGATCATGCCGAAATAGTGGACTCCGATCCACACTGCCGCAATGAGCATAGGTGCCTCCACGACGTGCAATAACGCCACGGTACGCGGTCGCCCCTGCGCCTGCAGGAATGTGTACGGCACGTAGGCCATGCTTGTGATCCATACCGCAAAGGCGAGGATCTCGCCGACTGGACTTGCATGGCCGGCAAAACTGCTACCCACCCAGACGTTCATGAACGGGTAGAGGACAAGTGTACTGAAAACCACGGCGGGGGCCGTTAAAGCCGCCAATGTGGAGACAGCGCTGACTCCCAGGGAATGGGCCTCAACAGCCGAATAGCCGGAAAATCGAGGGAAAAGAGAGCGGACAAGCGCACCGGGCAGTATATCCAGACGCCGTACAAGACTGTTCGGGACGGTATACCACGCAACGGCGGACATGCCGAGCGAGGAGGCAATCAGAAATTTGTCGCTCGCCGTGAGAATCGGCTCAAGAACAGCATTGATTGTGACCCAGCCGCCGTACCCGAGCAGCGCAAGGCCTTGCGCACGATCCAACTGGAAGACGCCGCGAATCGGCAGCAGTTTGACCACGGCGAAGCAGATGGGAATATTTGAGATAACACGCGTGATGATCGCCGCCGGGATGAGCCATCGAAGGTCCGGACCGTGCAAATAAGCTACGGCCAGCGGAACGACATGATAGGCAATGGAACCGCCGACCTGCAACGAATTGAGCACGCCGAATTCGCCCAATCCCTCAAGAGCGCCCGTCAGCACACCCGTGACGGTGGCGATGGGAACCACGGCAGCCAGCCAAGGAAGCGTGGACAGAACTTGCTGGCGCATGTCTGTGGACATCTTGAAAAAATGGCTAAGGACCGGACCGGCGCATACGTACAGAATCGCAGCGCCGAGCACTCCAAAAAAGGTGTTCAGGCTGATCCCGGTCCAGAAGACATGCTCGCGCTCCGTTGGAGAGGCTTGTTTAAGTTGTGCAATGCGATTGGCGGTCGCGCGTGACAGGCCCAGATCAAACAACCCGAAATAACCGATTAGAAGCCAGACAATTGCCAACACACCGTAGCGACGGTCCCCAATGCGGTGGAGATAGAGAGGAACCGTGACAAATGCCACTATCAGGGGAACCACGCTGCCCGCAAGGTTATAGATTGTGTGACGCTTGATACTCATTCGGGAGCGAACCTTGGGGCCATACGTTGGCGGTCATAGACGGGCTGATATATGATTCGGGCAGACTCCCGCAATACATGTCATCCCGGGGGCTTCGACAGATTCTCAGACCCCGGTTATGTAGAGACGTATTCTTTCAACGATAGCATTTCGTACCAACGTTGGAATGTTGACGCCAGATGCTCCTGGACGTTCACGCGGGAAGCTCCGAACCGAAAGAACAATCCGCACGAGGGTAATAGCATGTCTGCTGAAGTCTTCTCACATCTAAGCCTCTCTGCGTTCCAACCGCCTCGGCGTCAACACGTGGAGGGAGCGTGGAAAGGTCATATACCCTTCGCGTTCTGGTGCATTGAGCGGTTCCGCCCACGGGTTCTGGTCGAGCTTGGAACTCACGTGGGCGACTCTTATTTCGCCTGCTGCCAAGCCGTGGAAACCTACGGGACAGTAACCCGGTGTTTTGCAGTCGATACCTGGCAAGGTGATCCACATTCCGGCGGCTACGATGAAGGGATCTTCAATGACGTCAAATCTCACAACCTGGAGCACTACAGCGCTTTCTCAAGCTTGATGAGGATGAAGTTCGACGACGCACTCAAACAATTTTCCGATGGAAGCATTGACTTGCTGCACATTGACGGCTTTCACACGTATGAAGCCGTTCGTCACGATTTCGACACATGGCTGCCGAAAATGAGCAGCCGCGGAGTGGTGCTGTTTCACGACAGCAATGTCTTCGAGGAGGGCTTTGGTGTGTGGCAACTGATGCGCGAACTCGAGCCACGATTCGCCCACTTCCATTTTCTCCATTGCAATGGGCTGTCCATGTTTACGCTTTCCGAGGAGTCACCAGCGGACGCGCGCTGGATGACTGCTTTATCGCCCAGCGACAGTGACATCTGGCGGCATGTATTCGCACGGCTTGGGAATTGGGCCATCCAGGAGGCTACGCCCGATCCAGATCCAAGTCTCAAGGCACATGCGATCCGATCCTTCCAGGCAAGATTTCTGAACAAGCGTTAGGCTCGACACCTATTCCTTGCGCTCGAACGATTTATATCCGTGGCTGCGAACCAGGTAATCGCGCTGGGCTTCAGCCAGGTCGGCTTGCACCATTTCCCGAACAAGCTCTTCAAACCGGATGCGCGGCTTCCAGCCAAGTTTCTTGTGGGCGCGGGTGGCATTTCCCAGCAGCGTCTCCACCTCCGCCGGCCGAAAGTACCGCGGGTCTACCGCAACCACCACATTTCCATGCCCATCTCGCGCCTCTTCCTGCGCGCCCCCGCCAGTCCAGCTGAGTGGGAGGTCGAGTTCGGCGGCAGCTAGGGAGACAAATTCGCGGACGCTGTGCTGCTCACCCGTGGCGATCACGAAATCCTCTGGAGCTTCCTGCTGGAGCATCAGCCATTGCATTTCGATGTAGTCGCGGGCGTGCCCCCAGTCCCGCAACGCGTTCATATTGCCAAGATAGAGACAATCCTGGAGGCCGACTTTGATCCTCGCCAGCGCACGGCTGATCTTTCGGGTAACGAAGGTCTCACCGCGATTGGGAGATTCATGATTGAACAAAATGCCATTGCATGCGTACATGCCATAGGATTCGCGGTAATTGACCGTGATCCAGTAGGCGTAGAGCTTGGCGACTGCGTAGGGCGACCGGGGGTAGAACGGCGTTTTTTCGGTCTGCGGGGTTTGCTGCACCAGTCCGTAAAGTTCCGACGTAGACGCCTGATAGAATCGCGTTCTCTTTTCCAGTCCCAGTATGCGGATGGCTTCGAGCAAACGCAGCGTGCCCATAGCGTCCACATCGGCGGTGTACTCCGGCTGTTCAAATGACACGGCAACATGGCTCTGCGCGCCAAGGTTGTAGACCTCATCAGGCTGAACTTTCTGCATGATGTGAATCAGGCTGCAGGCGTCCGTCAGGTCTCCGTAATGCAGGATAAAGTTGGGATGGTTGACGTGGGGATCCTCATAGAGGTGATCGATGCGATCCGTGTTGAACAGGGAGGCCCGACGCTTGATGCCGTGCACCCGGTAGCCCTTCTCCAGCAGAAATTCTGCGAGATAGGAACCATCCTGACCTGTAACACCGGTGATAAGAGCGACTTTTGGCAAAGCGTTCAATTCTCCTGGGCGACCGGCAATCGGCGATTGGCGGCTGCGTCGTCGCTCACCTCGTATTCTTCCATAACCTTTGCCAGAGAATCGCTCCATTCCGGCAGACGACAATGGAATGCCGCAGCAAGCCTGCTGCAATCGAGCTGCGAATTTTTCGGACGTACGGCTGCCGTCGGATACTCCGCTGTCGAGATAGCAATCAGCCGGGCCAGTTTTTCCGCTCGATCTGGATGAACTGCGGACAACAGGCGAATCGCCTGCGAGGCAAATCCGTGCCATGTCGTGCTGCCGCGCGCGGTCAAGTGGAACACCCCGGAGTTTTCGTGGGCGGGTAGCCACTCCGCGGCGAGGACTGCGGTCGCTTCTGCAATGTCACGCGACCAGGTTGGCGCACCGGATTGATCGGCCACAATGCGCAGTTCCGGTTTTTGCTGGGCAAGTTTCAAGATTGTCAGCAAAAAGTTTTTCCCGGTTGCTCCGTATACCCAGCTCGTTCGCAGCACCAGATAAGGAACTCCGGCGGCGGCCAGCGCCTGTTCTCCGGCGAGCTTGGTTTTTCCGTACACGCTCAACGGGTTTGTAACGTCCTCTTCCCTGTAAGGAGAGGTCTTGGCTCCGTCAAAGACATAGTCGGTGGAATAGTGGATTACGGCTGCCCCAACCGATTTCGCTTCTGCTGCCAACGTCGCCACTGCCTGACAATTAATGCGCCCTGCCAGTTCCGGCTCGCTTTCGGCTTTGTCCACTGCGGTGTAGGCGGCGGCATTCACAATCAGATCGGGCTTGAATGTCCGCACCGCAGCCGCTATGGATTCATCCGAGGCAAGGTCGAGTTCGGTCCGGGTGGTGGCTTTCAATACCCCCAGAGAGCCCATGGATCGCACAAGCTCGCTGCCTACCTGACCATCGCGACCGGTAATAAGAATTCGCAGCTTGCCAGATGGTGTCCGCGTCATGCTTCGGCCTCGCGAATCACCTGTAAAAGGTAGGTACCGTATCCGCTTTTGCCCAGCTTTGCTGCAAGTTGCTCCATCTGTGCGGCGGAGATGTACCCCAGGTGGTAGGCAATCTCCTCCGGGCATGCGACCTTCAGCCCCTGCCTCTTCTCAATCGTCTGTATGAATACTGCTGCCTCGATGAGGGAGTCCTGAGTGCCGGTATCCAGCCACGCAAAGCCGCGGCCCAGCACCTCCGTGTAAAGCTGTCCACGCTCCAGATACCAGCGGTTCACATCTGTGATCTCCAGCTCTCCGCGTGCGGAAGGCCTCAACGATTTTGCGACGTCCACCACCTGCCGGTCGTAGAAATAGATCCCCGTCACGGCGAAACGAGACTTGGGTTGGGTCGGCTTTTCCTGGATGGAAAGAGCTCGGCGCTCAGCGTCAAACTCCACAACACCGTAGCGTTCCGGGTCCTGCACAGGATAGGCAAACACAGTTGCACCACGGTTTCGTTGGGCAGCTGTCCGCAGCATGCGCGGCAAATCGTGTCCATAAAAGATATTGTCCCCAAGGACGAGCGCGCAAGGTTCACCTTGTACAAACTCCTCGCCTATCAGAAATGCCTGGGCAAGGCCCCCGGGCTCCGGTTGAACCGCGTACTGGAGCGAGAGGCCCCATTGTTCGCCGCTCCCGAGCAGGGCGGAGAATCGCGGGGTGTCGGCTGGCGTGGAGATGATGAGAATATCGCGGATTCCGGCCAGCATCAATGCGGAAAGCGGGTAATAGATCATCGGCTTGTCGTACACCGGCAACAGTTGCTTGGAAGCCGCAATGGTCAGGGGATAGAGTCGAGTTCCGGAGCCGCCTGCAAGTACGATTCCTCTCACGCGCGGCTCCGTTTACCGTAGTTCTGCTCCATCCACTGCTGGTACCCGCCGGTTACCACATCCTCAATCCATTCCGCATGATCCAGATACCACTGCACCGTTTTGCGCAATCCCGTCGCAAAGGTCTCCCGCGCCCGCCAGCCAATCTCCTGCTCCAGCTTGGCTGCATTGATGGCGTACCGCCGGTCATGCCCTGGACGATCTTTGACGAATTGCATCAATTGGCGATGCGGCCGATGTCCGGAACCGGGCCGCAGCTCATCCAGAATCCCGCAGATTGTTTCCACGACTTCGCGATTGCTGCGCTCATTCCGGCCGCCAATATTGTAGGTCTCGCCGGGGCGCCCACGCTCCAGCACCATCCGCAATGCCTCACAATGGTCCGTAACATAGAGCCAGTCGCGCACATTGAGTCCGTCACCATAGATGGGCAGTGGCTTTCCAGCGACGCCATGCGTAATCATTAAAGGAATGAGTTTTTCCGGAAACTGCAGCGGGCCGTAATTGTTCGAGCAGTTCGTGATGATTGTGGGTAGCCCATAGGTGTGGAAATACGACCGCACCAGGTGGTCCGAACCTGCTTTGGTCGCAGAATAAGGACTATTAGGCGCGTAAGCGGTGGTTTCCGTAAATGCTGGGTCCTCTGCCCCGAGCGAGCCATAGACTTCATCCGTCGAGACATGGAGAAATCGAAACCTTTTGCGCTCCTCATCCGTGAGAGACGCCCAGTAGGCACGCGCGGCTTCCAACAATACAAAGGTTCCGCGCACATTGGTCTCGACGAAGGCATCAGGGCCGACAATCGACCGGTCCACATGGCTTTCGGCGGCAAAGTGCAATATGGCTCGTGGACGCTCTTCCTGCAGGAGACGCTCCATCCGCTGACGGTCACAGATATCGGCATGAACAAACGTGTAATCTGGCCGGCCGATCAACCGCTCCAGGTTGCGAGGATTGCCGGCATAGGTCAATTTATCGACATTCACCAGCGGATTGCAGGTCGTCTGAGAGGAAGCGGAACGACCAAAGTCAAACCATTCCAGCACAAAGTTGGAACCGATAAACCCCGCGCCACCTGTAATCAAAATCGGCGGTTGCTGCTTCATAAAGGCGAATGTTCCTTGTGATCCAAAAATGTTCGCCGCACGGTCCGTTCACCAGCCAGGCTGCGCACCGCGGGAGATACGCAGTTCAGTGTACCGGATAGAGCAAGCACAAATTGCAAGTGCGGAACGCAGGGCAGCGATTAGACTCTTTCTATGGAAATTGTCCCGACAGAATTGCCTGGAGTGGTGCGCCTTCGGCCGCGAATTTTCTCCGATGAGCGTGGCTGGTTTACCGAAACGTGGAATGAGAAGACTTTCGCGAAACTGGATCTCCCCACTCATTTCGTCCAGGACAATCAATCGCGATCTCATAAGCATGTCTTGCGCGGCCTGCACTTCCAACTGCAGCAGCCGCAGGGAAAGCTGGTTCGCGCTGTTGCGGGCAGCATCTTTGATGTGGCCGTTGACATCCGCCGATCCTCCACCCACTTCGGCAAGTGGGTCGGGGTGGAACTCAACGCGGAAAGACCGGAAATGCTTTGGATCCCTCCGGGGTTCGCCCATGGCTTTCTGGTGCTTTCAGAATCAGCGGATGTAGCCTACAAAACCACTGATTTTTATTGCGCTCCGGGTGAACGCACCATTCTTTGGAACGATCCCACCATAGGAATAAAGTGGCCCATTGCGGGCAGCCCCGTTGTCTCCAGCAAAGATGCCGAAGGAACTTCCCTGGAGAAAACAGAGCTTCCGCTCGCCTGAGCGGCTGCGGGTTGCAATCCTCCACTAAAGTTTTTTATCGTGTTATTGCCCAAAATGGGATAGACTCAGGCAGAAATTCCAAGTTCAGCACCTGACCCTTGCAGCGTTGCCGACTGGAACATGGGCTGATGTGTACGATTCGGGCCGTGCTATCCAGGCTGCGCCGGGCACCCGTTTCCTTTAGCAGGGTCAAGATGGAATCGCTTCGAAAGAGTCCAGGCGGCACTTCGCTCACCCCTGAACCTTCGCACGATATTGCGCAATTGAGATCGGAAACTGGCTTTCTGCTCGACGACAAGCCTGTGGATCGGAAAGCGGCGCTGTTTAGCTCCGCTCTGAACCGCTGGTTCGGAGTCAGGCACTGGCGCCGGCTCGGACACCCCCACGTTCCATTACTTTTTGAGGTCACGCATATGTCCCGATTTGTTGCCCGTCGTTTCTGCAGCGTCTCACTCGCGATCGCCGCCCTGGCTGGCATCGCATCTCTTGGCAACACCGCCCACGCGCAGGGATTGTTTCAACCGCCGAATTCCCAGACCACGCTGCCGACGGGAACAACGCCGCTCGGCGTCGCGGCGGCGGATTTTGCCCAAAACGGATTCCAGGGGCTTGTCGTGACCGACATCGCAAGCAATTCAATAAAAGTCTACCTGGCGAACGGTCCAGTCAGTTTTCAGCCGGCCTTTACGTATCCAACCTGCGCGAACCCGACAGCCGTAATCGCCCGCGATCTGAATGGCGACGGGTATCCGGACATTGCGGTTGCCTGCGTGGACGGCGTGAGTATTTTCCTGAACGACCGTACTGGAAACTTTGGCGGTGGCGCAGCCCTCACTTATCCGGCAGTGAATGCAGTGGCACTCGCCGCAGGGGATTTTATTGGCGACGGTGAAACCGACCTGGCCATTGCAAGCAGCACCGGGATACTGACGGTCCTGCTGAACAATCATGGAAACATTTCGCCCCACGTCTTCACCGTTACTGGTCAATTGACGGGCATCGTCACGGCGGACCTGAACCGCGACGGCCACCTTGATCTGGCAGTTTCCGACGCGCTGAACAATCAGGTGCATGTGCTGCTCGGCGATGGTACTGGGAATTTCATGGAGACCGGTGCTTACGCCGTGGGAACCAGCCCGAGCGGCATTGTCGCCGCGGATTTCAATAATGACGGGAATATCGATCTTGCAACTAGCAATGCGGGCAGCAACAATGTCAGCATTCTAGCGGGCAGCCCCACTGCCACGTTCACCCTGGCGAGCATACAGACGGCAGGTACCAACCCCATCGGCATTTCGGTTACGGATGTGAACAGCGACGGACGGCCTGATCTCATCGTTTACGATGCGGCTTCCTCCACCAACCTTGGGGCACAGAATGCGGTAGCCGTTTTGCTTGGCAATGGCAATGGATCCTTACAGCCCCCCCAGTTCACCAGCCTGAATGCGGTTCCCGGAACGCTGGCGGCAGTTGCGGACTTTAATCGCGATGGCAAGCCCGACCTCGCCATTACGGAACAGAACAGTAATCAGGTCACGCTGCTGCTGAATAACACGCTGCCCACCCCCTACCCGGGCGGACGCAACTTCTCCGCACCGAATACGCTGAGCGTAGGTTATGGCAATATGGCCGACGGTGTCGCAGTTGGCGATTTCAATCATGACGGTCTGCAGGACATCGCCGTCACGTACTTGGAAGACAATGCGGTGCGCGTGATGCTGAACAACGGAAGCGGCCCCAGCAGCTTTAGCCCGGCCACCGAATACCCCGTCGGCAAGCAGCCCTATTTTGTTGCAGCGGCGGATCTGAATGGCGACGGTTATGACGACCTGGTGACGGTCAACACGACCGACGGAACCATCAGCGTACTGATGAACAACGGCAAAGCCGGAAACGGCACCTTCGCGCCTGCGCAGACCTATCCTGTCGGACGCCTGCCGTTCCAGGTCGCCATCGGTGATCTGAATGGAGATGGCATCCCCGACCTTGCGGTAACCAACATGGGCGCAAACACGGTTTCCATTCTGTTCGGCGGCGCTGGCGGAACATTCACGGCCGGTCCTACCATGGCCACAGGAACGAATCCTTTTGGAGTGGCCATCGGAGACTTTACCCACAGCGGCTTTCCCGGAATTGCGGTGACTTGCTATTCATCCTCGCAACTTTACGTATTTCCGAATAACGGGAATGGTACCTTCGGCACGCCGTTCATCGCGTCTACGGACTCTTCACCGAGTTCCGTGGTGGTGGGCGATTTCAACCGTGATGGCAACCTCGATATCGTAACCGGCAACTCCATAGCGAACGATGTTTCTTTTTTCGCCGGAAATGGCACTGGCAGCTTTGCCGCCGGTGTAACCAGCCCCGCCTTGAACTTCCCTGTTTCCCTTGCTGCCGGAGATATCAACGGCGACGGGATTCTTGATCTGGTCGCAGTCGCGCCCAACTACAATCAGGTATCCGTCACGCTCGGCAAGGGCGACGGGACCTTCGGCACATTTCAGCAGCGGGCGGAGTTTGCAGCCGGTACGCAGCCGTGGGGCCTCGCGCTTGCAGACTTCAATCACGATGGTCAGCTTGATATCGTCACGGCGAACACGTTCAACCGAGTCAATATCGCCAGCCCGGCCTATCAGCAGATGTATATGAAGGAATTCCCTCCGACAGCGAACGGAAATCCCAGTATCGACGTGCTGTCGAACGCTTCCGCTGTGAACGTGTCCGACACTATGTCTCCGGCGGGAGCACTCCCAGCCATAAACTCGGGCCTGACGGTTACGGCCTATGTCCAGCCGGCACTCACGGGATCCACCCCAACCGGCTCAGTCATCTTCGAAGATATCAATGGCAACCCGCTCGGAGCTGGTCCCTACTCCTTGGGTGGCGGTGGTTCGGCAAGCTATTCCACAGGGCCTTTGGGCAGCGGTCAATACCTGTTCACAACGCTGTACTCAGGCGATACAAACTTCCAACCGACTACCGCTTCAGGTAGCGCCTTCGCCGTCACGGTCGCCGGGACGCCGGTAAGTTTGACACTTAATCCGACGATTGTCACGTACGGCGCAGCCTTTACCGCGTCCGTTTCGCTGACAGGAAACGCGACTGCCGGAGCGCCTCAAGGGACAGTGACGCTGAATGGCAGTCCGGGAAATTTTTCACTCGCTCCGATCACTCTGATGCCGAACGGCACGAATGCGACTGGGAACGGCGCCTTCATGGCATCGGCTCCGAATCTCAATGCCGGCAGCTATCAGTTTTATGGATACTTCACCCCTTCGAATGGGGCTTATCAGCCGGGCACCTCATCGGAAGTAACTTTAACGGTGGCTCCTGAGGCGACCACCACCAGCGTTACCTGCACTCTGTCCCCCAGCGGATGCACCGCCACGATTGCCCTGGCAAATGGAGGGTCAATTACCGACGGCAGCAACGTCAGCTTTACCGTTGATGGCGGCTCACCTACGTTGGTACCCATTAACGGCAATTCCGCGACTCTTCCTTATGACTTCAGCGCGAACTACGGGCGGCACACCTACACGATAGTCGCGACTTTTCAGCCAGCCAATCCGCCGGCTAACTATGTCGCATCTCAGGGCACAACCACCTACTCTGTTCACTGTACGCCTCACGGCTGCACAGTCGGATAGGCTGTCGGGGGAACATCGGGAAGGCTACGGGGCGGAAGCATCCCTTTTACCAGACCGATAAGTTCCGGCGTGCACGTTCAGGAGGAGTTGCGCAAACTGCGCAGCTCCTCTTTCATTTTGATTCGAATGTTGGACTCCTTCGCACTCGTTCGGGTGTGCCTTGACCGACCTGCCGGTTCAATTCAGCAACCGGCGTGCCCGTATGCCGCATCCCAGACAAATGCGGGACAGAAAGATCGGCACCAGCTTTCGCAACGGCTCCCGGCATCAGGCAATCTCATCAGACGATGTGCTAGCGTTGTTTTGGGCTGAAAACTTAGCCTCTGACTGACCTCTACGGTTTGGACCGACCCCATCGGCCAACCTTGGAAGCAGATCAAGAGGAGCTTACCAGGGATGGAAAGCGCAGCCTTTCGTGAGGAGCTTTTCAGGACGCAAGGCTTTGTCCTCCTGTGGCCAGCAGTCCTGTTGAATCGTCTGTCTTCCAAAATTCGTTCACATTGAGGTCACCGCAATGGTTCATCGGATCGCACGCAAAATCATCCGCACACTCTCGGGCAGCATAGCTTTCATCGGATTCCTAACCGCAGGTGGTTCCGCTGGCGCCCAGGCTCTTTTCCAGCCGCTTGGCGGCCTCAGCTCGCAGAGCACAACAATCGCTGCTGGCAAAACACCCCAGGGCGTAGCGACGGCGGACTTCAACCATGACGGATACGCGGATATGGTCGTGGCCAATTACGCGGACACCAGTCTAGGGTCCAGTGGCACAATCAGTGTCTACCTGTCCTCCGGACCCGGAACCTTCCAGGCACCCACCAAGTACCCGACCTGCGGCGGCCCGACCGCAGTTCTGGCCACTGACCTGAATTTGACTGGTTCCCCTGACATTGTCGTCACTTGCAACACGCCGACCTCAAACGTCATTGAAGTTTTTTTGAATGCCCTGGGGAACGGTACGTTCACTCCGACCGTAAATGGCACGACCAATATCGTGCTTGGAACCAATCTCAATCAACCGGTCGCCATCACCTCCGGCGACTTCAATGGGGATGGTCATCCCGATCTTGCGGTGGCAAACAAAGGAAACGGAACCGTTTCGCTGTTCCTGAGTGATGCTGCAAATAACTTCACCACTTTCCAGCAGCAGACCATCTCCGGCCTGGGTACGCCGACAGCAATCACCACCGGCAGGTTTGATGCATCCGGAAATTTAGGCCTTGCAGTCGCCGACGCAACCGGCAAAACCGTACACATCTTAAAGGGCGATGGCAAAGGCGGATTTACAGTGGCCGGATCTTTCGCCACTGGCAGCACTCCAAACGGCATCGTGACCGCGGATTTCAACGGCGACGGCTTGCCAGATCTGGCTACCATCAACGCCGGTGACGGAACAGTTACCGTTCTTACCGGCACCGGAAACGATCAATTCACGTCCACCAGCTATTCCATCGGTCCGGCGAGCGGCACCGGCGGTGAATCGATCGTGGCACTGGACGTGAACGGGGATGGATACATTGATCTCGTCAGTGGGAATGCGATTGAAAACGATGTAGCGATCCTCCAGAACAACGGCAACGGCACGTTCCAGGCCGCGCAGGATTATCCCGTGCCTAATGGACCAGCGTACCTCGCCCCCGGTGACTTTCATCGCAGCGGCAAGCTTGATTTGGCGGTGAGCCAACAGTCTGGTTCCTCGGTAACTGTGTTGGCGAACAACACACTGCCCACTCCTACTCACGGCGGACTGAACTACTTTACGCCGAACACCCTGACCGCAGGCAGCGGCAACATGGCAGATGGGATCGCGATCGCAGATTTCAATGGCGATGGGAAACCGGACCTGGTCGCGTCCTACCTGGAAGACAACTCCGTCCGCGTGTCGATGGGTCTGGGTGGCGGCAACTTCCAGAGCCCGTCCGTGACCTACGCAGTAGGAAAACAGCCCTACTCCGTGACAACCGGTGACCTGAACCTGGATGGCTATGCGGATATCGTTACAGCGAACACCACGGACGGCACAGTGAGCGTGCTGATGAACAACGGCGGCGGAAGCGGAACCTTTGCCGCCCAGCAGACTTATAAAGTGGGACGCGATCCGATGGAAGTAGCCATCGGCGACCTGAATGGCGACGGGATTCCCGATCTGGCTGTGACCAACATGGGAGACAACACCGTCACAGTCCTATATGGTTCCTTGACCGCTGGCACTCCAACTTCCCAGACTCTCCAAACATGCGCGAATCCGTACGGCGTGACGATTGGAGATTTCCGCCATACTGGCCAAAACGACCTCGCGGTTACTTGCTTCGGCTCAGCCCAAATGGAAGTTTTCCTGAATGGTGGAATGCTGCCGGAACAGCCCACCACCAAGCCAACCACATTCCTGACTCCTCTGATGTTATCCACGGAAGCCGAACCTACGTCCATTGTCGTAGGAGATTTCAATCGTGACGGCAAGCTGGACGTAGTGACGGGAAACGCTACCGCAAACAGCGTTTCCTTCTTTGCCGGAAACGGTGACGGCACCTTTGCTGCCGCCGTAAACAGCTTCGCCCTCAATTTCCCGGTCTCCATTGCCGCAGGCGATGTGAATGGGGATGGAATTCTCGATCTGGTCACAGTCGCTCCAAACTTCAACCAGGTCGCCGTTCTGCTCGGCAAGGGAGATGGGACGTTTCTCCAGCGGACAGAGTTCGCCTCCGGTGTGCAGCCCTGGGCCGCTGCGCTGGCGGATTTCAACGCAGACGGTCGGTTGGATGTCGTAACCGCTAACACTGTAAAGCGCGTGAATCTAACCACGCCAGCCAAGCAGCTTCAATACATCACCCAATTTCCACCCACGGGGACTGGTGCCCCCAGCCTGAACGTGCTTCTGAATAGTTCCGGCACTACAACATCCTTGTCTGGCGCCCACGGCCAACAAAAGTACGACAGCCCGGTCACGTTTTCGGCCACAGTTGCTCCTGATATGGGAAGCACGGTTCCTACGGGCAGCGTGATTTTTGAGGATTCCAACGGAATGATGTTCCCCGGCGGCTCAGCTTCGCTCGCGGGGGGCACAGCTACCAAGACCGTTCCTATCCTGGGCAGCGGAACCCACCAGATTACCGTTCTGTACTCCGGCGACAGCAACTATCAGCCGCAAACTACGACAGGACCCAAATATGTCGTCAATGTTGGAGGGACGTACATTAGCCTTACGCTATCGACCAACTCTGCAAAGTACGGCAGCACTGTCAGCTATACGGCCGTTGTGGGAACCCTTGGCGATCACAATACAGACCCCAGCGGCACCCTCAGCCTCTACGTGCTGCTGCCCAGCGGATCGGCCGTCCTAGCCACCACCCAAACGGTGACGGGGAACGGAAACGGCACCGCCAGTTCGTCAGGATCCGTGACCAACATACTCTCGCCGGGAACATATTACCTGTACGCAATCTTCTCGCCCACCAAACAGGGCTTCTTCAAAGCAGGCAGCTCTTCAGAGGTAGAAGTTCTTTCTACCCCATGACAGGGATGCTTTGAAAGTAAGGGGCCGTGCACCGGTGGTGCCGGCCCTTTTTGATGCGCCGCAAAGGAAGCTATTACCTGGTCAATCCGATTACGCTCATCATGCGTCCGGTGAAGCCATGTTGGGCACGATGAGAAAAGAACTGGCTGCCGTTACAGGCGGTGCATGAACCCGCCGGATAGATTCGGTCCCAGCGGATGCCGGCGTCCTGAAGTTGGCGGCGGTTCGCTTCCGGCAGGTTCAGGTGCGTGCTGGGGCCTAGATTGCTGTGCCCTGGAGCACGCGCGGTCAGAAACAGCATCGGATACTTCTGCTTGATAGGGTCAAGGTCAAAGACCTCCTGAAACAAATCTTCGGCATAGGAAAATTGCGAGCCGAATTCCATGCGAACTTCCTCCCCCACCGAGTAGCAGCAGGGTCCAATCCCCGGGCCGATCGCGGCGGTAAGATCTTCTGGCCGGCAGCCGAACTCCGCACGCATTCTGCCCACGCCCCGCTCTGCGATGCGTCCCAGCGTTCCCCGCCAACCCGCGTGGAAAGCAGCTACAACCCGCAATCGAGTATCGGCCACCAGGATCGGCACGCAATCCGCCGTCAGTATCCCGATCCATGTTCCGGGCCGGTCGGAAATCCAGCCATCCCCGCGCTGCGGCTGACCGGCCGCCTGCTCATCCCGATTGGCAGCTACCCGGTGAATGACTCCGGAATGGATCTGGCGCAGAAGAGCGATTTCGGGCTTTTGCCGCCCTGCGCTGCCCTTCCCTGCGCCCGCGACAGCTTGCGAAAAAATCCTTCGGTTTTCAAGAACATTTTCCCGCGAATCCTCCGGCGTGAACCCCAGGTTGAGTTCTCCACAACCGGCTTCTCCGTAGATCGTCGACACTCCTCCCCGACGGGTGCTGAAGCCGTGCAGCAGCCATGGAAAAGAATTCCACTCAGGGACTTGCAGGACCAACTCATTGGGGTGCTCTGAAGTTGGGCGCTTCTGCTGTATTTTCGTTGCCGGAGACGCGGACTGGGCGCCATTGGGGGAAGAATCGCGGCGATGCGGGCTGCGGCGAAGCCCTCCACTTGAAAACAAGCTGTCAATGCGTCGCATACTCTCGGCGGCTGATTGGGATTCGCTCGAACGCTTCACGACTTTCATTGTAAGCGGCAGAAAACTGCTCAATGAAAACGCAAAAGGCCCGCATTAGCGGGCCCTGCATCGAGGCTTTCAAGGGATGGATGGCAGCGAGGATCTGTTCGATGGGAGCCACTCCTGTACGGAGCGACACAAATATTGCGAGAACTGCTAAATAGGTCTAAGAAGTTGGACGCCTCATTACTTGTCTAACCTACTTGCATGTTCCATGCCAAAAATTCCCAAGCGCCCGAATTTCTGGAAAATAGTCCAGATTGCTCGGAATTGAGCCGAAAACAGCGCTGGCGCCCCCCGTCCGGTGCAATTGACCTGTTTTGCAGGCTGAGGATTCGGAAAAACATTTGCCTTTCAGGTACTACTATGCAGAAGCCTGGTACGATAGTGGCATTCAAATACCACTATTTAGTAATAATTTCCCCAAAGAATGAATCAGCGTGGCCGTCCAAATTCACTCCCGTCGCGCGATTCCGCTGCTGAGGAGATCTGGTCTTCGAGGTTCATTTGCTTTATCTTGTTCAGCAAAGCCTTGTAGCTCACCTGCAGGCGCCGAGCAGCTTCGCGCCGGTTCCAA